>JBIKNA010000064.1:0-24372 GCA_044358965.1 Polyangiaceae bacterium
AGAGCACCATGGCCCGCAGGTCGTCGGCGAGCACCGGGATGTTCAGCGGCTTGCGTTTGCCTTCGAGGTTCCAGAATTGGTACCGGGGCAGGGCGTCCTCGGAGCCGCGCAGCGGGCCGTAGTCTAGTGGGGCACACACGCGCTCGAGTTCTTTGCCTTCTTTCTTGCTGAAGAACGTTACGCGCAGGGTTCGCTTGGCCGCGAGCGCGTCGAGGAAGAGCTGGTGGTCCGCGTGCATGGGAACCCTTGTAGCCCAGCCGCGGCCCGCCGGCAGCGGCTTTGCCCAAAAAATGGCGTCTGCTTGCGGCGGGCCGGCAAAGAACCCAAACACTGCCCGCGGGCCGCACATGCCGGCACCGGTGGCCGAGTCTTTATCCCGTGTTCTGGAGACCCGCGGCGATGCCGTTGACCGTGGCGGACAGGGCTCGCAGCAGTCCCGCGTCGCGGCGGTCCGTTGCGCGCCAACGTCGAAGCAGGTCGAGTTGCAGCAGGCTCATCGGGTCGATGTACGGGTTCCGGAGCCGGATGCTGCGCCGGAGCACGCGATCTTGGGACAGCAACTCCGTCTGTCCACGCAACTCGAGCACCATGGCCACGGTGCGTTCGTGTTCTTCTTCGATGCGCGGAAAGAAAGTGTCGTGCGCCGGGCTCAGCGCCGAGTAGCGCGCAAAAATGCCCATGTCGGCTTTGGCGAGCACCATCTCGATGTCTTGGAGCAGCAGCGTAAAGAACGGCCAATCGCGGGCCATGTCCGTCAGCGCCTGGGTGCCGTGTTGCTGGCAAGCGTCGCGAAGAGCGGTCCCGGCGCCGTACCATCCCGTCAGCGCCGATCGGTTCTGCGACCAAGAGAACACCCAGGGGATGGCGCGGAGCTGCGCCGGGCCTGCGCCGCGGGCCCCGGTACCACCGGTGTCGCGGCGCGATGGTCGCGAGCCCAGCCGAAGGCGCTCGATGACGTCGATGGGCGTTGCCGCGCGAAAGTAGTCCGTGAAGTCATCGGAGTCGTGCACCAGGGAGCGGTAGTGGCGCGTGGACTGCTCGGCCATCTGCTGCGCGATGGCTTTCCAGATGGCTTCCCGGGGCTCTTGGGCCCTTGGGCGCAAGGTTGCCCGAAGCACGGCGCCCGAAGCCTGCTCCAGGTTGCGCAGCGCCAATGCACGAAGACCGTACTTCCGGTGGATGACCTCGCCTTGTTCGGTGACCCGCAGCACGCCGCGGACGGAGCCCCGAGGGGCCGCCCATACGGCGTGTTCGGTTTTGCTGCCGCCGCGGCTCGCCGTGCCGCCGCGACCATGGAAGAACCGGATGCGAACGCCGCATTCGGCCTCGAGATCCGTCAGCAGCACTTGGCAGCGCTGCAGCGCCCAGCGTGAACCCAGCACACCGCCGTCTTTTGCGCTGTCCGAGTACCCAAGCATCACCCACTGCACGTTGTTTCGATGTCGCAGATGGTCGGCGTACGCAGGGTCCGCAAACAGCGCGCGCAAGATCTCCGGTGCGGCCTCGAGGTCGGCGATGGTCTCGAATAGCGGCGCCACGTCCAGCGGTACGCGACCTTGGTCATCGACGCAGCCTGCGGCCACACCCAAGGCGAGCACGTTGGTGACGTCTTTTGCCGTGTGCGCCATGCTCACGATGTACAGGCCAAACGCCTGGGCGCCGTAGCGCGGCAGGGCCTGCGCCACCTCTTTGAACACTGCCAGGACTTGTGCGCCCATCGTGCTGTCTGGGGTCTCCAAGGCTTGGGCGTGCACCGTGGATTCTTGTCGCAGATCGATGGCCGCCAAGTGGAACCCAAATGCCTGCAGCCGCCGAATGACGCGGTTCACGGAGAACCACCCGGCATGCTCCCCCTGATGTGCCCGCAGGCTGTCGCCCACCAACATGAGGTCTGCAAAGAAGGCTCCGGGGTCGGCGTAGGCGCCGGCGCTGTCGTCCATGGTAGCCACCAGGCGCTTGCGCATGAGCTGCAGCAAATCTGTGTAGGGTGCATCGGTGGGCGCAAACGCTGTGGCGAGCTGCAGCGCTAGGTGGTGCTCGCGGGCCCGGAGTCGCAGGGCCTCGAAGGCCCCTACCCGCGAAGACGACTGGGTCAAGAGCTCGGCGAGCTTTCCGAGATCTCGCGCGTAGGCGCCCAACACGATCCTTCGGTGCGTCTGCAGCGCGCTTCGCAGCGTGCTCGCCCCGACGTTGGGGTTGCCATCCATGTCGCCGCCCACCCACGAACCAAATCGCAACATGCGCGGCGCCGAGACCGTTGCGCCGTAGGTCTCGAGCAAGGCGCGGTCCATGGCCTCGTGGAAGGTGGCGAGCGCGTGGTACAGCACTTCGCCGAGGTAGAAGCTCACGTGCTCCAGCTCGTCGGCCACCGTGGGGCTCGTGGGGGCCACGTCGGCGGTTTGCCAGGCAGACGTAAGCGCATCGCGCATCACCGCCAGGTCTACTTCCCGCTCGTGCCGGGTGCGCGTGCCGTCGAGATCACCCAAGATCCGGTCCGCCACGATGTCTTCTTTTTGCAGGAGCGCCCGCCGGGTGGCCTCTGTGGGGTGTGCCGTGAACACGGGCTCCACGTGCAGCTCGCCCAAGGCGGCGGTGATCTCCGGCAGACCCACGCCGGAGGCCGCGAGATCTTTGATGATGGCGTGCAGGCTCCCGGGCTGTAAGGCCTCGGAGGTGCGCTCGTAGTGGCGCCGGCGGCGGATGCGATGCGTGCGCTCGGCCAGGTTGACCACCTGAAAGTAGAGCGCAAATGCTCGCACCAAGTTCTCGGCGTGCGCCGTCTCGGCGCCCAGCAGCAGTGGCGACAAAGCGAGCGCGCTCGCGTCTCCTTCACGCCGCGCAATAGCGGCCCGGCGGATGTTCTCGACCTCGGCCAAGAATGCGGGGCCCTGTTGCTCGGCCAAGATCTCTCCGACCAGCGCCCCAAGGCGTCGAACGTCATCCCGCAATGGCTGATCGGCGCTCAAGAAGTCCCGGTCACGAACAGCGTCCACAGCCCGGGAGCCTAGTCCCCACATTGTTCCGTCCACGTTTCGCGGCAGGAACGTTTCGAGGGGGGCACGGGGGTTGCGCGTCGAAAGGTCGCGACCCTGTGACTTTCTCCCGGTGGCCGTTTTTCGCTACAGGGACGTCGCCGCCGGGGCGCCCCGCCAGCGCGGCGCCACCAGCTCGCGCATGGCCTTGCCCACCAAGAACAGGTGATCGAAGTGCGCGGTGGTGGTCTTGCCTTGGTAGCCGCGCACGTGAAGCAGACCTTCGTCGGCCTGAGACACGAGCACCATGCGGCGGTCTTTGCGCCCCGGGGTCTGCTCCGTGGGAGGCACGGCCTTGCGCCCTACGCCCACCATGCGCAAGAGCGCCGACGTTGTCTCGCTCGTGCTCGGGTAGTCCGGCGGCACGATGTTCGAGTGCGAGATGAACATCTGCTTGTGGCCCAACGCTGCGTCTTTGGCGAAGCGCGCGAAGCTGGCGAGGCCGCGCAAGTCGACCTTGTCCTCGCCTTGGGCCGCGCTCTTCTCGGTGCCCACGTAGGAAGAGTGCAGGCCGTCGAGCAGCACCACGCTATCGACCATGTCGTAGTAGGCCGGCACGCTCAGGATCTTGGATACCGCGGCAAAGCCTGCGCTCCAGGCCACGAGGGCCACGCGCTTTGGGTGCAGCTTGGGGCGCGTCGGCTCTTTGGGCAGGTCTCGCTGGAGCTGCGACAACACCTCGCCCACCATCTGCGAAAACCGCGCGGGGTTTTGTAGCGCGTCGGCGTAGTAGCCGCTGCCAATGCCGAAGGTGGCCGACACGATGACCGCGTTGAGTGTGCTGTCGCGCCACTCGCGATCGGCCATTTGTGCCGCGTGGAAGTGGAACACCAGGTCCACGCCGCCAGTCTCGTCGACGAAGCTCGTGCCCTTGGGGGGCAGGTAGCTGCCGAAGCTGGTGCCGTGCCAGTTGGCAAACTCGGTGGGCTTGGGCGCTTCGAGGTCTTGTGCGCTGGCCTCGGCGCGGAGCACCACAGGGGTGCGCGCGAGATCGATGGCTTCGTCGCTGCGCGTGGTGCGACCCAAGGCAAAAAGCCCGAGCGCGCATCCAAGCGCCAAGAGGGCCGAGGGCGCCCGCCTCATGAGACCGTGATCCCCGGGGCCGGGAAGTTCCGGCACATGTCGCGCACTTCGCCGGCGATGCGGCCGAGCAGGGCTTCGTCCGTGGGCGCCGCCACAACCTGGTTCATCCAGCCAGCTAGGCGCTTCATTTCGGTTTCGCCCATGCCGCGGGACGTGACCGCCGGCGTGCCGATGCGCAGACCGGACGGGTCGAAGGGTTTGCGCGGGTCGAAGGGGACCGCGTTGTAGTTGAGGACGATTCCCGCCTTGTCGAGTGCCTTGGCGGCGACCTTGCCGGGCACGTTCTTGTTGGTGAGATCCAGCAAGAGCAGGTGGTTGTCGGTGCCGCCGGTGGTGATGACGAAGCCATGGCCCACGAGCGCCTCGGCGAGCACCTTGGCGTTGGCCACGATGCTCTTGGCGTACGTCTCGAAGGCTGGGGCCTGGGCTTCGAGGGCCGCCACGGCAATGCCCGCCGTGGTGTGGTTGTGCGGGCCGCCCTGGAGGCCCGGGAACACGGCCTTGTCGATGGCCGCGGCGTGCTCTTTTTTGCAGAAGATCATGCCGCCGCGGGGGCCGCGGAAGGTCTTGTGCGTGGTGGAGGTGACCACGTCGGCGATGCCAATGGGAGAGGGGTGTACCCCGGCGGCCACCAGGCCCGAGATGTGCGCCATGTCTGCGGCGAGCACCGCGCCCACTTCGTCGGCGATGGAGCGGAACGCCGCCCAGTCGATGGTGCGGGGGTATGCCGTCGTGCCAGCCCAAAGCAGCTTGGGCTTGTTCTCTTTGGCGAGTTTGCGCACCTCGTCGAGGTCGATCCGGTGGTCTTCGCGGCGCACGCCGTAGGGCAGGCTCTTGAAGTACCGGCCGGTGATGCTGACGGTGTGCCCGTGCGTGAGGTGGCCCCCGGCGGGCAGACCGAGGCCCATGACCGTGTCCCCCGGCTGCAGAAAGGCCAGGTATACCGCCAAGTTGGCCGGGCTACCGGAGTACGGCTGCACGTTGACGTGGATGTTGTCGGTGCCGCCCGTGGCGTGTTTGCCGAACACCGTCTTGAGCCGCGCGATGGCGAGCTCCTCGACCTGGTCGATGACGGCCTGGCCCTCGTAGTAGCGCTTGCCGGCGTAGCCCTCGGAGTACTTGTTGGTGAGGCACGACCCGCTGGCCTCCATCACGGCCCGCGACGCGTAGTTCTCGCTCGCGATGAGTCGCATGCTCTCGAACTCGCGCTTGTTCTCTTCCTCGATCAGTTTGGCGAGGGCAGGGTCGACGGCGGCGAGGTTGGGCTCTTGGGCTGCCATGAGGGGGAGGGAAGCTACCTCGAACCCCCAAGCGGGGTCGACCCTAAATCCACTCGGCGCGCCTACATGTGTGCTGGTGTATGCGGTTACGTGTATGGCGCACGAATCATGGACGTCGCGCGACCCTTGCAGGGGGCAGGCGCATCCAATAGGTTGCCAGACCGAACACGCCCCATGAAGAGGACCTCTGCCATCCTTGCGTTGAGCCTGCTTGCCTCCCTCGGGACGCTTGCTTGGAGCCGTCCGAGCCGCGCCCAGTCCGCGGAGGCCGACAGCGAAGAGGACGACAGCTGGAAGTCCCGTCGGCCACGCCTGCGCGACGGCCTCACCCTGGGCATGTCCCTTGGCGGCGGCGCGGCGGGCGTCAGCGGGTACCCCAACGACCCCAAGTTCCAGAACGACCCGAACCAGTACTCGTCGTCGAACATGCTTTTCGGGTCGAGCATCCAGCCCATGCTCATGGGCGCGCTGTCCGACACGTTCAACTTCGGCTTCATGATCAACCTGGGCAGCTATAAGAGCGCCCGCTGGGAGTCCAACGGCGGGTCCGTGGGGTTCCGCGCCGAGGCGTTCCCCCTTGTGGGCCGCACCCGCTCCAGCCTCAACAACCTGGGGCTTTTTGCTCAGTTCGGCGTGGGCTTCTCGAGCCTTCACGCCAAGGCAAACATCTATCGCGACGCCGAGGTCGTGCAGTCGTACATCGGTGCGGGCACCTTCTACGAGTGGAACGTCGTCCAGTTCAAGGCCTCGCACATCGCCCTCGGGCCCGAGCTCCGCTACGACGCCATCTTTTCGCGCGACTACCAGAGCCACGCCGGAGTTCTCGCCCTCAGGGCCGTGTTCTACGGGGCCAAGTAGTCCAAGCCCGGCGGCCGCCTGGTTTCAGTTCGCCCGTTCGAGCGGTTTGCGCGGTAATGTATGGCCGTGACCATCGTAGATGCCTTTGGCCTCGTGGGGCAGGTGCTCGATGGACAGATCCGCATAGACCGCGTGGTGGGCGAGGGCGGCTTCAGCGTCGTCTACCAAGGGGTGCACACCGGGCTCGGCGAGCGTGTGGCCATCAAGTGCCTCAAGCTCCCGCCGGGCGTCACCGACGCCACCATCGCCGAGAACTTCCTGCAGCGTTTTCGCGACGAGAGCCGGCTCTACTACCGACTCTCCTCCGGAAACCTGCACATCGTGCGCAGCATCTCCTCGGGCAGCACCGTGGCGCCGCTCAGCGGCAGCCTCGTCCCCTACATGGCCCTCGAGTGGCTCGACGGGCGCTCTCTTGCGGCGGACTTCGATCAGCGTCGCGAGCGCGGTATGCGCGGACGAACACCCGAAGAGGTGCTCTCGCTCTTCGAAGGGGCCGCCGACGGTCTCACCTATGCCCACGCCCAAGGTGTCATCCATCGTGATCTGAACCCGGGCAACTTCTTCTTGTCCGAGAGCCGCGAAGGCGTGCGCATGAAGGTCTTGGATTTCGGCGTCGCCAAGATCATGAACGACCACTCCCTGGCCTTGGGGCCCCGGGCGCAGACCATCGGCAACTTGCGAGTGTTTGCGCCGGCCTACGGCGCCCCCGAGCAGTTCGACGATCGCATCGGCGCCGTGGGGCCGGCCACAGATGTCTACGCGCTCGCCCTCATCATGGTGGAGGCGCTGCTCGACCGAACGCCCACCAGCGGAGACAGTGTCATCGACTTCGCCAATGCCGCGCGCGACACGTCGCGACGCCCCACCCCGCGCACGTTCGGTCTCGACATCGGCGACGAGATCGAAGCCACGTTGGCCCGCGCGCTCAAGGTGGACCCCAACGAACGATGGCCGCGCATGGGCGACTTCTGGGTGGCGTACCGCAATGCCATCCGCTTTGGCTCCCTCAAGCGCCACATCCGCGGCCAGGCCAGCGGCCCGCTGGGAGGCACCTTGCCGCTCGCGCCCAACATGGCCACGGTGGTCGATACCAAGCAGCCGGACGAGTACGGCCCCTCGACGCAGCGCCTGTCGTCGGAGACAACCGATGCCCGGCGCAACCAGACCCTGGCACTGCCCGGCGCGCCGTCGCAGGGCGGCAAGCTCAATTCCACCTTGGCCATGCCCCAGCGGCCCAGCGCGACGCCGTCCATGCCCGGGCCGGCACTCTCGCCCGTATCTCCGCACGCCACGTCGCTCGTGGGCGGGACGTCACCGGTGGCTGGGCTTTCGTTGCCTCCGGCGCAGGTCTCGTTGCCTCCGGCGCAGGCCTCGTTGCCTCCGGCGAATGTAGGATACACGCAAAGGCCCTCGGTGCCGCAGGGGACACCGGTCCCCGTCGAGCCTCGGACGTCTGGGCCCCAGGTCGCCGCGCAAGACCAAGATCCTCCGGTTGTGCCCACCAGCAAGGGGCCCATGACTGTGGTGTTGGTGGCCGTCGCCGTGGTGGTGCTCGGGGCCCTCGCGGGGGGGGCGTTCATGCTGTTTGGTGGCGGTGGGAAAGCCAAGCCCATGCCATCTTCGCAGCCCAGCGCCAGCGCCCCCGGCACCGTGGTCGTTGCGCCCAGCGCAAGCGCCGAGGCTGCCCCTGGGACCAACGCGGGGCCCGATGCCGCCGATGCGGGGGTACTCACCCCCGTCGACCTTGCAGATGCCACCGTTGCTCCAGCGGCGCCGTTGCTCGACGCCGGACCTGCGGTCGTGTTGGTGCCCCAGGGACTGGGGCCCGCTGCCTCGGTACCTGCCCCAAGTGCTTCGGTGGCGCCGGCTCCCAACACCTTCAACGCCAAGAACGCCACCGCGGCGCTGGACCACCAGAACGCCGTGCTCATCGTCTGCAAGAAGGGCGAGGTCGGTGGTCCTGGCAAGGCCGACGTTTCTTTTGCGCCCAGCGGCGCTGTCACCCAAGTCACGGTGCAGGCCCCGTACGCCGGCACCAAAGAGGGCGCCTGCGTGGCCACGCAGCTGCGGCAGGCCAAGATGGCACCGTTCGAGGGGCCCGGCGGCTCCGTGAGCTACACGTTTAGCGTGCCGAAGTAGCTAGCCGCCAGCGACGCTCGGCTACTGCACCGTGACGGTCACTATGACCTCGTCTTTGGGGGCCTTCGCGTCGTTGAGATTGGTGCTCACGAGTTTGATGGTGCGCACCCCCGGTGCGCCGGTGATCTTCCAGACGAACTTGGTGCCGTGGGTCTGCGGCCCCAGCCATCGTTCCAGATGTTCTGACCGCGTGGGTTGCTCTCCGACGACGCTCCAGTCGGTGCCGACCCACAGTGGAACGGAGACCTCGAGGGTGTCGCCGATCCGCGCCGAGGTCTTCGGCGCCTCGCTCACGTCCATGATGCGCACGCTGACTACCTTGGCGTCGGGCGCGGGGGATCCTGCAGCCTTGGGGGGCGCGGACGAGGCTGTAGCCGTTTGCGCTGCGGGGGCTGCCGCCGTGGTTTCTTGCGCCGGGACGCCAGCTGCTCTCGGCACCGTGGCTGTCGTGTCCGCGCACGCGCCGCCCAGCAATCCCACGAAGATGCAAAAACCTAGGCACCCCCATGGGCTGTTCTTTTGGACGATGGCCATGAATCCTCTGACGGCTGCTATGGATGTGCGACGGGCTCGTTGCAACGATGATGACCGACGAACAACTTACGATACTACTCCAAAGTGGCGGCGAGCTTCGGGTGCCGTACTTCGACGACGCGCCCGTTCGTGTCGAACCCAGCGACGTCCCGCTCTCTCGGGCGCTGCCGGCGCTCCAGAACTTTTTGCGCCTCACCGCGGCGCAACGTCGCGCCGACGGACGACACCTGCTCGCCTATTGTCTTCTGATGATGGACGCCGTCGACGAGGAGGTCATTGTCGAAGACCTCGGCGGCACGATGCCAGCCCTGGAGAACATCTGGGAGCATGCGAGCCCCACCCTGATCCTGATCGGTGAACTCGACGCCGGCGCATACGCAGCGGGTCCGACAACTTTCGTACAGATCGAAGGGGAGGTGGCCTGGGAGCCGGAGCACGGGCTGGTCATGAGCTGGGCCGATGGTCGCCGGTTGGTCCGGGTGGGCCCCTTCGATGGCCACCCGACCAACGGTCATGCATCGGGCAATCGCGAAGACGACCGTTTCGTCTTCTGTTGCTACCTCCCCGAGCTATGCACCTTGCCGGATCCGGCCTGAGGGCCGCGTCCCCGAGGGGCGGGCAGGGGTAGCCCTGCGGGCGGCAGGGCGCTCGCGTGCCTCGCAGACGGGGCCTCGATCAGGGTCGGTGTTGCGAAACCTGCCCCCCATCGTGCCTTGGGCCCCTATATTCTCCGCCCGAGGTGATTTTCGTGAGCGACCCTGTCTCCAAAGAGCTCTTCGCGCGCGCGGCGCGCGTGATCCCTGGCGGTGTCAACAGCCCCGTGCGTGCGTTTCGTAGCGTCGGTGGTGAGCCCGTGTTCATCCAGCGCGCCGAGGGCGCGTACCTCTACGGCGCCGACGGTGCCAAGTACACCGACTATGTGGGCTCTTGGGGCCCCATGATTTTGGGGCACGCCCACCCGGACATCGTCCGGGCCATCACCGAGGCAGCGGTCAAGGGCACAAGCTACGGCGCGCCCACAGAGCTCGAGGTGCGCTTCGCCGAGAAGGTCATCGAGATCTATCCGTCGATGCAAATGATGCGCGCGGTGTCGAGCGGCACCGAGGCCACCATGGCGGCGTTGCGCGTGGCCCGGGGGTTCACCGGTCGCGATGTCATCGTCAAGTTCGAGGGGTGCTATCACGGCCACGCCGACTTCCTGCTGGTCAAGGCCGGCTCTGGCGCACTCACCTTTGGCGTTCCAGACTCCGCTGGGGTACCCGAGCATGTGGCCAAGGCCACGCTGACGCTGCCGTACAACGATACCGCAGCGCTCAAGAAGCTCATGTCCGAGCGGGGCAAAGACATCGCCGCGGTCATCGTCGAGCCCGCCGTTGGCAACATGGGGCTCGTTCCCCCGGAGCCCGGATTCCTCGAAGCCATCATCGACACCTGCCGCGAGGCCGGCGCCGTCTCCATCTTCGACGAGGTCATGACGGGGTGCCGCGTGGCCAAGGGGGGCATGCAGGCTCGGGCCAAGCTCACGCCGGACATGACTTGTCTCGGCAAGATCATCGGCGGCGGGATGCCGCTCGCGGCCTACGGTGGTCGCCGGGAAATCATGGAGAAGGTCGCGCCCTTGGGCCCGGTGTACCAAGCCGGCACCCTGAGCGGCAACCCCGTGGCCGTCAGCGCAGGTCTCGCGTTGCTCCATCGCCTGACCGACGACGTGTACACGCGCCTCGAACAGAGCTCTGCGCGCCTCGAAGCAGGCATCAACGCGAGCCTCAAGAAACACGCTGTCGCAGGCTGCGTACAGCGCGTCGGCGCCATGTTCACGTTGTTCTTTACGGCGGGCCCCGTGCGCAACATGCAAGATGCAACGGCGAGCGATACCAAGCGCTTCGCGCGCTGGCACGCGGCCATGCTTGCGAGTGGTCAGTATTGGCCCCCGTCGCAGTTCGAGGCGGCGTTCATGTCCACGGCGCACACCGACGCGGACATCGATGCCACCATCGCCGCGTGCGATGCCGCGCTCGCCAAGAGCGCCTAGGTAGGGTTCGCGTGGCGGGGGAAACACAATACGAGCCCACGGAGATCCCGTCGCTATTGCGGGACCTCGAAGACGATCTGCGTGCGCTGCCCCCAGAGCAACGCTACGCCGAGCGCACGGTGCTCGGCCGCGGCGGCATGGGCGAGGTGTTCTCGTGCACCGACGTCCAGATCGGCCGCGAGGTTGCACTCAAGTTGGTGCGCCCGGAGCCCTTTGGCAGCGCCGAGCTCGAGGCGCGCTTTCTTCGCGAGGCACGGGTGCAGGGGCAGCTCGAGCACCCCAGCATCGTGCCCGTGTACGAACTGGGCCGCGACGAACAGGGGCGCCTGTTCTTCACCATGAAGCGCGTGCGAGGCGAGACGCTGGAGCAGGTGCTCGGCGCCCTTCGTCGCGGCGACCCTCGGGCCGAACGCGCCTACACGCGGCAAAAGCTCTTGGGCGTGTTCATGCAGGTATGCCTGGGCCTCGAATACGCTCACGCCCGGGGCGTCGTGCACCGCGACATCAAGCCCTCGAACATCATGCTCGGCGACTTTGGCGAGGTGCACATTCTCGATTGGGGCGTGGCCAAACTGAGCGAGAGCCCCAGCTCGGACCCGCAGCTGCCCGGGGACCACGTGCCTGGTGAGCCCATGCCCGTGATGCCAGCGCTCACCCTCGATACGGTCATCAAGACGGCCGAAGGGTCCGTGATGGGGACGCCGCAGTACATGGCGCCGGAGCAAATCCTCCCGCGGGGGCGCCCGGTGGACCCGCGCATCGACGTGTACGCCCTGGGCGCCATTCTGTTCGAGATCCTGTCGCTGCAGCCGCTGCACGGCGAGGGCCTCGCCTCCACGGTCATGGAGCGTGTGGTGCGCGGCGTCGAGCGACGCCTGTCTGTACGCGCCCCGGAGCTCGCGGTCCCCGAGGATCTCGAGAACATCTGCAGCAAAGCCTGCGCGCTCAAGCCCCAAGACCGGCACGAGTCCGCCCGGGCGCTGCACGACGAGATCGAGACGTTTCTGACGGGCGACCGCGACAATCAGAAACGCAAAGAGCGCGCCGTCGCACACATCGAGATCGCCCGCGCCCTGGCCCAAGACAACAGCGCCGAAGACATCCGGGCCACCACCATGGGCAACACCCACGCCCGGGCCCTGCGCGAGATCGGCCGGGCCTTGGCCCTCGACCCTGGCAATCGCGATGGTCTCCTGTTGCTGGTGCGGCTGCTCACGTCTCCACCCAAAACGCTACCCAAAGAGGTCCGCGTCGAGATCAAGCAGGGGGCCGAGCGCTCCCGGCGGGCGGTGCAGCTGCGCGGCATGATCGTGCAGGCGTCGGCCACGCTGTTCTTCTTCGTGCCCATGGCCGCGTGGATGGGCGTCAAAAATGCACCCTACGCCTTTGTGTGCCTGCTGGTGCTTGCAAGCGCCGGTCTCGTGGGAACCGCGGCCTACGCGTTTCCCAAGCTGTCCGAGCGTGCGCCATGGTTTGCCCTGGCCTCACTGCTGGCCGCCTGCGTGTGCTCCTTGGCCATGGGGCCGTTTCTGATCTTGCCCAGCATGATCTTGTCCATTGCCGTATTGGGCGTTTTGGCTGGGCAGCGCGCGCATCGCATCATGATTCTGCTTGCGGGCAGCATCGTGGGGCTCGTGCCCTTTCTGCTCGAATTCTCCGGCTTGGTCGACCCTTCGTTTCGCTTCGAGGGCGGCGCCCTGGTCCTGACGTCCAAGGTGCTCTCCTTCAGCGGGCTACCCACGCTGCTCATGTTGGGCCTCACCAACTCCGGGCTCGTCACCTTCACCGCGTTGTCCGCGTATCACTTCCGGCAAACGGTGGCCGACACCGAGGCCAAGAGCGCCCTCGTGTCGTGGCAGCTTGGGCAGCTCGTCCCCGATGCGGCGCGGGCGGTGGCCAAGAGTGGCCCTGCGAGCCGTCGCGCCAAAGACAACTCCATCTAAGGCTCCGCGTGCCGGGGACCCGGCGTGATACCTTTGGGGGCCATGTCTCGTCGCGCTCTCGCCCTTGCGCTGTCGCTTGTCGTACTTCTGGTCCTGGCCTGCCAAGACGCAACGCAGGTCCGTGTTCGCGTCTTCACCGACGTGCCGCACGGCGCCAGTCTTGCCGTTGGCCTTTGGGCCGGCGCGGCGCCGCCGGGCCAGCCGCAGTCGAAGACCACAGGTCCCTGGGTGTCCGACGGGTTTGTGGGCACACTCGTCACGGTGCCGCCCAGCGGCAAAGAAGACGCCCCGCTCGACGTGCAAGTGATCATGGGCCTCGGCGGTCGCGACCCGGCCACCTGTTCGGTGCAAGATGCAAAGAACTGCATCATTGCGCGCCGGCGCTTGCAGTTCGTGCCAAACACCAAGCTCGAGGTGCCCGTTGGGCTGTTTTTGGTCTGCGAGAACAAACCTTGCTCCGACGACACCACGTGTAACTCCCAAGGCGAGTGTGTCTCTCGCGTCGTCAATCCCGACGCGTGTGCGCGGGCCGAGGGCTGCGTGTTGCCCGGCGACCCCGCAGAGCCGCCGGGCGTTCGACCGGTGGTCATCGATGGTGGCCCGGGCCCCGATGTGGAACCACCCCCGGCACCAAGCCCGCAGCTGGCCTATCTCGACCGTGATCCTGCGCGCGGCAAGACCCAAGGCGAGCTGGTGCTGACGCCCCCGGCAGACACGAGCCTCGTGACCGACTACGTGGTGGAGTGGGCAAGCGCCGATGGCGTTGCCCTGGGCGAGGTCGTCACCTTTCCCAAAGGAGCGGCTGCGCTCAGCAAGTCCTTTCCCGCGGGCACCGTGGTCCCCGCTGGCGCCGAGTTCTTCCGGGCCCGCAGCGTTGGGCCGGGCAAACCTTCGCCCGCGGTGCTTGTCCGCGCCGACAACTACTTACGACTTGTGGACATCGGCGCCGACGCTGGCGCCGATGTTGTGGCATCACCCGTGGTGCTCGTGGACACGCAGGCCAACAAGCTCCTCGTGGTGGGCCGAGACTTGTCGGACAGGCCAGTGCTTCGCCGCTGTGATCTCGATGGCTCTGGGTGCCAAGCCGCGCGCCTCGACGCCTCCCTTGGCTACCTGAGCGCCGTCAGCATCGCGGCCGCGCTAGACGGCACCGGCAAGCTCCTCGTGGTTACCCGGAACGCGCAGACGCAGGACTCGTTGGCGCTCTTTCGCTGCGACAGTGACGGCAAGGCGTGCACCCACCAAGACCTTGGGCTGCCCGGAAAATCCATCGCGCCGCGCATGGCCGTCGACCAAGTTGCCGCCAAGTTCTTGGTGACGAGCCGCGACAGCGCAGGTCGCATCTACCTCACCCGATGTGGCCTCGATGGCACGGGGTGCACCACCGTCGACATGGGGCAGGGAACGAGCCCCGCTGGCGCCGCGCGCAACGTCGACGTGGCCGTTGCGGGCGGCACGGTCTACGTGGCCTACGAAGGCACCGCCGACAACAAAGCCCACGTTCAGGTATGCGCCCAAGACGGCACGCAGTGTGCCGACGAAGCCCTGCCAGGCTTGGGCGCCGAGCCACGCCTCGCGGTGTCCTCGGACACGCTGATGGTGGCGCTCTCGGACCCGGACAGCAACGGCAAGTTGGCTGTGCACAAATGCTCACTTGCTGGCAACGGCTGCGTGGCAACCCCGGTGCCCGACACCCAAGACCAGCTCACGCAGCTGTCGGTTGCCTATGCAAGCGCGAGCAAGTCTCTCTTTGCCGCCGCAAAGGCCGCCACGGGCAAGCCAAGGCTCTACCGTTGCAACGTGGCCGCAGCGCCATCGTGCAGTGTTGACGACATCGCGGCGACCGATGCCGCGGGAAGCGGTGAGTCTCCCAGCGTTGCCTTGAGCACCGATACCGGCGGCGACCGCGTGCTGGTGGTTACGTCCAACGGAGCCAAGAGCAGCAAGCCCTGGCTCTTCCGATGCGATCGGGCTCCGGGCGCATCGTGCAGCGTGTCGGACTTGTCGGCGCAGGGCAGCACGGTCCTTCGCGGCAACAGCGGCAGCGAGCCGGCCCTGCTCGTCGACACCGATCGCGGTCGCATCGTGCTTGCCGCGCAGAACGACGCGAACCAGTCTCGGTCGGCGCTCTTCTTGGCCGACACCCAAGGCGTCGGGCCCCAGCATCAAGACTCCGCGGCGGGTCGCGCCGCGCTGAGCGGTCTGTCGCCATCGCTGCTGCTCGACGATACCCGCACCGAGGCTGACGGCGGTGCTGCGGCGCCGCGCTTGTTGGTCGTCACCACCGACCGGGCGCAAGACCCAAGCATCGGCCTGCGCCAGGGGCGCCCATCACTCTTCCGGTGCAATCTCGATGGCACCGGCTGCAGCTTCTTGGACTTATCAGCGGGGCAACCTCCTGAGTCCGGCGTTGGTCTGCATGCCATGCTCGACCGCACGGACAAGTACCTCTTGGTGGTCTCCAAGCCCGGGTACCTCTTTCGGTGTCGCACCGATGGCAACAGCTGCCTCGGTCGCAAGCTGCCGGCGACCATCGACGTCCTTGGGGCGGCATTCGACGATCCGGGCCGGCGCATGGTGCTCATCAAAGGGCAGCCGGGCGGTGCCAAGCTGGCCTTCTGCTCCGCCGTCGAATCACCGACCTGCAGCGAGATTTCGCTCGGCTTCACCGAGACAGCGGCAGTGGCCCAAGTGTTCCTCGACGAAAAGGCGCAGTCGCTCTTCGCGGTCAGCGTCAGCGCCACCGGCGCCTTCGAGCGGGCCCGTTGCAAGCTGGATGGCACGTCCTGCCAGACGCAGACCCTTGCCCTAGGCATTGCGCCCGTAGCGGTGACCTTGGGGGTCGACCCATCGTTCGGATTTGTCTACGTGGCCACATCGTCGGCATCTCGCACCCTGTTGCACCGGTGCAGTGCGGACTTTGCCACCTGCGACGCCATCGCCGACCTCCCTGGCGCGGTCACCGGCCGACGCGCCATTGGCTTCGACGCCAAACAGCGACGCTTGCTGCTTGGCCTGCGCGATGGGGCCAATCTCAACCGCCCCGCCCTCGGCCTTTTGGACTTGTATCCTTAAAGGGGCCCCCCTCCTTCTTCCCCCGTGCCCGTTGCCCGTGCCCGACTCCCGGCAAGTCCCCGGGTGTTCGCGCGAAGCCTCCGGACCCCCATCGGACCTCGCTGCACCACCCGCGCAGAGGGGCCGGGTATCCAGCCCGTTGCTCAACAGAACGAGCGATACGACCTCGGGCACGGACCAGAACGAGGCCGGCCGCCGTCAGACGCCCGCCGATTGCTCTGGGCCTCTCCGGGCGGAGGGCAAAAATTCTGCTGTTTTGAGCACTTGGGGCGCGCTTTAGGGATCGACTCCGCCCTGATTCGCTCTATATACAGGCGCCATGAACCCTACCGCGATGATCGCCCTCATCGTGGCCGCACATGCGGCTTTCTTCTGGTCCGCGGCGCGCCGCTGGCAGCTCCTCCGGCTTGGACGCTTCGTTGTTCGCTGGGACCAAATCCCCGAGCGCATCGCGGTGGTTTGGCGCTACGCCTTCAAGCAAGAGAAGATGGACTACTACCAGCCTGCGGGGCTGGCCCATAAGCTCATCTTCGTTGGGTTTTTGGTGCTCACCATCAACACGCTCGTTCTTTGGGGGCGTGGCGTCGACCCGGGCTTCACGTTCTTCATCCTTGGGCCTTCGTCTGCCGTCGGCAAAGCGTACGAGTTTGCCAAAGACCTGGTCATGGTCGGCGTGCTCTTTGGCTGCGCGTCCTTTGCGTACTTCCGGGTCATCAAGCCGCAAAAACGCATGACCCTCCATTGGGAGGGCCTGCTCATCCTCTGCATCATCTCCACCATGATGCTCTCGGACATGGCCTACAACGGCTCGTCGCTGGTGCTTGCGGCCCGACAAGGGGAGCTCTGTGCGCCGGGCAGCGGCCTGGCCACCGCGTCGCAGTGCGAGATGGTTCGCAAGGTCATCGCTCCGTTTGGCAGCGGCACCGAGCACGAGCTCAAGTACGCGGTGTTCCCGCACCCGGCCAGCATGGCCTTCGCCATGGCCTTCAAGTCGCTGTCTGCGGGCGCACTGCTCTTCATCGCGCAGCTCGGGTTCTGGACGCACTCGACGCTGGTTCTCATCTTCCTGAACCTGCTGCCGCACTCCAAACACTTCCACGTCATCACGGGCATCCCCAATGTCTTCCTCAAAGACATGGCCCCGCCGGGGCGCCTTGCACCCATGGCCGAGAGCGGCGAGAAGCTCATGGAGATCATGGGCGCCGTGGCCGAGATGCCCGATCCCGGGGGCGCGCCCGTAGGGGCCGGACGCATCGACCACTTCACCTGGAAGTCCATTCTCGATTTTTACACCTGCACCGAGTGCGGCCGCTGCTCGGACAACTGTCCGGCGCACCGCACGGGCAAGGTACTGTCGCCCAAGCACCTCACGTTGGCGCTCCGCGATCACCTCTACGACCACGAGTCCGAGCTCGTGGAGACGGAAATGGCCTGGCCGCCTTTGCCGCGAACCAGCACCCAAGCCCCGGCGCCCGCCACGGACGACGTGTCTGCCGCGGCCCTGGCCGAGCAAGCCGAGCTGCTTGCGGCGCAGCGCGAGGGCGCCCATGCCCCGGTCGCCTACAAGCCCATCGATTTGGTGCCGAACATCGTGCACCCCGACGTGCTGTGGGCCTGCACCACCTGCCGCGCCTGCGAAGAGCAGTGCCCCGTCATGATCTCCTACGTCGACAAGATCGTCGACATGCGTCGCAACCTGGTGCTCGTCAAAGGCGAGTTCCCGCACCAGCTGCAAAAGCCCTTCGAGGGCATGGAGGTCAACGGCAACCCCTGGAACCTCTCGCGCATGGACCGCAGCGCATGGAGCGATGGTCTCGGCATCCCCATGATGAGCGAAAAGCCCGACGCCAAGGTTCTGTACTGGGTGGGCTGTGCCGCCAGCTACGACGACCGCGCCAAGAAGATCGCGCGCGCCGTGGCCAAGTTGCTCAAGTCCGCCGGCGTCGATTTTGCCATCTTGGGTCAAGAAGAGAACTGCACGGGCGACCCGGCCCGGCGCGCCGGCAACGAGTTCCTGTTTGCAACGCTGGCCGAGGCCAACGCGGCGGTGCTCAACGGGTACAAAGAGCAAGGCGGCGCCAAGACGGTCATCACCGCCTGTCCGCACTGCTTCAACACCCTCAAGAACGAGTACCCGGACTTCGGCGCCACGCTCGAGGTGGTGCACCACACGGATTTCTTGATGGGCCTCGTGGCCGAGCGAAAGCTCGTGCCCCGCACCCCCGTGCGCGGCAAGGTCGTCTACCACGACAGCTGCTACCTCGGTCGCTACAACGACGTGTACGAATCTCCCCGAGAGATTCTGCGAAGCATCCCGGGCGTCGAGCTCGTGGAAGCCGAGTACTGGAACAAGCAGCGCGGCCTTTGCTGCGGTGCCGGCGGCGCGCAGATGTTCATGGAAGAGCAGAACGCCAACCGCGTGAACGTCAAACGCACGCTGCAGCTCATCGATACCGGAGCCAAGACCGTCGCGTCGGGGTGTCCGTTCTGCATGACCATGCTCACGGACGGCCTCAAGAGCCAGAGCCTCGAAGACCAAATCAAGCAACTCGACGTAGCCGAGTTGCTCGAGCAGAGCTGCCTCTCCGAAGCGGTCCCCGCTACGGTGGCTCCCGCGACGGAGCCTGCCCCGCAAGAGTCTGCCGCCCACGCGTAAGCCCGGAAGGCTTGCCCCAAGCCGGCCCCCAGGGCCCCCCCCAAAGCCCGCGCATGGGCCTCGAGGGCGCACAAAACCCGCACAAATCAGCACCCTGAATGCTGGCTCGCCCGGACGCCACAGTACCTTCGCGTGCAACGGCACGGGCGGGCATCGGTCGTCGCACCCGAACCTACGTACCTCGGTCGCTCGCCCGAGGTGCTATCGTTTGTCTGCCGCACCCTCTTGTTGCCCCGCCAAGGACCTTCATGAAGAAGCTTGTCGCGTCTGTGCCCCTCGCGTTCCTGTTGGCCGCGCAGCCTGCGTTCGCGCAATTGCAGCCGCCGGCGCCCATGGGGCAGCCTCAACCCCAGCCCGCAACATCGCCGCCCGGCGCAGCTCCGCTCGCTCCGCCGCCGCCCATGGCGCCTGGCGCCGGCCCCGGCGACCAAGGCACGAGCGAGACCAAAAAGCAGCTCGATGCCGCTGAGAAAGAAGACAACGGCCGCAACTTCGAGCTCTTCTGGCTCAACGCCGACGTTGGCGGCGGCTACATCAATATGCGGCAGTTCTCGGCCGATACCCTCGCCATCGAAAAGAGCGACGGCGCTGGGCCCCTGGGCAGCGTGGGCTTGGGGCTGCGCCTGGTCATCCTCTCGCTTGGTGCGCGCATGCGCTACAACGCGTTTAGCGCGTTCAAGATGTGGCAGGCCAACGCCGAGGTGGCTCTCAAGATCCCCATCTCGTCCATCGACCTTCTCGTCGGGATCCACGGTGGCTGGGCCTGGCTCGGCTCTTTGGGATCGGGCTCGCTGTCGACCAGCACCCAGCGCAGCGCCAACGACGTCTCCGTCAGCGGCTTCAATGGTGGTCTCGACTTGGGCTTCGATTACTACATCACGCCATTGTTCTCCCTTGGCCTCGCCGCCAACGGAGACTTCCTCTACCTCAAGCGTCCGCCGGTACCGATCCCCGCGGGGGTACCGCCGGAGCAAGAAGCGGCCATCAAGGCCGACCCGCTCTACCAAAACTCGGGCACCGGCGTGGGCTTCGGGTTTGGTACGGCGCTCCGGCTAGGCTTTCACTTTGGAATCTAGCCCCGGGTGAGCGTCGCGCTACGTCACGTGCTCCAGGCGCCGGAGTTCATCGAAGCCTTGCGGCAACGATGCACGCGACGCTTGGCCGAGCTGTCGCGCTTTCGGACCGCGAGCGATCGCGCGGATCTGTCGTACCGCTCGCGCTGGGAGCTGGTTTCGCACTTTCTCCATCACGTCGAAGAGCTGCCCGAAGACGAAGCTACCCTGGGCGAGAGCCAGGAGCTCGTGGAGATGTGCTTGGATACCGCGCAGACCGACGTGGAGAGCGCCTTGCAGCGCCTCACGGACTCCACCGTGGCCATCGTTTCGTCGGCTTCGGCCAGCGAGGCCGAGATGCTGCGGATATTCATCGAGCGGCCACAGGTGCCCATCAGCGGCTTCTCCGTGGCTCCGCACCGCCGGGTGCTCGACTACGCAACGCATCGCACGGTGCTCACTGCCTTGCAGAAGAATTTCGGGCAAGCCCTCCAAGGGCCGGAGCCGGCGCACGTGGGGCGCGCGTTCTTGTTGCCGGACCTCAAGCAGCGCCTGCTGCATGCGGGCATCATGCGTGCATACTTCATTGACCCGGACGAGCGCTCACTGTCCGTCGAACTCGACGTCCGTCTTTTGGACATGACGCCGGAAGAGGGGGCTCCGCACTATGCGCCGGCACCCACGTTTTGGTGCACCGCGGCGCCCTTTGCCTTTGCTCTAGGGTTCTCTAAGGAGCGCACGCTGATGCTGGGGGCTTTGCCTTCGTCGTCCCCAGACCGGAAACCCGTCGGTGCCTGAGGCCAAACCGGGGTAAGCTGGACGGCATGGGGTACAAGAGCGCTCATCAGCGGACGCTGCTCATCGACCCGCGGTTCCAGCTCAAATATGCCGGGTGGATGGTGGGCATGGTGGCCGCGGTGTTGCTCGTCTTGGGCTACGTCATCGGGCGCATGGGCGGCACAGCGGTCACCTACGCCGAGCTGGCCATTTCCCAGGCCGAGAAGGCCACGAAGCAATCGCACGTGAATTCAAGGCTGGCACAGCAGAACGCCGTCCTCGGCTCCGGCAACGACCCTGCGCTCATCGCCATCATGGACGAGGAGCTCAAGAAGGTCGACCAACAGGCCGAACTCGAACTCGGTGAGATCCGCCGTCAACGCGGCGAGCTGGCCAGCTTTCGGACACGGCAGCTGTTGGTGCTCGGGGCCAGCGGCTCGGCATTGGTCGTCGTTCTGTTCGCCATAGGCCTTGCGGTGACCCGTCGCGTGGTGGGGCCGGTACACAAGATCAAGGGCCTGCTCCGCCGCGTCAGCACCGGTCGTCTCATCACCACCGAGCGTTTGCGCAAGGGCGACGAACTCGAGGACCTGTTCGATACGTTCTTGCAGATGACCTATTCGCTCACGGCACTCCAACGCGGGCGCTTGGCCACGCTGGACTCGACCATCGAACACGCCAAGAAGGCCAATGTACCCCAAGACGTCCTCGATGGACTTGACGCCCTCCGGACGCAGCTGGCGTTGGGCATCGAACAAGGAAAGAAGAGCTAGTGCCCAGAGCCTCTAGTTTTCCGCCCCCCGCCGAGGTGGCCATCGGGACGTTGCTCGCGCTCTTCGAGGAGCACAAGTACAGCCCGACGCCCATCATCGACCTCGGGGTCATGGTGGCCCAAGCCGACGGGCGTCTCGACGACGGCGAGGTGGAGAGCCTCGTCAACTTGGTCGAGGAGCTCACGGGCACGCACATGACGCGGGAGGTCGTGCAGTACCTCATCGAGGCCAGCTCCGAGGTCCTTGAGCTGGCCGGACTCGAATCGCGCGCGCGACTCATCGCGGACATCTTGGTGGATTGCGACGCTGTGGAGCCTGCGTTGGTCGTCGCCGCCACCATCGCAATGTCCGCCGAACGCGAGCGGGTGTCGCGCACTGGGTCCACCAACCTGCCCACCGGGGCCGAGCGCCTTCGCCCCGAAGAGCGCGGGGTCATCGAGCTGGTGGCCGACTTTGCTGGGCTCCCGCGGCCCAAGCTCGACAAGCTCCTGTCCCGTGTTGTTAAGATGCCCTAGTTCTCGTCGCACCCTGCGTGTGGCAGCCCCATGACTGCTCCCATCGTCAAAACGCCCGACGCACAGCTCAGCGGTCTCCCCGGAGGCACGCCGGGTACCGCGCGCATGCGGCCCTTCGAGGGCCTGCGGTCGTTCTGGGGCGGCGTTGGTTTCGTGTTCAAGACGCCATCGGTGTGGGGGTGGGCCGCCGTGCCCACCTTCGTTGCCCTCGCGTTGCTGGGCACCTGCACCGCGCTCGGCATTTGGCTGGCCGTGCGCATGGTGCGGGGCGGCGATTCGCACTGGGACACGGCCCTCGGTATCGCCGTGGGCATCGCCGCGCCCTTTGTGGGCTTCGTCGTCGCGCTCGCGTTGTCACAGCCGCTCAGCGGTTTTGCCCTCGACCGCCTCGTCACCGCGCAACAGGCGGCGCTTGGGCTACCCCCTGCCGAGGTCAAGGTCTCCTTGTTGGCCGGGACCTTCCGCTCTCTTCGGGTCACGCTGCTGGGGCTCATGTGCGGTCTCCCGCTGTTGGCGCTCTTGGCGCTGATCACGGCCTTGGTGCCCCCGGCGGGCGTCGTCACCGTTCCGCTCAAATTCATGGTCAGCGCGCTCTTGGTCGCCTGGGATTTCCTGGACTACCCCTTTAGCCTCTACGGCGTAGGGGTCCGCGCGCGCCTGTCGTTTATGGGCCACCATTTCGCGGCTGTGCTCACGTTTGGCATGGCCTGCGCCGCCGTGTTGCTCGTGCCGGGCGTTGGCCTACTCATGCTTCCCATGGGGGTGGCCGCGGGTACCCGCTTGCTCGCCGCGGCCCGAACCGGGCGCTGACTTTTCATTCACCGTTTCGTGCGGCCCGGGTATGATCGCCGCCATGAGCACTCCGTTGGTCATCCAAGGCGACATCTCCCTTCCCGGAAGCGACCTCGAGTTTTTCCAGACTGCTGGAGCAAAGCCGCTTGTCACGTTGCTCTTCGACATCGATAGCAGCGTGGCGCTGACGGACGCGCAGAAGGCGCGGCTGCGCGCCATGCTCAAGGGCAAGCTCGATCACGAGGGCCGTGTGGTTGTGGTCAGCGACAAGACCAAAGACGACCAAAAGAACCTCGACGATGCTCGGGCCCAGCTCCGCGCGCTCATCATCACTGCCATGGGCGGTGGCGCCAGCAAGGCTGGCCCCGTCAAGGCCGAGCCCCGCGCCAAGAAGGCCGCACCGGCCAAGAAGCCCGTGGCCAAGAAGGCCGCACCGGCCAAGAAGCCCGTGGCCAAGAAGCCCGCGGCCAAGAAGGCCACACCGGCCAAGAAGCCCGCGGCCAAGAAGGCCACACCGGCCAAGAAGCCCGCGGCCAAGAAGCCCGCACCGGCCAAGAAGCCCGCGGCCAAGAAGGCCACACCGGCCAAGAAGCCCGTGGCCAAGAAGCCCGCGCCGGCCAAAAAGCCTGCCGGCAAAAAGAAGCGCTAGGCCTGCGCCGAACGGCGCGGGGCGTCGGGCCTACTCGGCGTCCTGCGGGAGCGCGTGCAGCGGCGCGCTCTCGCGCTGCTCCTGCGGCACGTGCACGTGGTTGGCGCGGCGCACATGTTCCGGTGGCACGTGAAGGTCCCACACGAGACCCACCCACGACAGCGCCTTCAGCACGTAGAACGTCGGGTCGAACTCCCACCAGTAGAAGCCTTGGTTGGTGGCCCGCTGGTAGTAGTGATGGTTGTTGTGCCAGCCCTCACCCATGGTGACGACGGCCAAGATCGCGCTGTTCTTGCTGGCATCGGTAGTGCGGTAGCGCACGCGGCCCATCCAGTGAGACAGCGAGTTGATGCAGAACGTGCCGTGCCACAAGAACACCGTGGACACGCCCACGCCCCAGACCAAAGCCCAGCCCCCACCGAGGGCGTAGCAGAGCGCCGAGTACGCCACCGGGGGCGTCCACCAGTACTTGTTGAGCCACACGAGCTCGGGGTACTTGGCGAGATCTCGAACCTTCGCCATGTCCGTGTCTTCGTAGCCCTTGGCCAGGATCCACCCCACGTGCGACCACCAGAAGCCATCACGCTTCATGGAGTGCAGATCACCTTCTTGGTCGGAGTGCTTGTGGTGAACGCGATGGTGCGCCGCCCACCAGAGAACGCCTTTTTGGAAGCTCGTCATGGCCAGCACGGCGAGCACCAGTTGGAAGGCGCGGCTTGTCTTGTACGTCCGGTGCGAGAAGTACCGGTGGTACGCGCCGGTGACGCCGAACATGCGCACGTAGTACAGGGCTAGGGCCAAGAGCGCCCCCTTCCAGGACCAGCCCAGGTAGGCCACTGCCGCAATGGCTGCCACGTGAATGGCCACAAAGGGAGACGCCTTCATCCACGGAACACGCCGGTCGACGTCCCGGGCATCGGGGGGCGCCATATCGTCGCCAGCGTGCTCACGGGGGAGGGTGTCCGAAGCACCATGCGTCGACGTGATGGTCGCGTTTGCCATGGGTCTTAGCGTAGGCTCTGGTCTGTCATGAACGTGTCAGCCCTCGGCCACGCTTTGTCGCGATTTTGCTTCGATTTGGCCCAAACCTGTCAGGCCCAGCCCTCATGAGCGCGGCCAAAGGGGGCCATGGCCCCAAGGGCAGTCTGCTCTCCTTGTCTTTGGGGGCGCTCGGCATCGTCT
>JBIKNA010000377.1:0-7516 GCA_044358965.1 Polyangiaceae bacterium
CGCTTCTTTTTCGCGGCTTTTTTGGCCACGGGCTTCTTGGCCGGCGCCTTCGCTGCAGCCTTTTTGGCCACGGGCTTCTTGGCCGGCGCCTTCGCAACGGGCTTCTTGGCCACGGGCTTCTTGGCCACGGGCTTCTTGGCCACGGGCTTCTTGGCCACGGGCTTCTTGGCCGGCGCCTTCGCAACGGGCTTCTTGGCCGGCGCCTTCGCAACGGGCTTCTTGGCCGCAGGCTTCTTGACGGCTTTGGCGGCAACAGCTGCCTTCTTGGCCGGCGCCTTCGCGGCGGGCTGCTTGGCCGCAGGCTTTGCCGCCGCTGCCTTGCCCTTTTTGGCGACCGCCTTGGCTTTCTTGCCACGCGGCGCATCGTCTTGCGGCAACGCTGGCCGCGCCCCCCCCACCGTTCCGTTGACGGGCGCTCGAACCACACCCTCGCGTTGGCGCTCCCGAGACTTCAGGGTATCGCGCACCTTGTCGTCGAACTCTTCGAACTCGAAGGGCTTGTCGATGAAGGCGTCTGCGCCGTACAGCGGGCTCGTCATCTCGTTTAGGTTCTCGCCGATGCCGGTGAGCATGACCACGCCGGTGTGCGCCAACGCGACGTCCTCGCGAATCTTGCGACACACCTCCCAGCCACTCATGCCGGGCATCATCACGTCGAGGACGACCAAGTCCGGAAGGTGCTGTCGCGCGAGGCGCCAGGCCTCTTCGCCATCCGATGCCTGAATGACGTCGAGCTTCGGCTGGTCCATGGTGCGCAGGTGGCGCGCCACGAGCTCGAGCATCGAAGGCTCATCGTCGGCGACGAGAACGAGAGGTGTCTGGGTCCGCATGGGCGGAGATTGTCTTGTGGAACGGTCGCGCGGGTCAAGCCTCGCGAGACGCTTCCCGAAAGAGCGTCGGTACGCGCGAGGTCGATTCGACCAACTCTTTGGACGCGGTGACGTGTTTGACCATGGTCGGCATGTGGCCCTTCACCAACTTCAAACGCCCTTGCATCATGGCCTTTGTGGGGTCGAGCCCCTTCTCGATGACCGTGCGCCAGGTGCCGTAGGGCGCAACAATCATGAATGAAGCGCCATCGGCATCTTTTGCCGGAAGGAGCTTGCAGTCGCGACAGACCCCCTGGTGCACGTCGAGCCACATGGCCAGGTCCTCGGGAATGCCGAGGCTTTCGTCGGCCTTGACGACCATGGCCACGACGCCATGCGTCCAGTCTTTGCCGGCGACCTTGTAGGCGTCGTTGGCGTTGATGGCGTCTTTGTAGGCGGCCATCCATTCGTAGGAGGGGAAGTCCAGCATGAGGCGGCGCATCTTGGGGCGCCCGGGGCCATGTGTAAAGGCCCCCTGCGCTGGTTCCGCTGTTTGCGAGGGTGCCTATTGTGCCCGTTGGGTCGGTTGCGCCAAACTGCCGACCAGTCATGGCGACCAGCGCTTCCCGCTCCACAGTACACGGTCGCGGCAACCCACGCCTCGACGCGGTCCTCGAGTTCTTGAGCTTCGCGGCCAAGCCCATGCCGCTCGTTCGACTGCTCGACGAGGCGCCGCGGCAGATCGCCCGCATCTTCGGCGCCGATGTTTGTTCGGTGTACTTGCTCGAGGGCGATGGCAACCAGCTGGTCATGCGCGCCAACGTTGGCCTGGTGCACACCGGCGTGGGTCAAGTGCGTCTGGCCGTGGGCGAAGGGCTCACCGGCGAGGCCGTCGAGTACCTGCGTCCGGTCTCGTCGGACCTGGCCCACAAGCATGCAACGTACAAGCATTTTGACGAACTCGGCGAAGAGGACTTTCCGGTGTTCTTGGCCACGCCGATCCGCGGGAAGGCCGGAGCCCTGGGGGCGCTGGTGGTGCAGCGCCGGCACACGGCCTGGGATGCACACGATGTCGAGCTACTCTCCACGCTGGGCGCCGTCGTGGGCGCTTGTGTCCGCCACGCCGAGCTGATCGACGCAGAGCGCGACCGGGCCCCAAAGCGCAAAGCCGCTGGCGGCACACGCAAAGTCACGCTTCCCGGCGCGCCGGTGGTGCGTGGACGCGCGCTCGGCGCCATTGCCGCGTTGCGAAGACCGGCGGCCCGGCAAAGCGAGCGACACATCGCCGTCAACAAGGGCCCTGGCGACGAACTCCGTCTGCTCGAGGGTGCCTTCGACGTGGCGCAGAAGTCCATTGTAGGGCTGTCGAAACGCGCCAAAGACTTGCGCCTCGGCCGGGATGCCGCGTTCTTGTCCACCTATGTCGAGATTTTGGGCGACGGTCGCTTTCGCGAGCGCGCGGCAGAGCTCGTGCTCGGCGGCGGTGGCATCCCCCAAGCGCTGTCCCGCGTGGCCCGAGAGGTCACGCGCACCGCGGCCTCCATCACCAAAGACCCATTCCTCGAAGAGCGAGCCAAAGACGTCGAAGATCTCTGCGACGCACTCACCATGTTGGCTGCCGGTGACAAACGTGCCGAGCTACCGAGCAAGGCGGTTCTGGTCGGCGACGCGCTGACGGTGTTCGATCTACTGATTTCTGCGCGGGCGCACCCCGTTGCCGTCGCGCTGACAAACCGCGCAAGCGGCCCGCGAACGCGCACGCTGCTGCAATTGCTCGATGTTCCCGCCGTCGTTGGGGTCGACGGGCTCTTTCGCTGGGCCGGCGACGGCGACACGGCGCTCGTCGACGCGGACCACGGCCTCCTCGTGCTCAATCCGTCCAAGAGCGAAATTGTCAGTCTGCGCGAACACCGCAAGCACACCGACGGAGCCCGATGAGCCGCGCACCTTGTGGGGGGCGTGAATCGACACTGGGGACTTGGTCGAGACCCAAGGGTCCCCAGGGTCCGCGCGTCCATGCGAGGTGCACACCGTGAGCGAAGACCCGCGCCCTCTCGCCGACCTGTCCGATTCCGACGAAGACCGCCCGTCCATCACCGAGGTCAACGGCACCGTCGCCAAGTTCACCATGGCGTACTCGCCGGACGCGGGACCGCGGCGCTCCTTCGGACCGCCAACCATCACCATGTTGCCGTCGCTCATCTATCTGGCGTTCGCCTTGGGCGTGGTGGGCATGGTCATGCTCGCGCACGGGGCGTCGTCCAACTCGAGCCTCTACGTATGGGTCGTCGAGGGCGACAAGGGGCGTCCCTTTGGCTCCGGGCCGTTGTCGGGCTTCATCGCCTTGTCCGCCGTGGCCACTGTCGTTCGCGCGCGCCTGCGCGGCGCGGTGGTGGGCCCCGACGGCGTCGAAACACGTACCCTCTTGGCCATGGGCATCCCGCGCATCCGCAAGCTTGCTTGGCCACAGATCGATCGCGTGGTCATCGACGACGAGAACGAATCCGTGGTGCTCGAGCTGTGGAATGGCGCCTACGAACGGCTGCCCGATGTCCGAGACCGCAAAGGCCTCGCCGACATGATCGAGGGCTATGCGTCGAGCCGCCGCAAACAGATCACACATCTGGCGCGCAAGGGGCCGTAGCCCATCGCACTGGTGCGTGCGCAGTGCACTAGGGGTGTCCCCAATGCTTCCCGTCGGCTTTCCTCGGATTTGCATCGCAACGCATCGTTGCTCCTCCTCGCCTTGCAACAGTAGGCTTCGTCGTCGCGCCTCGCGCTGCTCGCAACTCCACGGAAATCCTAGGTCCGGAATGAGGGACACCTAGAAGAACCCTTCGAGCCCGATGGTAGGGATCGTGACCGGCCCGATCTCGTTGACGGTGCATCGGTCCAGGGGAAACGAGGCCTGATCGTATTGGCAGTCGATGCCAACGGCCTCCTTGCGAAGGGTGGCGTTGAACCATTCGAAGACCACCGAGAGCGACGGTCGGCGCAGCGCACCGAAGCGCTTCTCGACGCGAAAGTCGAGACGATGGAAGTCCGGTAGCCGCTCGGAGTTGAACGGGGGGATGGCGTAGCCGAGGGCTGTCCGGGAGTATGGCCGTCCCGTGTAGTATACAAATCGAGCCCCCGCGCGCCAGCCAGCCCCGAGGTCGTACGCCCCGATCACGTTCAGCACATGTGTCCGGTCAAACTCTGCAAGCACCGTCGCGGAGTGCGCCAGATCCGGGCGGATCTCTTGGCCGCGGAGCAACGACTCGGCCCCCGCGGGGAACGACGCCCGTAGCGCTCCGGTGTCCCTGGTGCTGCGCGACAGGGTGTACGCGAGCCATCCCGATAGACGCTTGGTGAGAGGCCTGCGCAGTAGTAGTTCGAGTCCCGTGGTGCGGCCACGAACGCGCTGATGCAGGCAATCGCCGTCTTCCACCTCGCGCGAGGCTCCGGCGCGCGCGTCGGACAGCTCGCCGTTGTCGCCAAGACCGCAGCTGGACACGAAATCCGTGAGTCCCAGGTGGTTTTGCACGAAGAAGGTCGGCGTAAAGGTGAAGTCGTAGGGCAGATGGACCTCGGCGCCGTAACTGGCCGACACGGTCTTCTGCAGACCATCACGGAGCCGCCCAACCTGCACCCCGGGCACCGGCACGAGCAGCGACGGCGGCTGATGGGCCACACCAAACTGTGCCGTCAGGTACACGTCTCGGGAGATCTTGGTCTTGAGCGCGAGCCGCGGGTCGACGCCGACCTGCGCGCCATTGCTTCGCGGCAACTGCTGCTCTGCGGTGCCGGGAAGCAGGTTCTCCTGCACGGAGCCGTAGTAGTCCGCCCGCAGGCCGGGCACGAGCTCCAGACGCGAGCCCATCTTCAGCACGGCGTCGGCAAACACTCCGCTCGTCGTGTCCTTGCGCCGAGGGTAGAACGACTCATCCCTTCGGGAGCTGTCGGACAATGACAGCTCATAGCTGTCGAGCATGGCATCGGCCCCGGCCCGCACGGTCACGTTGGCGTTCAGCATCTTCGTGTACTCGAAGCGGGCCCGGGCGGAGTTGTCTACGAAGCCTGTCTCCTCGCCACCGCTGCGATCCCGGCCCAAGGTCAGCGCCATGCGCATCCGCGCGCGGTCGGCCAGATCTCGCTCCCACCGCAAGTCGAGGCGGTGGAACTGCGTATTGAAGATCTCCTGTGTGCGCTCTTGGCCGTTGTTCTTTTTGACCTCGCCCAAGAAGTCGTAGCTACCAAAGGCGAACACCGTCAGGCGGTCGCGCTCCGTGAGGGCGTAGGTGACCCTTGTTTGGTAGTCCCAGTAGTCGAGGCGCACCTGCGGCGCCGCGAGGGAGATCAAGAGGGCGGTGTAGCTGTACCGACCGCCCAGCAGCACGGAGCCTCGCCCTTGCGCAAAAGGGAGCTCGATCATGGCACCGGCGTCTATCAAGCGAAGGTTGAGCTCTCCGTGCATCTCCTGCGCGGGGGCCCGCGTCTCGCCCGAGAGCACTCCTCCGGAGACGCGACCAAAACGCGACGGAAATGCCCCGGGAAAGAAGTCCACGTGGTCGATGAGCCCCGGGTGGATGACGCTGGGCCCGAGCCCCAAGTGGTAGAGCAACGGCACCCGGACGTTGTCGACGAAGTAGCCGACGTTGCCCGGAGGAGCACCGCGCACGAAAAAGAACGGGATGCCGCTCACCATCGGTGTCACCCCGGGCAAAGCTTCGACAGCGCGAAACGCATCGCCGAATGCCCCGGGGATCTGCCGCACCTCGTCGCCCTTGAGCGTTGTTTTGCCCTGCTCCGGGCGCTCCCCCACGACCTCGACCTCCTCGGGCACCGGGGCTTGGGGTACGACCCCGGGATCCTGCGCGCGGGCCTCTAGTGCCCAGGCAGCGAACGCCGCGCCAAGCGCCACGCGCGCGGGGAAAGTGCGTCGACGGTAAGGCACCGAGCAAGCAAGCCTAGTCCGACTTTGGGCGTGTTGGTGCCGGACCTGACGTTCAAGCTATAACGCGGCGCATGTTTCGCGCGCCACGAGGGGTTGCCCTCCTGCTGACCAGTTTGGTTCTCGCCGCATGGGCTTGCCAACCCACCTCGGAGCCCATGCCCGCGGCAGCGCCGTCCTCTGCCCCGCCCGCTCCTCACGCTCCGCCGTCAGCCTCGGCGGCCACTCCGGTGGCGCCAGCGTTTGTGCCCGATCGTGTCATCGGCGAAGGCCGCGCCATGGGCACGCACATCAAGATGGTCGGCTTCACGCAGCCCAACATGAGCGTAGCCAAAGTGCAGGGCGCTTTCGCCGCCGCGCTGGGCGAGATCAAGCGCATCGAAGACGTCATGACCACCTGGCGCCCGGAGGCCGAACTCGCGCGCCTCAACGCGGCGGAGGGCAAAACGGCCGTCCAGGTCAGCCCGGAGACCCTCGAGCTCGTCCAAACGTCAATTCGCACGAGCGAGGCCTCCGAGGGCACCTTCGACATCACCTTCGAGACCCTTCACGGTCTGTGGAAGTTCGATCAGGACCTCGACCCGCACCCTCCAGCCAAGGCCGACATCCAGAAGCTGCTGCCCTTCGTGGGCTACAAGCATATCCAAGTCGACACGGCGGCCCAGACCATCAAGCTCGGAACCCCACGCACGCGCATCAGTCTCGGCGGCATCGCCAAGGGCTACGCCGTGGACCGCGCTGCCAAGGTCTTGGACGATGCGGGTCTGCGTGCCTACTTCGTACAGGCCGGCGGCGACTTGTTCGCCCGGGGCACCAAACCCGACGGAACAGGATGGCAGGCCGGAGTCCGTGATCCCCGGGGACCGGACGGCAGCTTCTTCGCGCTGCTCTCTCTGACCGACCACGCCTTCAGCACCGCGGGCGACTACGAGCGCAGCTACATCACCTCCGGCAAGCGGTACCACCACATCATCGACCCACGCACGGGAGAGCCCGCCACGGCATCTCGCAGCGTGACCGTTTGGGCGAAAAGCGCCCTCGTCGCCGACGCTCTAGATGACGCGATCTTCATCCTCGGTCCGGACAAGGGCCTCCGCCTGGTAGAGCAGACGCCCGAGGCCGGGTGCGTCATTGTAGACAAGAACAATACAGTGTGGGTAAGCGACAGGCTCAAGCCCGTGCTCGGCATCGTCCGGCGTCCAAGTGACGGAATTTAGGAAACTATTTCACCCTCCAAGACATGAGGGACGCGGCGCCGCAAGCCTCTGCTTTCGCAATTTCCAGTGAGCGACACCAAGCACATCGGCCCACAAATCGCAGGAAAATCACGGCCCAATCTTGCCGTGTCGGCCCAGAGGGACGACTATAGGGGCTCCCCGCGATAACACTGATGTTTCGATCCACGCCCGGAGGTCGAGCGTTAGGCACTAGAGGGCTGCACTCCGCGGGGCGGTTTCGGTGCAGCTTCCTTGGATGACAGCACTTAGGAGGATTCTGATGCAAAACATGAAGACCAATTTCGCTCTGGCCGCGCTCGTTGCGGTCGCCGGTTTCGGCACGATGGCGCTGCAAGGCTGCAGCGATGACGAGACCAAGAGCTCCAGCTCCAGCTCCAGCAGCTCGGGCGGCGCCGACGGCGGCGGCTCCAGCTCCAGCTCCAGCTCCAGCTCCAGCTCCAGCAGCTCGGGCGGCACCGACGGCGGCTCGGACTCGAGCTCCACCACCCTCTACCAGCGCTTGGGCGGCAACGCCGGCATCAAGGGCGCGGTCAAGG
>JBIKNA010000065.1:0-24319 GCA_044358965.1 Polyangiaceae bacterium
TTACAAGCCCATGGGGTGCCAGACCGTCTTGGTCTCGAGGTGGCGCTCGATCCATCCAATGCCCTGCCCTCGGCGCGGATCGTGCCAAGCCTCGGCAGTCAGGGCCGTCATGGTCTTTACGCGCTTGATGCTGTCGGCGCCGGCCTTCTCGAGGTCTGCCCGGAGCGCCGTGTCTTCGCACCAGGCCTCGATGGAGATCACTTCGCGGTGCCGGGCCATGTGCGGCGACAGCTCCCATGCGTGACCCGTGAGAATGTTGATGACGCCGCCGGGCAAATCGCTCGTGGCAAGGCACTCGCTGAGCACGATGGCCGTCCGCGGGTCGAGTTCGCTGCAAAGTGCAACCACCGTGTTGCCGCCGGTGATGGCCGGCAAGATGGTGGACACGAGCCCAAGGAGCGCCGGACGCTCCGGCGCCACCACGCACACCACGCCCATGGGCTCGGGGATGCTGAAGCCAAAGTGGGGCCCCGCAACGGGGTTGTGCGAAGCCACCAAGGCCCCGAGCTTGTCGGCGAAACCGGCGTAGAACACCGCGCGGTCGACGGTGCTCTGCACCTCGCGCTCGGCCTCGGACATGGGCACTGCCGAGCGTACGAGCGATTGCACGAGTTCTTCTTGCCGCGACTCGAGCACCTCGGCCAATCGGTAGAGAATCTGTCCACGGTTGAAGGCCGTACGGCCGGCCCACGCGTGCTGTGCGTTCTTGGCGATGAGCACCGCGTCGCGCACGTCTTTGCGCGAGCCGCGGGGAATGTTGACCACTTCCGGATCGGGGCTGCCGGGCTTGCCCTGCACCTGGAAGTATCGGCCGGACTCCGAGCGGATAAACCCACCGCCCACGTACATCTTGTAGGCCTTGTTGACGCGCAGACGCCCCGCTGCCGGCGCCTTGGCGCTGGACTCGCTGGTGGTGCTGGCCAGGGGGGCGCTGCCACGGACAGGGGCCGAGGCAACCGGCGCCGAGACCGGGCTCTCCGTATCGTCGGCGAGCTCGGTCTTGTCGGACTTCTTCTTCGGGTCCATCACTCCACCTCCACGTACGCGGCGAGCCCTTGACGGCCACCCTCGCGGCCGAAGCCGCTCTCTTTGAAGCCGCCGAAGGGCGACGAGGCATCGAACTTGTTGAACGTGTTGGCCCAGATCACGCCGGCCTTGAGCTGCGTGGCCATGTGGAAGATCTTGGAGCCCTTGTCCGTCCACACGCCAGCGGACAGACCGTACATGGTGTTGTTGGCCTTCTCGATGGCCTCGTCCGGCGTTCGGAAGGTCATGATGGTGAGCACCGGGCCAAAGATCTCTTCGCGGGCGATGCGCGACGACTGCGCCGCCCCGGTAAAGAACGTGGGGGGGAACCAGTAGCCCTTGTCGGGGATCTTGCACGGTGCGGAGTACCGCTCGGCGCCCTCTTTTTCGCCAGAGGTTACGAGTTCACGGATCTTCTCGAGCTGCATGCGCGAGTTGATGGCGCCGACATCGGTGTTCTTGTCGAGCGGATCGCCCATGCGCAGCGAAGCCATGCGGTCTTTGAGCTTGCGAACGACAATGTCGTGGACGCCTTCTTCGACGAGCAGGCGCGACCCCGCGCAGCACACGTGGCCCTGGTTGAAGTAGATGCCGCCGACGATGCCCTCGACGGCCTGATCGAGCGAGGCATCGCCGAACACGATGTTGGCCGCCTTGCCCCCGAGCTCCAGGGTCAAGCGCTTCTTGGTGCCGGCAACGGCTTGCTGGATCTTCTTGCCGACGCCGGTGCTGCCGGTGAATGCCACCTTGTTGACGCCGGGGTGCCCGGCCAAGGCCGCGCCGGTGAGCCCCGCACCGGTGACGATGTTGACCACCCCCGGGGGCAGCTCGGCCTCTTGGATGATGCGCGCGAGCATGAGGGCCGTCAGCGGCGTGGTCTCCGCCGGCTTGAGCACCACGGTGTTGCCGCAGGCGAGCGCCGGGGCGATCTTCCACGCGGCCATCAAGAACGGGAAGTTCCACGGGATGATCTGGCCGCACACACCCAAGGGCCGCACGGTGCGGCCGTGGAACGCGTAGTCGAGCTTGTCGGCCCAACCTGCGTGGTAGAAGAAGTGCGCCGCGGCCAGCGGGATGTCCACGTCGCGGGACTCCTTGATGGGCTTGCCGCCGTCCATGGTCTCGACGATGGCGAGCTCGCGGGCCTTCTCTTGGATGGCTCGGGCGATACGGAAGATGTACTTGGCCCGCTCGGCGGGGCGCATCTTCGACCAGTATTTGTCGTAGGCGTTTCGCGCTGCGGCCACGGCGCGATCGACGTCTTCTTCACCCGCTTCGGCCACCTCGGCCAGCTGCTCTTCGGTGCTGGGGCTGTAGGTCGCGAAGTACTTGCCGCTCTTGGGCGGCGTCCACACGCCACCAATGAACAGCTCGCTGCGCTTTTCGATTTTGACGTGGTCCGGGCTCTCCGGCGACGGTGCGTAGTCCCACGCTTTGCCGAACTCCAGGGCCAGCTCGCTCACCTTGGCGGACATGCCGCCATTTTGCTTTGTGATCTCTGCGCTCATGGAAGGTGCCCTCAGTCTTTGGAGAAGTCTTCTGCGGCCTGGTAGTTGCCGGTGCGCTCTTTTTCGAGCTGCATGAGCACGTCGTTCAAGAGCGCGCTCGCACCAAAGCGGAACAGATCCGGCGTGAGCCACGCGTCGCCCAAGGTCTCCTTGACGAGCACCAGGTAGTGCAACGACTGCTTGGCCGTGCGCACGCCGCCCGCGGGCTTCATGCCGATGCGGCGACCGGTGGCGTAGTAGTGGTCGCGGATGACCTCGAGCATGAGCAGCGTCACCGGGGGCGTCGCGGCCGGTTGCACCTTGCCCGTGGAGGTCTTGATGAAGTCGGCGCCAGCGGCGATGGCCAGCTCGCTGGCTTTGCGCACCACGTCGTAGGTTCCAAGCTCGCCCGTCTCCAGGATGACCTTGAGATGCGCCGGGCCGCAGGCCTCTTTGGTGGCGGCGATTTCGTCGAAGACCTTGGCATAGTCGCCGGACAGCATGGCGCCGCGGTCGATGACCATGTCGATTTCATCGGCGCCAAACTCGACGGCGCGACGCGTGTCGTCGAGCTTGATGTCGAGGGGCGATTGCCCGCTGGGGAACGCCGTGGCCACGCTGGCCACTTTGACCTGTGACCCCGCGAGCGCCTCTTTGGCGATGGCAACGAAGTTCGGGTAGACGCAAATGGCCGCACAAGGACCGATGCTCGGGTCCGAATCGAGAGGCTGCAGCGCCTTGCGGCAGAGCTGCCGGACCTTGCCGGCGGTGTCTTTGCCCTCGAGCGTGGTGAGGTCCATCATGGTGATGGCCAGCTTGAGGCCCGCTACTTTGGCGGCTTTCTTGAGCGATCGCTTGCCGAGCGCGGCAGCGCGCTCTTCGAGGGCCACGGCATCGACCGTGGGCGTGTTGAACAACGGAACGCCTTTGCCAAAACCTCGGGTGGCCGCGCGCGTGACCGCGGCCCCGTTTTCGCCATTGTGCATGAGTGCTCCCAGGCCTGCGAGGCTACCAGGAATTCACTTCCACTTCACGCTGCATCCAAATGCCACGGTCTCGGCGTTTTTGGGCGATTGGCCCGACAAAAGTGCCACCAGGGCGTCGTTGAGATCGTGCGAGGTCGCCGCCTGGGGGTCCCGATGGTTGTCGTCGATGCGGCCGTGGTACCGAAGCTTGCGTTCGGCGTCGAACACGAACACCTCGGGGGTGAACCTGGCGCCCAACGCCCGGGTGGTCTCTTGGCTGTCGTCACGCACGTAGGGGAAATCGAAGCCACGCTCTTGGGCGCGCTGGCGCATGGGCTCCATACCGTCATCCGGGTAGCGCGAAGCGTCGTTGGCGTTGATGGCCAAGAACTGAACCCCCTTGGGGCCAAACGCCTTGGAAAGCGCCACGATGCGCTCTTCGTACGCGATGACGTAGGGGCAGTGGTTGCACGACACGATGACCGCGAGGAGCTTGCTGCTCGCATAGGCCGACAGGGAGTGCGTCCGGCCATCGGTGCCAGGAAGAGAGAACGGAGGACAGGGGTCGCCGAGTTGCATATCGACGGGCCTTTTACCCTTTGTCGCGCCGAAGGAGGGCAACGATTCGGTTCGGATCCTTGGTGGCGAACAGGGCGCAATCGCAGTACCCCTGCCGCGCAATGTCATCGTGGTGCGGCGCACACGGGCAGACCATCTCTTGGCCCTTTGCCTTGGACGATTCCACGGGCGCGCAGGGGCAGTACATCTTGCCGTGGGCCAGCAGGTTGTCGGCCAGGCCCTGCACGACGTTCTCGACCACCTCAGGCTCGGGGTACAAGCCGTAGGGCCCCTTGCTCGCGTAGGTGTCGACGAACTTGCGAACGCGTTGGAGCGCACGGCAGCGAGTGTCGTCAGCGTCTGCCATGGCAGCGATGGTAGCGGACAAAACACGAAAGGCCGAGCGACCTTGGGCCGCTCAGCCAATGCGAAAACCAAACGCTCGCCCGAAGGCGAAGCGTCAGCTCAGGTGCGCTCCTTCGGGGGCGCCGCGTCCATCTTGGCCCGCTTGCGACGGCGGCGCGCGGCCTCTGCCTGCTTCTTGCGGCGCTTGACGCTGGGCTTCATGTAGTGCCGACGCATCTTCAGCTCACGGAGCACACCCTCCGAGGCGAGCTTGCGCTTGAGCATCTTGATGGCCCGCTCGATTCCGCGGTCGCTGACCACGACCTCGAGAGGCTTGCACTGAATCGCATCCGTCGGCATCGCTATCCTGTTCCTTGCTTGCGGGGCAGTTTCCGTAAGACCCCTTTTTACGGGGGAAGAGGGCTCTACCACGGCCGCCCGGGCCGTCGCTAGGGGTTTTTGTGAAGAACCTGCCCAAAGGCTCGGCCGGCACGGCCGCCCAGCGGCCCCCGGGAAGAGCCGCGGGTGTACCGGGGTTTGCTGGTACTGTAGGGCCAGAAACGAAGAGCGAGAGGCCGCGCGCGACCTTAGGCATGTACAAGCAGGGCGATACCTTAGGACACTATGAAATCGCGGCCCTCATTGGGCAGGGCGGCATGGGCCAGGTGTACCGCGCCAAAGACACCCGCCTCATGCGGACCGTGGCGCTCAAGGTGATTCACCGGTCGCTCCAGCTCAACGGCACCCCCTCGTCGACGGACTTTGCCACCAGGGTGTATCGCGAGGCACGCGCTGTCGCGAGCCTCAACCACCCGAACGTCGTCGGCGTCTTCGACATCGGCGAGCACGGCGACGTGTTGTTCCTGTCCATGGAGCACGTCACCGGGGAGACCCTGCGCGAGTTCGTGGGGCGCAACGAGATCCCGTGGTCCCGACGGGTGCGGTGGCTCATCGACATTGCCCGCGCGCTTGGCGCTGCACACCGCGCAGGCGTGGTGCACCGGGACATCAAGCCCGAGAACGTCATCCTGCGCGACGACGGCGTCATCAAGGTGCTCGACTTTGGCATCGCGCGGCGCACGCCGGCCGAGGGCGAAACGGCGGCGGACACGGTAACCGGCGCTGGCGTGGCCGGAACACCTCTTTACATGTCGCCGGAGCAGATTCGCGCGGAACCGCTGGATGGCCGCTCGGACCAGTTCGCCTGGGGCATTTTGGCCTACGAACTCTTTGTGGGAGAGCGGCCCTGGGTAAGCAACGCCCAGGGCAACCTGCCGGTACTCGCGGCCATCTTGTCTACTCCCGCGCCGCCGATGTCCCAACGGGCCCACCTGCCCGCAGCCGTGGAGCACACGGTGATGCGTGCACTCTCCAAGAATCGCGAAGACCGCTTTGCCACCATGGACGATGTGGCCGATGCGCTCGAGCCGCATGGCACGCTCACATCGGACCGGTCCGAGACCTCGCTGGCGCCGCCGGCGACACGAAGCATGGAGCCCGAGGCCTTCGCCGCAACGACGCGCGTGCCCACGACGGTGTCGAGCCCCGAGGTTCCCAAGTTGGCCGAAGGCGCCCGGGGGTCCCGGGCCAAGTGGTTCGCGGCAGCTGGCGCCCTGGCCCTCGCAGCAGCGGTGGTCATCAGCTTTCGTCCCTACCCGCCGAGCGTGCCCCCCAAGCCCCCGGTTTACGCGCAAAAGTACGCTATTTCCAGCAACCCCGAGGCCGCCAAAGACTTCGAGCAAGGCAAGCGACTCTGGGAAGACGGCGCACAGTCCCGCGCCCTTCGGCTCTTCGAAGAGGCGGCCACCAAAGACCCGACGCTGGCCCTCGCGCACTTGTATCTGGCGGTGCTCACGTTCTCCCGCGATCCCATGGAGGCGCAGGGGCACTTTGGCACCGCGTTCCAGTTTCGGCATGCGCTCAAGGCCCAAGAAGACGCGCTGCTCCACGCCGCAGAGGCCTACGTCAAGCCTGCCCCAGACTTGGATGAGTGGGAGACCCGCCTGCTCTCGGCCACCCGAAGGTTCCCCTCGGACCACGTGCTTTTCTTCTTCTTGGGCCGCGCCCGGGAGGCCACGCAAGACGTCGTGAACGCCCGCGCCGCGTACGAAAAGAGCCTGGCGCTCAAGCCCGAGTTCCTGCCAGCCATGGACGCGCTGGCGTTGCTCGACAGCCGCGTCGGCAAAGACGCCGAAGCCCTGGCGCAGCTCGACAAGTGCCTCAGCATCTCGCGCCTTGCCACCACCTGCCTCGAGCACAAGATCGAACTGTCCATGGGCGCCGGCGAGTGCGGCAAGGCCAAAGACGACGCTGCGGCCTGGGGTCAGGTCGAGGCCGATTCCGCCGACGCCCAACACTCCTTTGCCTTGGCGCTTGCGGCCATTGGTACACCGCGGCCGAGCATCGAAGAGGTGCTCAAGCGTCGCTGGGCACTCACGCCCAGCGACGACCGCAATCAGGTGCAGCTCGGCGATCAGCTCTCGCTGTCGCTCCTGGATGGACGCTTTGCCGAAGCCCTGAAGCTCGCACGGGAGCTCGAGGCAGGGCTCTCGCTCAATGCCACCCGAACCGAGCACGCCGAATACGCTTTGCGCCGGGCTCTCATCCACTTCGAGAACAACCGCATTGCCGATGCCGCCGAGGAGGCCAGCGCCTTCCTCGCGCGCATGGAGGCGTACCAGGCGTCCCCGCTCGACGCCGATCCGAGCATCGATTTTTGGGAGTTCTTGTTCCGCGCGGGCAAGGTCTCCCGCGCAGACTTCTACGAACGCCGGGCGCAATGGCTCGACGCCGAGAAACACCGCCAGACCCGCCTCGGCAAAGACAACAAAGCCGAGGACGTGATGTGGGCCAAGGTCTTCGCGGGCTTCGTCGAGACCAAAGAAGAGGCCGATGAGGCGCTCGCCGTGCTGCCCAAGTACGCGCCCCTGCAGACCCCGGCGCTCGCGCCACTCTGGTACAACTTCTCCGTCGGCAAGACGTTCTTCTTGGCGGGCCGTATCGACGAGGCGCTGCCGCGCCTCAAGCGAGTCACGAGTGCATGCATCGCCCTCCGGGCACCGCAGCTCCATACCCGCGCGAGCCTTTTCTTTGCCCGCGCCAGCGAGGCGCACGGCGACGTCGAGGCCGCCAAACGAGGCTACGCCGTCGTGATCTCGCGCTGGAGCAAGCCTGGCACCACCTCGGTTTCGGCCAAGATGGCCAAAGAGCACATGCTGCTCATCGACCGCGAGTAGCCCAAGGCACGGCCGGGCCTAACGCCGAGACCGGCCGCTATTTGGCCGCGAAGTATGTGGTGGCGCGCTTCTGTCCGCGCTTCTTGATGCGCTTGCTCTCGAGGGCGAGTGAAAGCGGCCGCGGCATGTCTTTGGCCGCAAGGCCGAGTTCGACCCGAAGCGCCTCGGCGCGCAAACCATCGGGTGCCTTCTCGAGAGCCCGAACCAGGCGTTCCACCGTGCGGTCCAAGTCCTCGGCGCTGCGGCGCGCGCGTTTGGCCGGCGCCCGAGCGGCTGTACGCGGCTGCGCGGCCGTAGTTGACAGGGCCGGGCTGCTGCCAGCCAGCGATGCAATGTCCGAGAGTGATGCACCCTTGAGCGCCGCAAGGACATCTTGGGCGAACTTTACGGCGAGTGCCTGGACGTGCTCTTCCAGGGAGTTCCGTGCGGTTTTCATGCGTAGTACCGAAGGTGGGACTTGAACCCACACAAGGGGTAACCTTGGCGGATTTTGAATCCGCTGCGTCTGCCATTCCGCCACTTCGGCTTGTGGTGCCAACGTACATAGCCTGAATCGCCCGGGGATGGAACCGCATCTGTCGCCGCGCGGACCCGAGCGTGCCCGGCGACCATTCTGCGGGACTCCTACGCCGGAAGGACGGCCCGCTCGTGTATGCTCGACCTCAGCCCATGCGCACTCAGCTCTTGTTCCTTGGGGTCCTCGTCGCAAGCGCCCTGCCAGCGTGCAAAGACGCAAGCAAGCACAGTGTTCAAGAGGCCGCCGCCCACGCCGACGCCATGGCCAAACTTGCCGAGGCCGACGTCCTCGAGGTGGAGCGCGGGCTTCCGGAGGGGGCCAAAGCGCTCTCGCCATTGATGGCGCGCGGCGATGAACTCCGGGGCAACCTCGATCTCGTCAAAAAGGAGCTGCAAAAGGTCCGTCGCGACGTACCGGACTTGCTCGTGGCCAAGTCTACGTTCTTTGCGCTCACCGACGACAAGGGCGTCGCCATCCGCAACAACCTCGAACAAGACGCGATGGCGCGGCAGGATCTCATCGCCCTGTTCCCGGACCTCGCCAAGGCCCGCGAGGGCAAATACGTCACGACCACCGGCACGTTCCCGGGCCCCGTCGGGCCTGTGGGGCCGGATCGCGATTGGCTGGCCGCAGCGCCGGTGTCGCGTGACGGCAAGGTCGCGGGTATTTTCCTGACGGGTTGGACCTACCGGGCCTTCGCGCGGCACCTGCAAGAGAACCTCAAGCGCGACATCGCCGACAAGGCCCGGCGCGAGGACAGCAAGCTGCCCATCATCTACGTGGGCGTCTTCGACAAGACCGGCGTGTACATGGCTCCGCTCACCCCCAAGGCCGACGAAGAGTTCCTGGCCGCCGAACAGCTGGTCGACAAGACGAAAGACGGCCCCAAAGCGGCTGCCGTCAACATCACCGACCGCGTGTTCGGCTATGGCGCCGCACGGGTGCCCAAGCTCGGCCCCGACATGGGCGTCGTGGTGCTGCGCAGCGAGATCTAGGCCCCGGCGGCGTCGCTTCGACGTCGGCCCAAGCGTCCGCCCCGATGCAGGGCGAAGAGAAGTGTCACCCATCCGGCCAAGCAGACCACACCGCCTACAACCTGTGAGGCAGTGCCAGCGATCCCGAGGCCCAGGGCGGTCAACGACGCTCCCACCTGTAGCTGGCGCCAGGTGCGGGTCTCGCCTCCCGTCTCACCGCCGGTGTTCTCACCACCCCGCCGGTCGCCGCCCCGCGCGTCACCGCCCGCAGGCCCTTGCGTCTCTTGTTTGCTGGCAGCGGACATACAGACCTGTAGTGCAGTCGTAGCACCCGGGCCGCCAGCCTTCGAGTATAACCGCTGGCGCGCGCGAGCTTCGGGGCAATCCCCTCCCACTCGTTCGCCCCTGTCTCACTCGTCCGCCCCCCACCATGCCCCGCTTCGCAGCCATCGACATTGGGTCCAACGCACTGCGCCTTCGCATCGTCGAGGCGCAGGCCCCCACCTTGTCGCAACTCTCGTTGGCCTTGCCCGAACGCGATGCGCCTTTTCGCGATGTGCTCAGCCTTCGGGCGCCGGTGCGTCTGGGCGGCGAGGTGTTCGTCACCGGGCGCATCGCCCCGGCAGCTTTGGGCCAAGCCTGCGCGGCCCTCCGCGAGTTCCGCGAGGCCATGGATGCCGCCAAGGTCGACGAGTACCGGGCCACAGCCACCAGCGCAGTGCGAGAGGCATCCAACGGCGCGACGCTCATCGAGCGCGCACGCCGCGAGGCCGGCGTCGAGCTCGAGGTCATCGAAGGCGTCGAAGAAGCCCGGCTCATTCGTCTGGCCGTAGTGCGCAAGCTTGGCCTCGAGGACAAGCGAGCCATCTTGGTGGACGTGGGCGGCGGCTCCACGGAGGTCACCTATCTCGACAGAGGGCAGAGCACCTTTTCGATGTCACTTCCGTTAGGCACCGTGCGCCTGCTCGAGACCTACTTACGGGGCGTGCAGAAACTCGACCGCGAGCGCGTGCGACTGCTCTCCGAGAGCGTCGAGCGCGCCTTCGCCGAAATCGTTCCCCACGTTCGCAAGCTCAGTGTCGACACGCTCATCGTCACCGGCGGCAACAGCGAGACCCTCTGCGACTTGTGCCCGTCGGCTTCATCGCCAGCGCACGGAGCCCGGGCCTTGGCCACATCGTCGCTCGAGGCCTTGATGCAAGAGCTCGCGGGCATGACCGTCGACGAGCGACGCGTGGCCTACAACCTCCGGCCAGACCGCGCCGATACCATCCTGCCTGCGGCGCACATCTACGCTCGCGCCGCGCGCCTCTTCAAGGTCGACACCCTTGTGGCGCCAGCCGTGGGTCTCAAAGAGGGAATCCTCGAAGAGCTCATCGCCAAATACTTCAACGTCTGGGACACCCAGGGCGAAGAAGAGGGCGTGCTATCGGCCTGCAACCGCTTGGGTCAGCGGTACAAATACGACGAGGCCCACGGCCGGCTCGTGTCCAAGCTCGCGGCCATCTTGTTCGACACGCTGCGGCCGCTGCACGGCCTATCGCCTCGGGACCGCCTGCTGCTTCGCGCCGCGGCCATCTTGCACGACGTCGGCGATTTCGTTCGCTACGACGGGCACCACAAGCACAGCTACTACCTCATCGCCCACTCGGACATCATGGGGCTCAGCCCCGAAGAGCGCTCCATCGTGGCCAACGTGGCGCGGTATCACCGCAAGAGCGCGCCCGATCCGTCGCACCCGAACTTCCGAGAACTCGACAAAGACAGCCGTGCCAAGGTGCGGGCACTTTCCGCCATCTTGCGCATCGCCGACGCGCTGGACCGCGAGCACCAGGGCAAGGTGCATGGCGTCACAGCCAGCATCGACAACAGCCGCCGACGCCTGGTGCTCAACATCGATGGCCAAGAGGACCGTGAGCTCGAAGAGTGGACCGTACGGGCCAAGTCCGAGCTCTTGCACGACGTGTTCGACCTCGAAGTGCACATCGCTGGCGCTGTGGCATCGCAACGCCCCCAGCCACCAGACCCTCCACCGGCGTCCCAACGGCTCCGGGCTGCCAAGAACTAACTTCGCCCTACAGAGCGCACGGCGAGCCTTTGGCTGTGATAGCCTCTCGGCCACATTGGGCTCGATCCATCGCCTCAAGTCCTTGGCCACGGTCTGCCGCGCCGGCAGCGCCCCGTTGGTCGTGTGCGCGCTGCTCGCCGTCGCTTCCGTCGGGTGTGCCCGCAGCGGCACAGTCCCGGACCCGAAAGCAGCGGCCCTTTCCTATGCCAAGGCCGCCGAGGGCGGCGATGGCGACGCCATCTACGACATGCTCTCCGAGGGCGCGCGCAAGTCCCGTTCGCGACAAGAGGTCAAGGCGCTCGTGGCATCGGAGCGCGTCGAACTCGCGGAGCAGGCCAAAGCCTTGCGCGCCGAAGGCACACGCGTCGAAGCAAGAGCGCAGCTTCGTTACGAGGACGGCGAGACGGTCGCTCTCGACATGGACCGTGGGCGCTTCTGGGTGTCCGCTGCAGGCGCTCTGCCTGGCGGGGCGCGCTCACCCTCGCAGGCCCTCGACCAGCTGCGACGCGTGCTGGCGCGCCGCAGCTACCAGGGGCTCATGCGTGTACTTACGCCATCCACGCGCGCAGCCATCGAGTCAGATCTGCGCAGCCTCGTCGAAGGCCTCGAGAACCCCGACACACTCTCGGTACAGACCGCCGGCGACAGCGCCACGGTGCTCGTCCCCGGCGGCCACAAGGTCAAGCTCAAGCGGGACGCCGGCATCTGGCGCGTCGAGGACTTCGACTAGTGCCGCGCCTGCGTCACCTGCACGTCTTGTCCGCGCGACTGCCACGTGCGCTCCTGCCACTCTTGCCCGCATGCCTTGCGGCGGTCTTGTTGGCACTCATCCCACGCCCCGCCCGCGCGTTCGGCGAGAATGGCGCATTCGAGGCGCGCAGTCTCCTGGCCGGAGGCCTGACGGCCCCAGCCCGCCCCACAGCCCCTGCGCGCTGGTCCTTCGAGGTGGTGTCCCGCACGAGCGCACCGGCGCGCACCACCCCGACCCAGGTGCGTGCCGACGACCCCGCCGTCACCGACGCCCCGTTTCTCTACCTGAGCGGCGATCACGCCATGGCACCGTTGGCCCCCGCGGAGCTCATGGGCCTGCGCCGCTTCTTTGCGTTGGGGGGCGTACTGTTTGTCGACGACACTGGCGTCACCGAGGGCCAGACGCCCGGGGCCTTTGGCCAGAGCGCACGGCGCGAGCTCGCGCGGGTGTTGCCCGATAGTGTGCCCATCAAGCTCGAAGCCGACCACGTCGTGTTTCGCTCGTTCTACTTGCTGCGTCGCGCCGAAGGGCGAATCGCAGGGCCTGCTCACCTCGAGGGCATCGTCCGCGGGGGGAGCGCCCAGGTCATCTTCTCGTCCCACGACGTGGGCGGCGCCCTCGCAAGACATCCGGGCGGCGGCTGGGAGCAGCTCGTCAGCCCCGGCGGAGAGCCGCAGCGCGAGCGGGCCGTGCGCTTGGCGGTCAACATCGCCATGTATGCCCTGTGCTCCAACTACAAAGACGACCAGGTGCATGCTCCATTCCTCATGCGCCGCCGATCCATGACCCCGCGGCGGTAGGCACGAGCCATGACCAGCAAGCTCGGTCTGAGCGCAGACCTATCAATCCCTTGGGTCGTCGTCGCCGCGTTGCTCACGCTGGTGTGCGTCATCGTGCTGCTCGTGGAGTCCCTGCGCGGCGAGCGGCGTTGGCTCTCGGCCGTCTCCGGCGTGGCGGCCTCGGCAATGCTGCTCTTGGCGGTGTGCCGCCCGGTGCGCATCCAGTCGAGCGACACCACGCTTGCCGCCCGAACCGTGGTGCTGGTGGATACATCGCGCTCGACGGCCTTGCCCGGCGACAACGCAGAACCACGAACCAAGGCCCGCGATTTGGCCATCCAAGAGATTCGTGAACACTACAAGGCTTCTCGCCTGAACGTCGTCGCGTTTGGCGATGGCGCGCCAGTGCCATACGTCGACGGCACCGCACCTCGGGACCGCCGGAGCGATCTGCTCGCTGCCCTCCGGGCGGTCACCGAGTCCCTCGACGAGCGCCCCGACCAAACCATCGTGCTGTCCGACGGCCGGCTCTCGGATCCGCCAGAATCGGCAGGTCAAGTGGCCCTCGAGGCGTTGGGCAAAGGGCTCGGCACCCAAGTGCACACCATCGCCCTTTCGCGCACGTCGCCCAAAGACGCGTCCATTCGCAAAGTGCAGATTCCCGCAGCGGCCATCGCGCACGTACCGTTGCCCGTCCACGTCGAGGTTGGCTGCGAGGGCCTTGGCTGCGACAGCGCCCGCGTTTCGGTGCACGAACTCCGTGAGAACCAAGAGCCCAAGGCCTTGGCAAGTGCCCAGGTCCCCCTGGTGCAAGGCCGCGGCGAGGTCGACGTCACCGTAACGCTCGACCGCGCTGGCGCGCGCACCCTCGAGGTCCGCATGGACGCCCAAGAAGGCGACCAGGTCGCCGAGAACGACCGGCGCTATGTGTCCGTGAGCGTCAAGCGCGAGCGCGTTCGAATCCTGCACGTGGCCGGACGCCCTGCCAGCGACGTTCGAGCCTTGCGGCAGTGGCTCAAAGGCGACGCCGCCATCGATCTGGTGACCTTCTTCATTCTGCGCACCCCCTCGGACAATCCCCAAGCGCCGCCCGAAGATCTGGCGCTCATTCCCTTCCCCGTCGACGAGCTTTTCAGCGAGCACTTGTCGTCGTTCGATGCCGTCGTCTTGCAAGACTTCGACTCGCGCCCCTACGGTTTGCGCAAGCACCTGCCTGCGCTCGCACGCTACGTGCGCGCCGGCGGCGGGCTCATCATGGTGGGCGGCCCCAACGCCTTCGTTGCCGGCGGGTATGCGGGGACCGATTTGGGCGACGTGTTGCCGGTCGATCTCGACAACGGGCAGGAGCCCGAGAACGACGATGCCTTCACGCCCAACTGGACTCGCGACGGCACCTCGGCGCCGCTGCTCGCAGCCCTACACGGGGTCACCGCCGGGGAGCTACCCGCCATGCCGGGCACCAACATCGTTGGCGATCTGCGCCCGCAAAGCCTGGCGCTCTGGGACCATCCCACACAAAAGACCCGCAGCGGCGCGCGCATGCCAGTGCTGGCGGTCGGAGAGCACGGCGACGGTCGCTCCATCGCCCTCACCGTCGACGGGAGCTGGTTGTTGTCCTTTTCTTCTCTCGGCGCGCGGACCGCGGGCCGAGGTCATGCCGCGATGTGGGACGGGTTGTTGGGCTGGCTCATGCGCGATCCGCGCTACGAGCCCGCGCAGCTGGATCTGCCGGCCGGGTGCGTGGCCGATCTTCCGAGCACGTTGCGCATTCAGGCCCAAGGACGCGCAGAGACCGCCAAGCTCAACCTGCGCCGCGCAGGCATGGCCAACCCACCGCCGCCCATCGCCATCGAGACCCGTCTCGCGGGCGACAGCACCTCGGTAACCCTGCCGCCGCTACCCGCCGGCGGATACACCGGCACCCTTCAGGTGGGCTCCGGCCTCTCGACGCGAGTGGACTTCGCCTGCGAGGTCGGTGGTGACGAGTGGGCCGATTCGCGCCCGGATCCGGGCCGTTTGGAGCGTATCGCCAAAGCAACCGGCGGGACGTATCAGATCGCACGCAAGGGCCTCTCGCTCCCTTCGCCGCGTAGCACTGTTGTCAGCGTCGACCGAAAAACCACCCCCGTTGCGCCAGCCTGGCTCTGGTGCGTCCTCGCCGCAGGCCTGCTCGGTGCACATTGGATCGTACGCCGGCAACGCGGACTCGTCTGAGCCGCGCAGGCCTGTGTTACCATCGGGGCGTGCGGCGTTTTGCCAAGGCTCTCCTGCCCCTTTGCTTGCTCGTCGGTCCATCCCGAAGCGCGGCTTTCGTGTGGCCCGACGTTGCCGATCGCGCCGAGCGCCACTTGGCATCGTCCGATGCGAACCTAAGGCGCGCGGGCGCCCGGGAGCTTGGGGTGCTGAGCGTCAAGCGCGCTTCGCCCCTGGTGCTCAAGGCGCTCGAGGACCCCGACGTCGAGGTGCGCCTGCTCGCCGCCCAAGCCGCCGCGCGGCTCCACGTCGCCACGGCTTCGGACCTCGTCGTGGCGTGGCTGTCCGAGCGCGATCCGCGCCTCAAGCTGGCCGCGTGTGACATCGCGCGCGCAACCCCCTCCCCCAAACTCACGCCGCACTTGTCTCGGGCGCTCGGCGATGCGGACCCAAAGGTGCGCGCCAGCGCCGCGGACGCCCTGGCCGAACAGGCCGAGGCCGAGGCCGTGCCGCCTCTCCTCGGACGCTTGGATGATCCGAATCCTCAGGTGCGCTTGCAAGTCGTTCGGGCCCTGGGGCGTCGGGGGGATGCCCGCGCGGTTATCCCATTGGTTGGCAAGGTCCAGGATTCGGTCCCCGACGTGCGCCAGGCCGTCGCCCGTGCCCTTGGTGACTTGGGCGACGCCAGCGCGCAACAGGCTCTGGCGGTGCAGCTGCGAGACGCCAACAACGACGTGCGCATCGAGGCCATTCGAGCCCTCGGGCGTCTGGGCGCAGCGCAGAGCGTGGACGCCCTGGCCGCGCTGCTCACGGATCGGGTACCCGGCGTACGCCAGGCCGCGATCCAAGCGCTGGGCCGGCTCGGGACCAAAGAGGCTGTGCGCGCGTTGGTGCCCCTGCTCGGCACCGGAGACGACGCCGGCGGCGGGCTCGAGCCCAGCGCGGTGCGCCTCGCGCTGGTAAGCGCTGGTGCCGCCACCGCCGCCGAGATGCGTGCACTCCTCGACCAAAAGCTGCCGCCGAGCACACTGGGGAGCGCGGCGCTGGTCTTGGGCATGTTGGGCGCGAAAGAGCATGCCCCCAGCATCGTATTGGCGCTGCGGCGCGGGGCCCTCCCGGTGCCTGCGGCGCTGCACGCGCTTGGCGCCACCGGCCAAGCGCGAGAGGTGCCAGTGGTCCTCGAATACCTGTCGGACCCAAGCCCGTTTGTCCGCACCGAGGCAGTCCGCGCGGCGGCCACCTTGCTGTCGCCCGACGAGCCCGACGGGCGGGCTGTGGAGCCTATCCTGTCGGCCATGCGCTTGCCCTCGCTCAGCGAGTCCGAGCGCGTGGCGTTGGTGTCGCTGCTCGGTCGCACCGGAGCGCCCCGGGCCACGCCAACACTCGTGCAGCTCGTGGGAACCAAAGAGCGCGCGCTGCGCGTTGCGGCCATCGACGCCCTTGGGGCCCTGGGCCAGGGCGGGGCCGACACCGAGCTCGTTGGGGCCCTCGCCGCCCCCGAAGCCGACATTCGCCTTCGCGCAGCGCTGGCACTCGGACGCACCGGCGGCATCAACGCCCGGGATGCCATCATCGAGCGCCTTTCGTCGACGCAAGAGCTCGATCGCGGCGCTCACCTCACGGCGTTGGCGGGAATTCTGCACCGCGGCGTCGATCTGCGCGTCCCGGCGGCGCTCACCGAGCGCGCGTTGGCCTCCCAAGGACCTGAGCGCGCGGCGTACTTCGATGTCGTGGTGGGCTCTGCAGATGCCGCAGCGCTCTCGCAGCTGCTGCAAAACTCCCAGGGCCCTGTGGACGACCGGTCCATGGCCAAACTTCTGGCCTCGCCCAGGGTGCCGAGTGCCACGGCAACAACCGCGCTACGTCGGTTTGCGGCCAGCGCCGACGAGGAGACCCGCGCCTCCGCGCTTCTGTCCTTGGGCCAACGCTCGCTGCCCGAAGACATCGCGACGCAGATGAGCCAGCTTTCTGCGCCATCGAGCGCATCTCAAGTCAACGCCTCGGCAGGTCTCGCCCGTGCGCCGCACCCCTTCGCGACCCCCGCTGCAGCGAGCTCGGCGCTCTGCCCGCTGCTCAGCGCCCCCAACCCCTACGTGCGCGCCAACGTCCTTGTCACCATGCAACGCGCCTCCGTGCGTTGCGGCGATGGCGGCCTCGAGCGGCGCCTGTTGACCCAAGACAGCGCCGCTGTGGTTCGGCTCAACGCCTCGAGGTTGCTGCGCGCAGCCAGCAACCGGTCCCCCGCCGATGCAAAAGAGCTCGAACGCTGCGCCACCCTCGACCGCTCCAGCCTGGTGGCCGCAAGCTGCGCAGATCGCAAGCCCAGCCGGCTCACAAGCAAACGCTCCAGCCTGACGGTGTACGTGCTCGACGAAGCTGGGCGGTCGCCGCGCCCGTTCGGGCAGTTTGCGGCGCAAGACGCCGATGGCGTGGTGCGCGTGGGCATCGCCGATGCCCGGGGTGCATTCGTGGACCCCTTCGCTCCCGAAGGGCCCATGGCCCTGGTGCCGCAAGTCCCCGCACAGACCGCGCCCTAGCCGCAACCCTGCCTGGACACCGCGAAAAAGAGCGCCCGGCTCTCCTTGGCCGACAAGCTCATGCTATGCCCAAGGCATGCTCCTGGGGCCCCCATGTCGCTAAAGAAGAAGCGAAGGCGGCGGCACAACCTTGCCCGCCCGGAGCCGCTCGGTGAGGTCATCGCCGTCTCCAGCGAGGCCCGCTTCGCCAAGGTACGGCCGCCCTTGTCCGCGCGTGCCTGGCAAGATGCCGTTGGCGCCCGCATCGCCGACCGCTGCCAACCGTTTCGCCTCGACAATCAGGTGCTCTGGGTCCGCGTCGCCACACACACCTGGGCCACGGAGCTATCGCTCCTGTCGCGCGACATTCTTGGGCGCCTCGTGGCCAAGGGCATCGCCGTCCGCGAGCTCCGCTTCAAGGTCGGCGAGATTCGCCAGCCCGAACGCCCCATCGAGCGTCGCGAGTCGCGCAAGGTGCCACCACCGGCCAAACTACCGCAGGCGCTCAACGCCAACATCGACGCCGTGGCCGACGCGGAGCTTCGGGAGGCATTGCGCGCCTCTGCGGCCGCCAACCTTGCGTGGCAAACGTTTACGCAGCCAGCGCCCGCGCGACGCGCGCCTAGCGCAGCGCCGCCAGCCGCTCGAGTCCCTCGAGACGCTGAAACAGGAACCGCTCCGTCGGACCGTAGTTCTGGACGTAAGCCCTAAGGCTCGCGATGTAGTTCCGCAGCCGCACCATGTCGACGGCGGTCACTTTGCGCATGGCGTTGTACAGCTCGTCGATGACCGGCGCCGGCGGCGGTCGTTTCTGCGCATCGTAGAGTTCGATGACGTAGTCGGCCCAGCCCCCCTTGCCAGTGGCCGTGGCCAATTTGGCCGAGAATTTGGCCGCTTGGTCCACCAACATCGGCGGCAGGAAGCGCCCTGCCCGTGTGGCCTCGATGACGTCCGCCAAGGCCGAGGCAAGCAGGCGCTCGGCCTCTCCGGCACGCCCCATGGCAAGGGCCTTCTCGGCCACGCCCCCCAGGAGCTTGAACTGGTCCGCTCGGCGCACCATGCTCGGCTCGGGGTCCGACTCGATGCGGATGCCCGAACTTGGGGTGTTGAGCCGCATGCGCGGCAGGGTCATTTTTGCGGCAACGGCGGCTTGGCTGCCCATGGGAGACAGCGGGCCACTGGGCTCGCGCCCCGATAGCAGCGTGAGCTCCTGGGACCCGATCAGGATCCGGTCGCCAACGGTGAGCATCACGCGCCCTTCGATGCGCTTGTTGTTGACGAGCACGCCATTGCGACTCTGCAGGTCCTCGATGGTGACCGTCGAGCCGCTGACCTGCAGGATGGCATGCCGCCGGGACACGAGCGGATCGTCGAGGGAGAGCTGACAGCTCGCGTTGCGTCCAACGGCGAACTCCCCCTCACTCAGCTCCAAGTCGTGCTGCAAGTATCTGAGCCGATACCGCATGGCCCTGCGGGCAGCCTTGGGGCACTGGCACCAAGGTCACCCCAAACGGTCCTGTCCGAGAGGTTGATCGAATCGCGCGTGCGGCACCCCGGGGGCAACCCCCAATGGCTCCGAACTACGAGAGGTTAGCGCGCCCGACGCCGCCAGGGAAAGAAGAGCGGATCCGGTCGAGCATCGTTAAGCGCCGCCGATCGTCCTCTCCCAGGTTGGCAGCCTGCGCCTGGAAGTGCCGCGTGAGGTCCGTAACCGAGTCTCGCACGTCCGGAACGTGGGCCGCGGCGTCGGACAGCGCACGGAGCGCCTCGTCCGAAGGGACCACCGAAGCCCGGCGGTGAACGCCCATGGCCCAGACAGCCCACGACGCGTCCTGTGTGTGCGCGGCCAGGGAGAGCGCGATGCGGGAGAGCGTGGCCAGCTGGCCTGGGTCCACCGGCTTTTGGTCCACCAGGCGCTCTTCGAGCTGCGCCGTGGCCCGTCGAAGGATGCGGTCGCTGTCGGCAATTTTGCCGAGGGAAAGGGACTTCTCGAGGACCTCGATGAGCAGCTGCAGGCTCCAGGAGCCGTTGTCGTCGGCACCTTGCCCCGTGGCCGTGTCTTCGTCTGCCGCCTGGGTGCTGCCACAGTTGGGGCACGCGCCAGCCTCGCGCGGATACGGCATTCTGCACTGCGCGCAGTGGCTCAGGAATCCAGTGGTTCGCGCCGTGCCTTGGGCCGTTTCGATGCGGCAGAACACCAGCTCTTGGGTGCCAATGCGCACGCGATCGCCGTCTTGCAGGACGACCGGCTCTCGCACCGGCGCACCGTTGACCTTGACGCCGTTGCGGCTCTCGAGATCGGCCACCGTGGCCACATCGCCCTCGACGACGATGCGGGCATGCCGCCGCGACACGAGAGGGTCCTCGATGGTCACATGGCACTCGGAACTCCGGCCGAGAAGGGTTGCTCCCCTCGGAAGGTCGAACTCTTGTAGGAGGAACCTTAGTCGATAGCGCGCCACGTGCTCGGCCTTCCCGACCCCCCGTCCGAAAGAGACTATCGCTCAAGGAGGCCCTCCGTAAGGGCTAATTTCGACCGACCCAAATGAGCGACGCCGATGTGCGTGCGATAACTCCATCTCCCCCTGCGCAAAGGGTCTTGGGCCGCGAAACCCTTCCGCATTCGCCGCTCGCCAGCAGGTGCCGAACCGGGCTACAGTGGTGCCAAGCGCGTGGATTCCAAAGCCCTCCGAGACACCATCGTCCAAGTCTGTCGCGATTTGGTGGTGCCGCTCGTCACCAGTGACGGCGGCGAATTTTACCTCGTTTCGGTGGGCGACGGAGAGCTGCACGTGCACCTGGCCGGCACCTGCGCGGGCTGCCCCGGCTCTACCATGACGCGCGACGCGTTGGTGGCGCCCGCCATTGCGACCGCAGCCCCGAAGCTTCAGGTCAAGCTCACCACGGGATGGATCATCCCCGATGGTGCGGAGCGCATCACAACCGCGTAAGCGTGCTCGGGCGCAGAAGCGCCCGTCGCACAACGAACAAGGGCCCAGCCGTGCGGCCGGGCCCCGTGGAGTTCGCCCTGTGGCGGGTGGCTACTTCTTGGGCTTGGGGGGCGGCGTTGCGCCCTTCTTGCCGCTGGCGCTGGCGCTCGGCGCGGTCTTGGTTGCGTTGGGGTCGATGCGGTTCTGGCCTCCGGTGACCGCTGCGATGGCCGGATCCATCTCCGTCGGGTCCACGGTCTTGTTCGTGCGAATGGAGGCGAGGTTCTTCAGTGTGTTGCCGTCCTCGGTGACGACGCCCACAAGGCCCTCCGGCGAGCGGTCCACCGCGCGTACGTGAATGCCCGCACCATCCGCCCAATCGATGCTTGTAAAGTGCACGCCCTGATCGGGGTTCACGGACTGCACGCGCCCGAGCACACTAAACTGCGCGTTGAGTTTGTTGGCGGCCGAAAGGAAGTCTTTGCCCATCGGTCCGTTTTCGGCCAGGCGGTACTCCTTGTAGATCTTCCACAAGCGACCCTGTTTCTTGTTCTGCGGGTTGCTCTTGTCGACCCCAACGAAGAAGTACAGCTGCCGCTGCCCCTCGCGCTCGATGGTGATGACGCCTTCGCCGTTCTTGTAGGAGTACTCGGTCTTGAGGCCCGTGGCATCGAAGCCCACGGGGCGGCTCCCGTCGAAGGAGATGTACCCGCGGTCGAAGGCGTCCATGAGCCGCTGACGATCTTGCTCGATGGCCTGGACGTTGGGGCCCTGCGCCTTGAGCAGCAGTTTGTCGTACTCCTTCCAGATCACACCGCCGACCCGCGTGTACTCCTTGGTGACGTCTTCGGGGGTCATGCCCCAGCGGAAGCCATCGAGCATGGTGGCGAGCGAGTTGACCTGCGGGGCCTCACCCTTGGCCGCTTTGCCGCCAGGCCCCGTTGCGGGTCCGAGCGGGTCGCCCGAGCGGCCCGACCCCTGCGACGAACTGGACCCAGAGCTACTTCCCGGGGAGGCGCTGGCGGCTGCCGCAGCCTCGTCGACCGGCGATTCCGCCTGCTTTGGCGGGGGCGCACTGCATCGAGCGAGCGCAAGGATCGAGAGCGGAAGGACCACAGCGGCAAGTTTGGGAGACGGTGTCATGGCGGTTTGGACGGCCTTTGGCGCGGGTTTCTTGGATGCGCGGGGCTCTGTGAAGTTGTTATCACCGGGCTCGGCCGTGCGCCAGAGGCTCCCCTGCCCCGCGGTCTTGCGGTCATGCGCCGCAAAGCGGGCGACCCGTGCAAAGCCTGGGGCTAGCTCTTCATCCCGCGCCTTTGGGCCCTTGATACAAGCGTTGGCCACTGGCCGCCTCGCCTCGCCCGCACGCCGATGGCCTCGAGCCCTCCCTTCTTTCCGCGGTGGCGAACACACGGCCAGGCGAGTAAGAAGGTGAGCGAAACCGTGATCCGCCCCACCCACCTGTCAGCAATTCTCGTGGCGCTTGCTTGTGCATGCGGCCCGGCCCCGGCGGCCAAGCCCGCACAAACCAAAGCGTCGCCCGCATACGTGGGTCGCCCCGCGGCGCTTTTCGACGACTCCATCGAGCCCGCGGCCGTGGGTCTCGACATGGAGCGGGACTACAAACCCAAGGCCGACAAGAACCTCCGGGAGCGCGCCCTCACCGCCGACGGCATCTTCCGGACCCGGTTGTCCACCGTCACCAAGAAGAACGAGACCAACGGCAGCACGTACGAGCTTGCACTCCGCTCCGTCGAGAAGCTCTCCGGTCGAATGCCTGGGGCCGGAGACACCTTCTTGGTCAACGTGCAGCCGGCAAGCCCCGCGCTCGGGATCATCCGCAGCTTCGAGGCGCGCCTCGTGGGCAAAGAGTTCATCGCCTTCGTCAAGACCTTCAGCAAAGAGGGCGGCGAAACAGAGGTTCACGTGCACCTCGCGCCGTCCACCAACGAGGTCCGCGCCGCAATCTCCGACGCGGTTGCGCTTGAGGCCGTGCAGTAAACCAAGCCCACCAGTAAACCCATACGAAGAAGGAGCCTCCCGCGTGGCCGTCGACATCAAGAGCCCAAAAGAGATCGAGCAAATGCGCGTGGCCTGCACCATGGCCGCCGAGACGCTGCTCTTGGTTGGCGAGAAGATCCGTGCGGGGATGAGCACCGAGGACATCAACACGCTGGTCCACGAAGACACTGTTCGGCGAGGCGCATACCCGGCACCGCTCAACTACAAGGGCTTTCCCAAGAGCGTCTGCACGTCGATCAACAACGTGGTGTGCCACGGTATCCCCGGGGCCCAGGTGCTCAAAGACGGGGACATCGTCAACGTGGACGTCACAACCTTCTACAAAGGGTTCTACGGCGACACGTCGGCCACCTTCTACATCGGGGCCCCAAGCGATGGCGCACGCAAGGTCACCGAGGTCTGCCGCCGAGCACTTGCCCTTGGCATCGCCGAGGTCAAAGAGGGCGCACGACTTGGCGACATCGGCGCGGCGATTCAGGAGTACGTCGAGGGTGAGGGCTGCAGCGTCGTGCGCGACTTCGTGGGCCACGGCATCGGCCGGCGCTTTCACGAAGACCCGCAAGTCAAGCACTACGGCCGGCGCGGCACCGGCGAGCGCATGCGTGCCGGCATGATCTTCACCATCGAACCCATGGTCAACCTCGGCCGCTACGAGGTCGCTATCGATCCGAAAGACAAGTGGACCGTCACCACCGTGGACGGCACATTGTCGGCGCAGTTCGAGCACACGATCCTGGTCACCAAGGGTGGCCACGAGGTGTTGACGGCCCGCGGCGCTACGCTTCGGGCAAGCGAAGACGTCTCACTCGTGATGCCCTAGGAGCACCCCGCGGTCATTCGCCCGCAGAGTTCTCATCCACCGGTGCCCCGGTAGACGATCGTCGGGCGGACACAACGATGCTCGCTCCCACGATGGGGCAGAGGCTCAGTGACCTCGAGTCTTGGCGGCGAGCACTCGGGCCGTCGCCGCATATTGCGGAACGTCGGGACGAGCAGCGGCAAGGCTCTGGTAGAGCGCCATGGCGCGCGGGAAGTCCCCGGCGAACAGGGCGTCCATGGCCTGCCGACGCAGCGCCACCTCTTCGATGGTGACGGGCTGCGGGAGCCCGGCGTTCGGCACGAACACCTGGGGCATGGGCGCGGGGGCCCCCTGCGTGCCCGCATGCGGCGGAGTCTGCGCACTACCGGGTGGCATCGCGACCGCTTCGCCGGGCCTCGCCTCCAGATTGCCCGGTACCGGCGTTCCTTGTGGCGCACGTGCCGACGGCGCCGCTGCTGGAGCGTCTTGCGCCGCGACCGCGGCACTCGGGGCCTCATCGACCATCTGGGCCTGCGGCTGGACACTGGCTCCGGAGGGCGACGACAGGACGAACACCGCCAGGGCCGGCAGCACAGCGCCGCAGACCTTGATGCGCATCGAGGCACTGCGCCAATCGGAGCGGAACCGCGAGAGCATTCCCCGAGCGATCACCTTCGGGTCGCGCGATGCCGTCATGTCCAAAACGGACGGCTCGGCCTTGGCCGGCGGCACATCGGCCGCGCGCTTCGCGGTAGCCGCCCGCCGTTGCACGAGTTCGTCGATGGTTTGGATCCGGGTCGGGAGACTCGGCGGAGGCGGCATCGTGGTCGACGGAGCATCCAGAAAGGACATGTTGGCCGATGGCATCGGAAGCACCGGCGGAAGCGGCGCAACGCCGGCATGGGGCGTACGAGGCGATGGCGACCCTGCCATCGCGGCAACGCCGGCATGGGGCGTACGAGGCGATGGCGCCCCTGCCATCGCGGCAACGCCGGCATGGGGCGTACGGGGCGACGGCGACACGGCCACCGGCATCACCCCAGCGTGCGGCGTACGGGGCGACGGCGACACGGCCACCGGCATCACCCCAGCCTGCGGCGTACGGGGCGACGGCGACACGGCCACCGGCATCACCCCAGCGTGCGGCGTGCGG
>JBIKNA010000378.1:0-7472 GCA_044358965.1 Polyangiaceae bacterium
CCACACTTGGCGGCGCCATGACCGGGGCCATGCTCGGTGCCATCGCCGGACCCGCCGGCGCCATCGCCGGGGGCGTCATTGGCTCGGCCATCGGGGCATTGAGCGGCGCCGTGCTCGAACGCGAAGATCACCGACGCGAAGCGCACGATCGCGAGCTGGACGACGACATTGGTGTGACCAGTGGCAGCATCGGTGTGCCCGACGAGATGAAGCACCCCAGTGTGCCGCCGCCGGAAGACGCCGACGACGAGAAACGCTAACCCTTGGCGCCGCGGAGCGAGAGCACCGTGCGTTGCACGCTCTCCTCGGCCGGGTCGAAGGCTTCTTTGTCGCCCGTGGCTTCGACCACGAACACGCGTTCACCCGTCACGTACACCGTGACCCAATACCGATGCGGTCGACGGTCCTCGTCGCGCACGTAGCGTAGCTGCTTGCCCGGCACGCCCTCGACGCTCTTGACGTCTTGCGCGCTGCTCGGTTCGTAGCCCTGCTTGCGCAGCTTCAGGTCGATGGCGTCAGCCCAAAACTGCAAGCTTGCCTGCGGGGCGTTCTTCTCGGCGCGAACGCCAACCACGACGCCGCGGGCGGTCATGGCGCGGTATGCATAGGGGCCCGATTGGCCGAGTTCGGCGAACTCTTCTGGGGCGGCGAGCTTGGTGGGGTGCGTGCACGCGACCAGCGACGATAGGGCGCAGAGATAGACGATACGGCGGACGGACAACATGGCTTCGAGGTTCCTTTTGCGTTCAGGGAGCTTTGCCACTCAGCGTGTCTTGCTGAGGCGCGCGATCTCAAGCTCAGAGATCCAGGAGACGGGAACATCCAAGAGGCGCGCAGGCGGTGGCGGCGGCGGCGGTGGCGGCGGAGTGTCTTTGACCATCTGGAGCACCACCGGGGGCTTTTCGACGATGCCCACGCTGATGGTGGACAACGACGCCTGGCTGCGCAGGAAGTGAAGGCGTCCCTCGAGCCGGTCCATCTCCTGGGCCACGCGCTCGAGCTCGCGCTCCACGGTGAGCGCCTCTTGCATGTTGCCCGCGCGCGTCAAGAACTCTTCGAGACGTTTCCTGGTGGCCTTGAGGTTCTGCAAGCGCACGTCGAGATCGTGGAACTCTTCGGTCACGTCTTGGGCGGTCACGTGGCGCGAGCGCACTTCGCCCACTCGTTCGAGCGCCGTCATGGCCTCGCGAAAGTGCGCCGAGGGCACCTTGACGGTCACGTTGCCGTCGGAGCGTGACGCGATGTGTCCGCCAAGGGCTTCGGCAATGCCCACGACTTCATCCACGGCGGCGCTGCCCTTGCCGGTGTCCACGGAGGTGGTGAGCGCGCCGGTGTAGATCAGCATGGTCTGCAGCACGGACTTGCCGGGCACTGGCGCTTCGCTCTTGGCGCTTCGCGCAGATGCGCCCGCGCCGCTTGGACCCGCAGCGTGGTGCGTCGCTGCGTCGGTGCTGGGCGCGCCGGTGCTGGGCGCGCCGGGCACGGGGGCGGGAGCCGCCGGAGGCACAGCAGCCAGATCCATCGCGGGCAGTGGCGCATGGGAGCGCTCGCCCATGGCTTGGCCGGGCGCTTTCAGTGCTGCCCCATCGGCGCCGCCGCAGGCAAAGGTAGAAAGAGCAACAATGAGCGCCACGGCGCGGTGCTTGCGTTGGGACATAGGGTCTCTTTTCGTGGTGAGCACCCCCATAACGTGGCCAATGCCGCAAACCTTACAGCGGCGAACACCGGACCCGCGCGCAGAGCTAGCGCAAGCGCCCATTTCGCGGCAAAGTCTGCCCCGTGGGTCCGGACATCACGAGTGCGTTGCTAGAGCCGGTGGCCGAGCTGCTCGGACCGCACCACCGCGTCTTTGCGCCGTTCTTGCTCACGTCCCTGGCGCTTGCGATCCTGTCCTTTCGCGTCGCGCAGCGCAGCACCCAAGCGCCGCGCCCTCGGCTCCTGCGGTATCTGTTTCCACGGCGCTTGTTCCTGCATCGGTCGTCGCGGCTCGATGTGTGGTGGCTGGGGGTTCGCGCCATCTGCCAGGCACTCATCTTGTGGCCGCTGCGCGTGTCGGTGTTGGGTGTCGCAGTGTTTGCCTGTGGCCAGGTGCGCAACGTCGCAGGCTCCACGCCGTTCCATGCCCCGGCCGACCGCACCTGGCTGTTCGTGGCGTTCACCGCGGGGCTCTTTTTGGCCGACGATGCCACACGGTATCTGGTGCATCGCGCCATGCACGCCTTTGGCCCCCTCTGGGAGCTGCACAAGGTGCACCACTCGGCCGAGGTGCTCACGCCGCTGACGCTCTACCGCGTGCATCCCATCGAGAGTTCGCTCAACCAACTTCGCGGAGGCCTCGCGGCGGGCCTCGTCACGGGCCTCTTCATGTGGGCATTCCCGGGCAAGCTGCGCGCCTTCGAGGTGCTTGGTGTCGATGCCCTTGGGTTCTTGTGGACTGCCCTTGGCGCCAACCTGAGGCATTCGCACGTGTGGCTGTCGTTCCCCCCGTGGGTCGAGCGCTGGTTCATCAGCCCCGCGCAGCACCAGATGCATCATGCACGCTCTGCGTGCCCCCCGGGCAACTACGGCTCGGCCCTTGCGGTGTGGGATCGCCTGTGCGGCACGCTCCTCGTGTCCCAGGGGCGCCGGCCACCCCGCGTGGGCATCCCCCGGGCCGAGCGCAACCACTCGGGCACGGTGGCCTCCGCGTTGTTCCATCCCATGCTCGGCGCTCTGCGCAGATTGATCCCTTGGCTGCCCACACGGCCAAGCGTTCAACCGTCGCCCAAGAACGCAGCCCAGTAGTTGGCCAAGAAGCAAAGCTGCGCCGTTGCGCTCATCATCGCGCGTCGCTCGCGCTCCTGATGTCAGCAGGTTTCGTACTCATGCCACCGGCACGCAGGTGTCCTTCGATGTAGAGAGGCGCTCCAGACGGGGACCGCACGGAACAGGTTTGACTCTTCGCAGTCGTCCCGGCCACACTTGAGCGACGCCGGGACTTGTGGATAGCCAGCGAGAGGACTTCCCATGCGCACCATTCAGTCGCTCCTAACGGTGATGGCCTTCGCGATCCTCGGTACAGCCTCGTGCGGTGGCAGTGAGTCCAGCGAGGGCAGTGCGAATGGCGCTGGCTCAAGTGGCACGAGCTCAAGTGGCACTGGTGCCAATGGTGCAAACGGCACTGGTACCAACGGCGCCGGCACGAGCGGCTCGAGCAGCAGCGGCGCAAGTGGCCGTCCTGCGCTCGAGCAGTACACTCCGAATCAGGCGAAGTGGGACACGTTCGCGGCGAAGCCACGCGAAGCGGGCATCATGGCGCACGATCCAGACAGCGTCAGCTGGATCAAGCCGGAAGACTGGGCAGCCGCCAAATGGGACGGGACCGTCTACAACCCATCCAAGATGAGCCCGAAGGATTTCGTGCAGGCCCTCTGTCCGAGTGTGGACAGGGTGCGAGGCATTCGCGAGGTCTTCTACGACAGCAAACCTTTTGCCGACAACGCGAACCCCACCAAGGCAGAGGTCGATGAGTGGCATCGCATCGCCATCAACCACGTTCGAGCTCTGGTCGGCTACACGAGCGAAGAACGCAAGGTCAAAAAAGACCACTGCATGTTTGCCCGCGCGCTTTGGGGGGACGAGCGAAAGTTCACCAGCGCCTCGGATGCCAAGTACCCCGGGACCAACGGCTCCGCCGCCGGGCCCTGCCAGGGCTCTTCCAACGCACACTGCGGGGCGAGCTTTCTCCCGACCCCCGAGGAGCAGGCGGCGTATCTGCCCGAGGGGCATCCAGCCTGCAGCGCCGACGCGGGCTCTGAAGGCGTGTTCTCTGGCCCCAAGTCCAACATCCCCTGGGCCATCAAGTGGTCCCGCGGCTTCTGCAACACACTCATGGCCGAGGGCTACTGGGGTGGGCATGTTGGTCCCTGGTTTCACCGCGAGAAATTTGGCCTCAGTTTCTGGGACGCGGACCCGGCCAACAACAACAACAACGCTGTGCTGCGAGCGAAGTGGACTGGGAACCTGTTGCCCAATCTCTATTGCAACCCGGCGGATCCGGGCTGCAAACCCTGACGCGTGGCGCGGCCATTGTTTGCGACGCGCGAACTTTCCGTCACGAGCCGCGCTCGCACGCGTGCCCGGGCCTATCTGTGTGCCCGCAGGTCGCGGCGCCCTCAGTCGGCTCGCAAGAACGCCGCCCAGTAGGTGGCCAAGAAGCTCGCTGCGTCGGTGGCCTCGTCGGGGGCGCCAAGCTGGCTGATGCCATGCAGATAGGCCGCAATGGCTGCGCGCTGCGTGTCGTCCAAGAGCGCGTAGTGTTTGTTGCGATAGAAGTCGCCGCCGTCGAGTGAGTACCACCACAGGCCCGAGCCGGGCACGCAGGCGTCGCCCGCGGCCAGGTAGCGGGCGTGCATGCGCAGGTACGCGGGCACGTAGAAGCGATAGCCGGCGGCGTCGAAGAACGGGAACGCTCCGTCGAGACGCGTGAGCTTGTCTTCGGGGATGTCTTGCCACATCGCTTCTGGGTCCAGTGCGGCCGCTTGGGCCATGGCCGTGGCGTCGCCGTACTCGTCGAGGACGTGACTCTGATGAAGAGACACCCCGCCGTCGCGGCGCACGTGCCCAAAAGCGGACTCCAGTTGCTGCCGCATCTTGGCGCTCCAGATCGGCCGCCGCGCATCGATGCTCATCCACCCATCGGGCTTGCTCTCGTGGGGCCGGGGCGCGCGCACTTCTGACGTCCACCTGGCGGCGCAGGCGCCGAGGCGCGCGTAGTTGCGCTGTGCCTCCAAAAGCGACACTCCGCTCGAGTCGCTGGCGTGTGTGCCCGGGGGAGCGTCTTCCCAAAAGCACACCGGACAAATCTCCCACGAGTTGGGCGGCGCCTGCGCAAAGGTGCGGTGGCCGCAGCAAGGGCAGGGGAACGGCGTGGTGTGAGCGTCGGCGGCCATGGCGGAACGGATGTCTAAGTTTCCACGGTCCGCGCGTTGCGGACAAAGTTGCGCGACAGTCCGCTAAACAACCGGCGCGTCTGGAGACGCAAGCGTGCCGCGGTAGACGGCAAAGACAAGCACCAGGTTGGCCAGTGCGAGTGCGGCCAGCATCCACCACAGCGGATGAAAGCTCGAGGCCAGGGCCGAGAGGGCCTCGGCATCGACGTGAAGACCCGCACGCCGGCCCTCGGGGTTGAGCAGGGCAGCCACGCGGCGCGGGTCGAGCTTCTTGGCAAGCCCCGTGACCAGCACAGCGCCAAGGCCGCCGGTGCCCAATGCCTGACCGAGCGCGCGACTGAACATCGAGAGCGCCGTGACCACGCCGCGGGCCTTGTAGCCGGCGTTGGTTTGCAGGCTGATCAAGAGCGCGGTGCTGGTGACACCCATGCCCGCACCGAAGACCAACATGGCAACATAGATGAGTGGAAACGAAGGCTGCGCGCGCCCAGCGTTCCACGACAGAAGGGCCACCCCCACGAATGCGAGCGCGGACCCCAGCACCACGGGCCCGCGAACACCCACGCGCCGCAGCTGTTTGCCGGTGATCACTGCGGCGACGGGCCACCCCACCAGCATGGGCGTGATGGCGGCTCCTGCCGCTGCGGGCCCGTGACCCAAAACACCCTGCACATAGAGGGGCAGGTAGTTGACGGCCCCGGCCATGGCCGCGCCCAGAAGCACCGTCGAGAGCAACGCAGACCAAACGCTCGGCTCTCGGACGAGCCCAAGCGGTACGACCGGCTCCGGGGCACGGCGCTCGACGGCGTAGAACAAGAACAGACACACGATGGCCCCGAGCAGCAAGGGAAGCGCCTCGGCCAGGGTGTGTTTGCCCGCGCCCACAAGAATGCAGACTGCAGATATGCCCAGCAGCGCGGCGCCGGCCACGTCGATCTTGGGTTTCGTCTGCGGGCGCTCTTGGGTGTCGAAGTACGACCGCCACAACAGCGCCGCGGCACCGATGCCCACGGGCACGTTGACCCAGAACACCCAACGCCAGCCAACGGTGGACACCATGAGCGCGCCGAGGAGTGGCCCGAGCACGCCGGCCACGCCCCACACGGCGCCGAACGCGCCTTGGGCCTTGGCGCGCTCTTCCAGCGAGAACAGGTCCCCAACGATGGTCATGCTGACGGGCTGAATGGCGCCGGCGCCCACGCCCTGAAGCGCCCGGGCGGCGATGAGCATGCCGATGCTTTGGGTGGCGCCGCACCACACCGAGCCCAACAAGAAGGCCACGAGCCCAAAGAGCATGACCGGCTTGCGGCCATACAGGTCCGACAGCTTACCGTAGAGCGGCACGGTGACCGTGGCAGCAAGCAGGTACGCCGCGCCGACCCAGCCATAGAGTGAAAGCCCCCCGAGCTCCCGCACGATGGTGGGCATTGCGGTGGCCACGATCGTGGCCTCCATGGCCGACAGGAACGTGGCCAACATGATGGCGACGACCGTCCGCGACCTTTGCGTCACGTGCCCGCCCCCAGGCACCCGAGAGCTAGCTTGTTGCACCGTGGCAGCAGCATAGCTCGGCTCTGGAGCTCGGGCCCAACTGCTTGGCGGCTGCTCAGCCGGCCGCGCGACGATAAACCATGGCGAGCCACGGTTGTTCGGCACACGGAAGCCCATCGGGTCGGTAATAGTGTCGCTCTTGGACGAAGCCTGCGGCCTCGAAGTACGCGCGCCAACCGGGCTCTTGGAGGTAGAGCCCGTAGCGCTCGCCGGACCAACCCTCACGGTTGTCGCCCCGGGGCACCGACACGAAGCATACTCCGCCTTCGCGTAGTGCGGCCCTGAGCTCTGCCAACACCTTGGGCAGACTCGCGCTCGGGACATGAAACAACGACGCGTTGGCGAAGATGCCGTCGAACGCGCCGGAGGGCAGTGACAGCGCCAGAAAGTCTTGGTGCAAGACCTCGCAGCCGCTGTGCGCCCGGGCCATCTCGACGAAGCGGAGTGTGCCGTCGAGGCCTGTGGCGATATGCCCGCGCCGAGTGAACTCGACGAGATCCCGGCCCGGCCCGCACCCAAAGTCGAGGATGCGGAACGGCCCTTGGCCCCGGAGCGCCCCGAGCAACGCGTCGATGTTCTGGGAGACGTCGTGGTCTTTGGTGCCTTCCCAGAAGCCGTCGGCGCTGGCCTCGTAGTAAGCGACGGTGCGGGAGGAGATGGTCATGCGCGTTAGTACTTTGGCGGCGGAACGAACGACAACAACAGCATCGCTTCACCCGTCCCGGCGCCCGAAAGGCTCCAGGCTCGGATCGCGTCGAGAAGGCAGCGTTCGCCCGGCGCATCGACCGGGCTTTGCAATTTCGGCTTCACCCGACCACTGGCGTCGATCTCGACATGAAGGTTCAAGCTTCCGGTCGCCGTGTCGGTCTTCCGAATGATGACTGCGCACGGGCTCAGGCTCGAGTGGAGCGCCTGGGCAGCGGCAACAAGCCGCTTGTCGTCGATGTTGCCCGACATTCGCATGCCTGCCGTCACGTGAAGCTCCGCGGA
>JBIKNA010000379.1:0-7456 GCA_044358965.1 Polyangiaceae bacterium
GCGATCTCGCGTTGGACGATGAGGGAGCTCAGCGACATTCGGCGGTGATTCTATACTGGCATTGGCCCTTGGGGCGATTTCCCGTCATTGGGCCTTAGGGCTCGGGGCCCGTGCGGGGGGCGAAGAGGGCCTCCAGAGCCAAAATCATGCCGCCTGTGGTGTGTGGGGACGCCTCGGCCCCCACCGGAAGCTTGGCCTGCCGCAGTGCCTCGGAAGTCACAGGTCCAATGGTGACGAGCTGCGTCTGGCGGAGCAGGCCTGGGCCCCCCGGGCCCAGTAGCCCAAGGGTGCCTCGCACGGTGCTCGGCGAGGTGAAGGTCACAGCGTCGAGGCGCCCGGAAGATAGCTCCTGCACAAGGCGCTCGCGATGTTCGGCCCCGGCGGGCCGTGTCTCGTAGACCACGGCCTCGTCGACGAGGCACCCGGCGGCACGCAGGCCTTGGGGCACCACGTCCCGGGTGACCTTGGCCCGGGCGAGCAGCACGCGGGGTTGGGCGGCCTGCAGGGCTTGCCGAAGTGTCGCCGCGAATGCCTCGCCAACGAAGCTCTCGGGCACCAGCGTAGCCGCCAAGGCATAGGGCTCGAGCGCCTGCGCAGTGGCCGGACCGATACACGCGAAGCGGCACGCGCGCATCGCGTCGAGAAGGCCCAGGGTCTGCGCGCGCCCGCAGAGGCCGCGTACGCCGTTGGCGCTGGTGAACACCACCCAGTCGTAGGCCCCCACGCCGCGAAGCTGGGCATCGAGCGCCGGCAAGTCGCTTGGCGGCGCGATTTCGATGGTGGGTACGGCGAGCGCTTGGGCACCCCGCGCAGCCAGCGCATGGACCAGGTCGCTCGCTTGGTGTTCGGCGCGGGTGACGAGCACACGGCGCCCGGCGAGGGAGCCCGGGTTGCTCTGTTCTTGCGGTACAGGGGCCGGCGGCCCCGAGCTGCTCATTGCTGGGGCGCGCAGGTAGAGACGCCAGCGCCGACGATGACCCGGGGCCAAGAGCCAACGACTGTGAGCGACTGATCCGACGGACGGTAGCGGGTGATGGTGGAACCGCTGCCGCTGCTGGCGGTGAACAGGTAGAAGTCGCCACCCCAGAACGCAAAGGCCCAGCCCTGGCCTTGCTCGACCGTGGGCAGCGGCGTCTCGGCGAGCACTTGCCCCGTGGTCTTGCTGACCTCGCCCACGAAGGAGCCCGGTCGGCTGGCCTTGGTGTAGAAGGCGAACAAGCGACCGTCGCCGGTGCCCGTCAGCTCTGCGCGATCGATGGGCGGACTGAAATCGTCGATGGGCGTGAGCTTGAAGTTCTGTGTATCGATGCGCGCAAGGCCGGCGGCGGCCCCACCTTGCCCGTCTCCCGCCACATACAGGGTCTCCGTGGGGCCGAGATCGTTGGTGGCGAAGCCCATGCCGAAGGTGCGGTAGTTGAGCTGCGCCGGCGTGTAGGGCAGCGCGATGCAAGCGCCCGTGGCCGTGCTGGCGCGGAACAGGTTGCCGTCGTTGAACAGCACAAACGCGGTGCCCAGGCGGTCCACCGCCATGGAGAACGGGTTGGTGCTGTCGTTGGCCGGGCACGACAAGTTGCCGATGAGCCGGAAGGTCCCGTCCGTGGGGAAGTAGCTGAGCAACTCGTTGTCTTGGGACACCAAGTAGACGAGCGTGGCGTCGGCGTCGGGGCAGTCGTTGCGCACCACGTCTGGACGCGGCTGGGCATCGATGGGCGGAAGCGCATCGATGGTGATGGCATCGCGGCCGGTGTCCCGGGCGGCGTCCGAAGCGTCTGTGCGACCCCCGTCGAGCCCCGGCGTGGTGCCCGTCGCGTACTCGTCGACGAACAGACCGGTGCGGCTGCCGCAGGCGACAACGACGGAGAGCCCAAACGCCACCGCTGCAACACGAAAGAGGCGCGTGCGCAGGGTACGGGGCTCGGAGGCTCGGAGGCTCTTGGACTTCATGCGGCGTTGCGCGGACTGTATCACGGCGGGGCGCAGGTGGAGACTCCGGCGCCCACGATGGTGCTGGCAGCTTGCGTCTCGAGCGTCGCGGTCTGGGTGGCCAGGTTGTAGCGGGTCACGTCGCTGGGTTGACCGCTCGACGAGGCAGTGAAGATCCAGAAGTCGCCGCCCCAGAACGCAAAGGCAAAGGCGTCGTCGCGGCGCCCGACGGACAGTGCGTTCTGCGCAAGGAGAGCCCCCGTGCCCTTGTTGATCTGGCCGAGACCACCGCCGGCCTGCCCCTGCCCCGTTGGCCAGTAGCCGAACAGCCTGCCGTCGCCCGTGCCGGTGAGTTCTGCGCGCGGCACCTGTGGCCCCATGGGGCCGATGAGTCGCAGCGCAAAGGTCGTGGTGTCGATGGCCCCCAGGCGGGCCTCCGTGGCACCTTCCGCCGGATCGACGACATAGAGCGTTTCGGTGTCGCTGTTGTCGTCGGAGGCGAAGCCCATGCCGAAGGTGCCGAAGTTGAGTTGGTTGGGCACGAACGTCGTGGGGCTACACGCCGCTGTGCGCGTGCTCACCCGGAAGAGCTGCCCATTGGTGTAGAGGATGAACGCCGTGCCCGTCCGGGACACAGCCATCGAGAAGGGCGTTGCGCCCCCGGCGGGGCAGTTGAGCGCCCCCACGGAGCGGAAGGTCTGGTCCGGCGGGTAGAAGCTGAGCAGTTGGTTTTGCGCCGACACCAGATAGATGAGCGTGGTGTCCGCGTCGGCGCAGAACGCCGACACCGTCGCGTCTTCGGGCACGTTGGCGTCGATGATGGGCAGCGCGTCGGCATCACGGGCGGCGTCGGAGACATCGGCGCCGGCGTCGCGGGCATCGCCCTGCACATCTGTCCGCGCATCGGTGGCAGAGTCCCGGGACGCCTCCGGCGGCACCGTGACGCCAACCAGCTCTTCGTCGCCGAACAGGCCCGTGCGGCTGCCGCAGGCGAGCAGCAGAGACGCCACACAACCGACGGTGCCCGACGCCGCCACCAGACGACGGAGTTGGAAGATGCGACGACGGTTCGCAGGGCGGGTTCTCACGGTGGGGCGAGAGGCTAGCCAGAATGGACGCGGTGCGCCACCTGGGCGGTGCCGCGCGTATTTCGCGAAAAAGCGGCCCTCGCCAGGTATCATGGCGCCCACGATGCGTTTTCCCGTGGTGCGACCGCGCCGCTTGCGGCAGACAAAAACCCTGCGAGAACTGGTGCGCGAGACCAGCCTTTCGCCCTCGGACTTGGTGCTGCCGCTGTTTTTCCATGCGGGCATCGACACCCCAAGGCCCATCTCCACCATGCCAGGCGTGCAGCAGCTGCCACTGGGCATGGCTGCCCAAGAGGCCAAAGACATTTGGTCCCGGGGCATCAAGTCCTGCATCTTGTTCGGCCTGCCCAAAACGAAAGACCCGGAGGGCCGCTCCGGCCTCGCCGCAGACGGTCCCGTGCCCACGGCCATTCGGGCCATGAAAGAGGCAGCCCCGGAGCTCATCGTCATGGCCGATGTATGCGTCGACGAGTACACGGACCACGGCCACTGTGGCGTGCTGCGTACGCTCCCAAGCGGCGCCATCGAGGTCGACAACGACCGCACCATCGCCATCTTGGCAGAGATGGCCGTGCTCTTCGCCCAGGCTGGCGCCGACGTCGTGGCGCCAAGCGACATGATGGACGGCCGCATCGGTCGGGTTCGCACGGCCCTGGACCAAAACAGCCTCGAGCATGTCTCGGTGCTCAGCTACGCCATCAAGTACGCCAGCGCGTTCTACGGCCCCTTCCGCGAGGCCGCCGATTGCGCTCCCAAGTTTGGAGACCGCGCGGGCTACCAAATGGACCCAGGCAACGCCCGCGAAGGCCTGCGCGAAGCGGCCCTCGACGAAGAAGAGGGCGCCGACATGCTGATGGTCAAACCCGCCCTGCCCTATCTCGACATCATCCGCATGCTGAGAGAGAAGACGAACCTCCCGGTCTGCGCGTACAACGTCTCTGGCGAGTACGCCATGCTGCATGCCGCCGCCGACCGCGGCATGCTCGACCTCGACCGCGCCATGATGGAGCTGCTCACGTGCATCCGGCGCGCCGGCGCCGATTTCGTGCTGACCTACCATGCAAAGCGCGCCGCGGAGCTGCTTGGTGGCTGAGGGCTCGACGCTCAAGCGCGGCCTCGTTGGCGCCGGCGTGTGTGGGGTCGTCGCGTTGCTGGCACTCCCCGTGGCCAGCACCGCGTGTTTCGGCGACGAGTGCCGGGGAGACTCGGCGTCTTTCGGCGAGGTCCCGGCGGACAACCGTGCCACACGTGTGCCCGGCAAGGGGCGCTACCTCGACGAGAACACCTGGGAGACGAATCCCCTTTACGCTTCCGAAGAAGTGCGGCTGGCGGCCGACGGGGGCTTCGTCGAGCGAGCGAACTGGCTGCCGTTCACCCGCAAGCGTACGCTCGACATCTTCACCGGCGATGACCGCTTCCCCTCGGACGTCGAGGTCTACATCTCCGTGGGCGAGCGCCAGGGCTTCGAGGTCAACAACGGCGTGCCGCGCATGGAGAACTTCACCTTGGCGAGCGGCAACCTGGCCAAGATCATCGTTTTTACAACCGGTCGTGTGGCCGTGGTCAACGACAGCTGCGCGGACTTCTTCCTGCGCGCAGTGGTGCACTTTCCGCCGCGCATCCCCGGCGCCGATGCGGGGGCGGACGCCACCTCGAGCGACGCCGGCACCACCGAAACCGGCGCCTCGGATGCCGGCCTGCGCGACGCCCCCCAAGACTCCCCCGCGACCGACTAACCAAACGAAAGCACGCTCATGGCCCATCCCTGGCACGACATCACCATCACCGAACCCATCGAAGAGAGCTTCTGGGGCTTCGTGGAGATCCCCAAAGGGTCGAAGGTCAAGTACGAGCTGGACAAAGACACCGGCCTGCTCAAGGTGGACCGAGTGCTCTTCTCCGCGGTGCACTACCCGGCCAACTACGGCTTCATCCCGCAGACCTACTGCGACGATGGCGACCCGCTGGACGTGCTGGTGCTGGGTCAAGAGCCAGTGGTGCCCATGTGCATGATGCGCGCCCGGGCCATCGGCATGATGCAGATGCGCGACGACAAGGGCCTCGACGACAAGATCATCGCGGTGCACCTGGACGATCCGGCGGTGTCCCAATACACGCACATCCGCGAGGTGCCGCGGCACACCCTGGTGGAGCTACGTCGCTTTTTCGAGGACTACAAAGTCCTCGAGAGCAAGCAAGTCATCGTCGAAGAGTTCCAGGGCCCCTTCGAGGCCAACAAGGCCATTCGCGCGGGGCTCCTTGGGTACCAAGAGCTGCGCAAGAACCAGGGCAAGTAACCCTCGCCCGACGCGCCCATGAGTGACGAATCCAGTTTCCTCGATTTGCGCGTGGCCGATGCGGCCACCATGCTGGTCGTCCATCGACACGGGGCGGTCACCACGGCCGCACGCGAGCTCAAGGTCACGGCGTCGCAGGTCAGCAAGGCCCTCACGCGCCTCGAGCGCACCGTCGGCGAACGACTGTTCGTGCGCGGCGGGCGCGGGCTCATGCTGACGGAATCGGGGCTGCGGGTGCTGCCCCGCATGCGGGCCATCGTCGACAACGCGCGGGCCCTGGGCGACGGCGAGCGCTCCGCCCGCCTCAGCATCGCGGCGCCTTCGTACATGTGCCAGGCCTTCTTGCCCATCGTGGCCAAGGCCGCAGCTCCGCTGCTCATCCGCGGTCTCGAGGTGCTCCCCTCGTTCATCCGCGCATATGCTGGCGAGGGCCTCTTCGAGATCGCGCTTACGCACGACAAGGAACGTTTGCCCAAGGCGTGGATCAGCGTGCTCGTTGGTAGCGTTCGCCACGGCATCTTCACGACGCCAGCATCGGCCAAGGCGATGGGTCCACGGCCAACGCCCGAAGACGTCCGGCGGGTGCCCATGATCTCGCCTGTGTACCTCTCCGCCGGCGAGGTGCTGCCCGGAGAAGACCGTTGCCCGCTGCCCAAGACGGAGCGCATGCACGGCCACGAAGCCAGCACCATCTCCGCCGGGCTCGAGCTCGCTGCCACCAGCGGGCAGCTGGTGTGCGGGCCCATCGTGGCGGCCCGACGCCACGTCGAGGCGGGGCAGCTCGTCGAAATCAGCGTCCAGGGCTGGGACCTCGTGGACCCGCTTTACCTGCACATCAACACCGACGAGGTCACCGCACGCAGCAAAACCAGGATCTGCGCGGCCCTCGAGTCGGTGGCCACGTAGCGCCCTTTCGCCCCCAGTCGGCCAGCACGAGCGCCCGCGGCGCGTTCCCGCGCACACGGACGCTCGCCTCGCCCAAAAGGTGCTCGCGGGGCCGAGGGCCTAGGGAGTGCTCGCGCCAGGGTTTCCGCAGCAACGGAAGCCCTGTTGGTAGAACGTGTGCGTTTCGCCGTGGGCCTTGGTGGCCGGCCGGCAGCGCGTACGCACCGGGCCCCAATAGCCGCCCTTGAGTACGCTCGGACGCTCGCCGGCGATGCTGGAGCGTGTCCACTCGTCGACGTTGCCGGTCATGTCGTAGACGCCGAATTGGCTCTTGCACCCGGGGTTTTTGCCCGACGGCTCGCCCTTCCACAAACGGTCGAGCTCTTTCATGGCGCGCTCGGTGTTGCGCGGCATCAGCGCGGCGTCGTCGTACTTCACCCACGGGCGGTCGATGACACAAGCCTCGGCGTCGCGTTTGTAGCCGTAGGGGTAAGGCATGGCCTCTTCGCCCTCGCAGGCGAAGGTCCACTCGTTCTCCGTGCACAACCGCTTGCCGGCGCTCTTGCACGAGGCCTCGGCCTCGTACCAGCTCACCATGATCACCGGGTACACGTCTTTGCGATTGGGGAACTCGAAGCGATCGATGCAGAAGTGCACAGGCTCGCTGGGCACGTTCTTCGACAGCTCGAGCCACTTGTCGCGGTCGAACTCGCCGCAGCGCTCGGGGAACTTGCGGCTGATCCAGTTGGTGCAGGCCTGGTCTTGGAGCGCGTCGAGCATGAAGTGCTGCTTGAGGCGCCCCTTCACTTCCACTTGCCCCGGCGCGCAGGCGCCGCGGTTGCCTTCGATGCGATCTGTGACCTCGGGGTCTTCGCCCGCAGGCGACGCGATCTGCCAGTAGCGCTGATCGAACAGACGCCACTCGTGTTTGAGCCCGTTTGCGTTGCGCGCGAGCTCTGGGAAGAGCACGGCGGGCGCGGGCTGCGCGTTGCTTTGACCAAGCGTCCGGTAGTGCGGCTCACTCTCTTCGGAGAGAGGTGCCGGCGCCGACGGAGCTGCGTTTGCGGTGGGCCCCTCGGGCCCTACCGTTGCGATGAAGAGAAGACAAGCACCCACGGTGACGCGCAATGCGCCATGTGGGGAACCAACAACTTTCCCCATGTTCGTAAGACTAAGTATGGGGCTATTTTCTTCACTGTCTAGTTTAAGGACTACGAATAACTTAGCGTAATTGCTTACGCAGTTGGCTTCGGTCCGACGCGG
>JBIKNA010000380.1:0-7422 GCA_044358965.1 Polyangiaceae bacterium
GCCCCTCGGGGAACTTGCGCGCGTGCGCTTGGCATCGGCGTGGGCCGGCACGGGTACGTCGCCTGCCACCGTGAGGGAACTTGCTCGCCTCTCGGGTGGAAACCCATCCCATTTGCGAGAGCTCTGCCGCGGCTACCAAAGCGCATCGGGTCCGTCGACATCCCTTGCGTCCCTTGTGTGGGCACGCTTGGCCAGGCTCGATGGCGAGGCGCGGCGCGTGCTGCGCGCGGCAAGCATTGTTGGCCGCAGGTTCTCCCTCGAGGCGCTGCTCGCGGTGCTGGGGACGCACGCGACGGCAGATGCGACGGAGCGGCGTGTCTCGCGTTTCGTCGAAGAAGGGCTCGTGCACCACACGTTTGCGGTCGGAGTGTTCGAATTCGAGAGTGAGCTGGTTCACCGGGGGGCACTCGAGCTCTGCACCGAGGCCGACTTGCAGAGCGGACATCGGGCCATGGCCGCCTGGCTCCAAACGAAGGGGAGGGGGAGCGCGGGGCTCATCGCGCAACACCTTTCGGCCAGTGGGGATGCCGATGCTGCTGCGGTGCACTTCGTGGCGGCGGCCCGGGCGGCGCTCGCTGTCGACGATTTGACCGCCGTCGATGCGTTCTTGGAACGCGCCGGGCGGCATGCACAGAGTGCGCAGACGGCGGCGCTCGTCGATGCATTGCACGCCGAGGCTGCGTTCTGGCGCGGCGACCTCCCGGCGAGCATCACCGCCGCAGAGCGGGCGGCGGCGAACATGCCAACGGACACGGAGTCATGGTTTCGTGTGGCAAGCCTCATCATTTCGGCGTCGGGGCAGCGCGGCGACAACGATCGCGTCAGGCAGCTCGGAGCTGCTGCCGCGGCGCAACAGCCGCGAGATCCTGCGGCCCGAGACGCGCGGGTGGTGGCCGTGTGTCGAGCCATCATGCAGCTCGATGTCTTGGCCTTGGCGTCGCAACACCCCCTTGCGGAAACGCTGGCCACGGAGGACTGCTCGCTGCTCGGAGCGGATGCCCGGGCCTGGGTCCTCCGCGTCGAGGCTCAGCAAAAGGGCCTCGCGGGCTTTGGCGCCATCGATGCCTTTGTGCAGGCCCACCGGGCCCACGTCGAGGCTCAAGACTTGCGGTCCGCGACGCAGATTGCCCTGTACCTGGGCTCGTACTTTACCTGGTCCGGGGCCTGGGAGCTCGCGCGGGAGCGCATCGACGAGGCCCTGCGCACGAGCCACCGACTAGGCGCTTCGTACCTGGCGATGTGGGCTCGCTACACCGACTGCAAACTCAAGTTGGAGACGGCGCCTGCCGACGAGACCAGCATGGCTCTCCGGCAGGTCATCGAAGAAGCGAGCGGTAGTCCTCGCATTCTCGCCGGGGCGCTGCTCTACGCGTCTCTCGCAGCCCATCGTGCTGGGGACTTCGCCGAGGCCATTGCCCTTGCGCGGCGCGCGCGCCAAGCGCACCTTGCACCCGCGGTTGCGGTGCCTGCCGCTGCTGCAGAGTGCCGCGCCCTTCTCGCGCTCGGTCAGGTGCAAGACGCTCTTGACCTAAAGGCTGATCTGTCGCCCAGCCATGCCGATCTCTCGCGCATCGTCGAGCATCGCGAACTCGTGCACCTCGCCGTCGCAGAGCTGCATCACGCGGCTGGCAATGACGCCGCTGCGCTCGCTGCCATCGTCGAGGCCAAAGGTGTAATCGACGCGCGCGCGGCATCACTCGTCGACGCACTGCGCCGCAACGAGTACCTCGCGCGTCCGCACCTGGTGCTCCGCACGTTGGCGCTCGCCAAGGCCTGGGGCGCAGAGCCGGGGCCAAAAGGCCAGAGCGAAGGCGTTTCCGCCGAAGGGACCGGGACCTAGGCGGGCCTAGGCGAGCTCTTCGCGGACCTCGGAGAGCCAAGAGGCCAGCTTGCTGCGCAGGCTCTCTTTGTCCTCGTGGGAGCTTGGAAGCGCGTCCATGGCTTCGCGCAGCAGCACCCGGGCGCGATGCAGGCGGCTCTTGACGGTGCCCGCTGGCACTTCGAGCACCAGCGCGAGTTCGTCGATGGGGAGCTCTTCCCAATAGAACAACTCGATGGCGATCTGCAGCTCGACAGGGATGCGCTGCAGCGCGGCGACCAGCAAGCGTTGCTCGGCGTGTTTCGACACCAAGGTTGCAACGCCGGGCTGCAGATCCATGATGGAGCTTGTGTGCAGATCTGGTGTCTGGCCATCCCGGGCGCGGCCGCGAATGTGTTCCAGCAACACGTGGCGGGCGATGCCAAAGAGGTATGCCCGAAAGGGACTCTCTTCGCGGTAGTTGCCGATGCCCTCGGCGCAGCGAAGAAAGGTGCGCTGGACCAAGTCGTCGGCGCTGGCCCCCGCCTTGGTACGAAAGAACCCGGTGATGGCGTCGTAGTGGCGTTCGATGAGCCGCTCCGCAGCCTTCCGGTCGCCGGCCTTCCAGCCGCGTACCAGTTCATCGTCGCCCATCATGACGTGCGAAGGGTACCACCCCCCCAGCGGGACGCGTGCAACAACGCTCATGGGGCCAGGTAGACGATCTCGAGCTTGAGATCGGCCACCCCAAGATTGAAACCGTCCGCCGCGCCGTCGTTGTCCGAAGCCTTGGCGTACTCGAAGCGGTACTGCGTGCGATCTTTGCGGGCACCCCGATTCGCCAAGTCGTCCGCGAACATCTTCGTCACCGTGGACCATCGCGTGGGCGGGTTCCCGTTGATGCCCAAGCCGTAGGTGACCGGTGCGCCGTCGATGGGTTGCTCGCCGAAGGCAGCAAGGTCGAGCGCACTGTACAAGACGTGTTGTACCTGGAGCGCACCGAGGTCCGTGTCCGGAGTGCCCAGCAAGCCAGACTGTTTGCCGGACACGGTGGCCTTCTCCACCTCGACAACGTCTTTGGGAATGTTGTCGAGAGAGAAGGTGAGCAGCCCCTTGTAACGACTGTTGACGCTGTTGTCGCCGACCAGAAACACGTTGGTGTCCACGGCGCCCGCGGAGTTGACGCTGCCTGTGAGCGCATTCACACGCGGGGCCACGTGCGTGATGCGTCGCAGCGTGCTGAACGAGAGCACGACGTCGGCACCCAGGGCGACGCCATTGCGGTCCGTGGCCTCCTTGCCGATGCGCATGCCGTAGGTCAGCGCCGGCACCAGCTCATCGCCTTGGGCGTAGCTCATGGCGCCCTTCTTGACGGCGATGGTCAGCGTGTCGCCAGCGTCGTTCCAGTTGAACTGGACCATGTCCTTCGGCAGGGTGTCCGATGCGTAGGCCGCCTCGACCTTGCTGTTGTCCATGGGCCGGCTGAAGGCCACAGCGATGACCTCGTTCAGGCGTACGCCTTTGGCGCCCATTGCCGGCGACATCTTCACGACCGTTGGAACGTCCGGCGTCGAGGGCGGTGCCGGCGTTGTGGCCGAAGTTGTGGGGGCCGAGGGCGAGGCGGTGTTTGTGGGCGCGGCGCTTGGCCCGCCGCTCGGGGTAGCCGACGGCGCTGGGGTGCTGATGCCGCCATCCGGGTCTGCGCCACCACAAGCAGCAAGGGCAGGGAGACCAGCAGAAGTGGCAAGAATCATCAGCAAACAAGCGTGCGAGCGGTTCATGGGAAGCGTTCTCCTTTGGGACGACGGGCGGAACATCTCGCCCTCACAAGGCAAGTGACGATGGACGCCGTCGGGTTCACGAAAAAGTGATGGCCCCCCCCAAATTCGACAAATCGAGCTAGATTTCGGCCATGTCCGCATACCCTGAGGCTCTTCCCCACGGTGATCTCACCGCGGTGTTCCCCGACATCTTCTTGGTCACCGGCACTTCGCGGCCCACGTTCGGCGGGGCCTCCTGGCAGTTCAGTCGAAACATGGTGGTGCTGCGCCAGGGAACGACGCTCACGCTCGTCAATACCGTGCGCCTCGGCGATGCGGGCCTCGCGGCCCTCGATGCGCTAGGCACGGTGACCAATGTCGTTCGCATTGGAGCCTTCCATGGTCTCGACGATGCGTTCTATGTCGACCGGTACAATGCCAAGCTCTGGGCATTGCGTGGCATGACGCACGAGAGCGGCAAGGTCACGGACGTCGAACTGGTTGTTGGTGGCACCATGCCCGTTCCCGGCTGCGCTCTGTTTGTCTACGAGACTGCGGCACAGCCCGAAGGCGTTCTGGTGCTGGAGCGCGATGGAGGCATCTTGGTGTCTTGCGACAGCCTGCAGAATTGGGCCCAGGCCGATGCGTACTTCAGCGCGGACTCGGCCGCGAAGATGGCGGCCATCGGCTTCATCCGCGAAGCCAATGTTGGGCCCGGCTGGCGTCAGGGTTCAAACGTCCAAGCGGCGGACTTCGCGCGGCTCAAGCAGGTTGCATTTCGGCATCTGCTTCCGGCGCACGGAACGCCGCTCTTGGGCGACGCACACGACAAGCTGTCTGCGACGTTCAAAGAGCAGTTCGGCGTCTGAACTCGGAGGGCCCGTTCGGGAGCGGGAGCGGGAGCGGGAGCGGGAGCGGGAGCGGGGTGAGGGGAGAAGGGGCCGAAACAGCCCTTGGGGGCTGGCTTCGCCGCTACACCAGCACCCGCCACGAAGACTGGTCTTGCGTGTCGAGGACCTCGATGCCGAGGGCCGTGAGCTCTTTGCGGAGCTCGTCGGCGCGAGCGAAGTCTTTGTCGACGCGGGCCTTCTGGCGTTCGGCCACTTTGGCGTCGATGTTTGCGGCGTCCAGGTTGCGGATCTGCAGACGCTGGGCGCGCGTGCGGGCCTGGAACTCGGCGGGGGTGGCCAACATCAGGCCCAGCGGTTCGGTGGACTTCTGCAGCGCGTCAGCTGCGGCGGCGCACAGGCGCTTGAGCTTGAGCTGCGCGGCGGGGTCTTTCTTGAGGCGGCTCACCTCGCGGGTGAGCTCGTTGCTGGCCTTGGCGAGCTCGGCCACCACACTGAGCGCCACCGGCGCGTTCAGATCGTTGTCGAGAGCGTCGAGCACTTTGTCGCGCGCGCTCTTGATGACCTTGGCGTGCGCCGAGTTGACCTCGGTGTCGGCCTCGGCGCCGTCGGCGGTGGCGCGCAGGCCCTCGAGGGTGGTGTACAGATAGTCGACGCGGCGCTCGGCCTCGTCGACCCCAGGGAAGGTGACGCGGCCGTTCTCGTCTTTCTCGACGTCGAAGGACAGAGGGCCGCGGTAGTGCGTGCCCAGCAAGAAGTACCGGAAGGCTTCGGCGTCGTTGCGCGAGAGCACATCGCGGATGGTGACGAAATTGCCCAGCGACTTGCTCATCTTCTCTTTGTCGACGTTCAAGAAGCCGCCGTGCAACCACACGCGCGCAAACTCGGGACCGTGGGCGGCCTCGCTTTGGGCGATCTCGTTTTCGTGGTGCGGGAAGATGAGGTCCATGCCGCCGCAATGGATGTCGAAGTGCTGGCCCAGGTACTTCTCGGCCATGGCCGAGCACTCGATGTGCCAGCCCGGGCGGCCTTTGCCGTAGGGACTGGGCCAACCCCAGGCCGTCTCTTCGCAGCCCTTCCATAGGGCAAAATCCAGCGGATCGCGCTTGATGTCGCCCGTCTCGACGCGGGCACCGGAGAGCAGATCATCGATGTTGCGCCGGGACAGCTTGCCGTAGGGCGAGAAGCTGCGGACCGAGAAGTACACGTCGTTGCCCACGTCGGTTTTGGCCACGTAGGCGTGACCCTTGTCGATGAGCTTGGCGATGAGGTCCAAGATCTCGGGGATGTGCGTGGACACCCGCGGCTCGTGCGTCGGCTTGTCGCAACCGATACGCAACAAATCCGCGTCGACCAAGTCGCTCATGCGCTGGGACAACTGCAACGGCGCTTCGCCGAGCTCTTGCGCGCGGTTCAAGATCTTGTCGTCCACGTCGGTGACGTTGCGCACGAGCGTGACCTTGAGCCCTCGGGCGCGTAGGTGGCGCACGAGCACGTCGAAGCTGGTGTACGTGCGGCCGTGGCCGGCGTGGGCAAAGTCGTACGTTGTGACGCCACACACGTAGACCCGAGCGTGGCCCGCCTCGCTGGGGGTGAACTCTTCGGTCTTTTGCGTGAGGGTGTTGTACAGGCGCATCGGTCTTCCGGACTCTTTCGTAAGGAGCCCGCGATGCTAGCAGATCCCCGCGAGACACAGCGCCCCGCGCGTGGCCCGCCCCGCGCCCAAGGCCGCGAGCCTCGGGCCGATTACGGCGCCAGCAAGTCCTTTTCGCGGTTGAAGCCGTCCGAGTTGATGACGGGCTCCCTGCCAGGCCAAGACCGCCCCAGCACGTGGTCTCCCTGCACCGCCTCCCACTTGCGGTAGCGCACGGTGCTGCCGTCCGCACGTTGCCCATCGAACGCCGCGTACGGCTTGAAGCGGAACGTGCGGTACAAGTTGCCGCTCGTCGACGAATGGGCGCTCGAGTAACAGGTGCCGATGCCGCTAAACCGGTACACCGTCACCGGGTCGCCTCCCTTGAGCTTGGTTTGCCCCACGGCCTGAAGCTCGCCCTTGGGGATGAAACGCTCGCCATAGCTGGTGGAGAAGCCCACACCGGCAAACGAAGGCTGGCTGCTGGCAGCATCTCGCAGCACCAAGCGAAGCTCGAGATGACCACAGCCATCCGGGTCCACCGCACTCTCGTTGCTGCCCACGCGCTTGGTCACGGTGAACGTCATCGGCGTGAAGACCGGGCCCGCTTTCCCTTGGTAGTGAGACGCCGCACCGTCCGAGAACGCCTTCGTGCAGTCCACCTGCCGCGCCTCCCAACCGGGCAGCTCGGGCACCTCCCTCAACGTGGGGCACACCGCAGGATTCGTGGCGTCGAGGTACAGCCCCGGGCTGAACTGCTGAAGCTGCGGGTACATGCGCCCCGCCGTCCAAACCTGCAGCGTCTGCACATCGTTGCCCGTCTCATCCAGATCGCCATTGAACTCGTCCGCGCTGCCCTGCGCCGCCTTGTCCTCCTCGGCGCCGGGGCCACTGCACGCCATCAGCTGGGCACGGCGAGAGCAGTCAGAAGAACAGCAAGGGCTCGGGTAGGTAGCATGCCTGCCTACACTGCTAGATGTGTGCCGGCATACGAACGCTGGTGTCTTCTTGATATTGCCTATTTTCTCAAAGCATCCGCACCCAAACGGCCCTCAGTTGGATCCCCAATGACTCAGCAGATCGGACTCCGCGGTGAGGGGTGCCGGCTGGGGCTTAACGGTGTCTGGTTTCGGAACGAGGTTGCTGCCGGCTGGGGCTCAACGGCGCGCCAGCGCCTGCGGAGGGGTGCCGGCTGGGGCTTAACGGTGTCTGGTTTCGGAACGAGGTTTTGTTCAAAAGGGCTTTTTCGGCGTTGGGGCTAGGGATCTCCACGGAAGGCCCAGGGCGGCGGGTAGGGGCCCTTCCTTTTTGGGGTCGGCCGAGGGCCCCACCAGAACTCGGCGGCGGACGGCTACGCCGCCGCTCGCCTCAGACAATGCGGGT
>JBIKNA010000066.1:0-24191 GCA_044358965.1 Polyangiaceae bacterium
CACCTTCTCTCGCACACCTCGGGCATCACCTGGGAGCGAAGTAACTGGCAGGAGCCCGGCAACATCGTCTCCGAAGCGGTGCAGGCGCCCCTTGCGCATGCCCCGGGTTCCACCTTCGTGTACAACGATCTGGGGGTAGACCTGGCCGGTGCCGTGGGCGCAAAGGCCGCGGGCCTCGGCTTCGACGATTTCTTGTCACGCGAGATCTTCGGCCCCCTTCGCATCGCGGGCGCGTTCTGGCAAAAAGACGACGTAGGCGCGCCCCGGGCGGGCAGCGCCCTGTTCATGTATCCCGTCGACTACGCCAAACTGGGCGAGCTCATGCGCAAAGGAGGCGAGTGGCATGGTCGGCAGTTGCTCTCGCGCGCGTGGGTCCAAGAGAGCATCGCTCCAAGCCCCAAGAACTCGGCCTATGGGCTTGGGTGGTGGCGCCGGACAGAGCCCGGCAACCCTGCGGCGCTCCGAGCGTTCTATGCCGAGGGTTGGCTCGGTCAGTACATCGTCGTGGTACCCAAAGCCAAGCTCGTGGCCGTGCGGCTCAGGCACCCCAGCAGCGACGAATACTCCCGCATGAAAGAGCCAGGGTATCGCCCCTACGATCACAAGAGCTTCGTCGACGACGTGCTCGCTCTCGCGGGGGCAAAGTAACGCCGTGACCACGGAATACGATCCGAAAGAAGAGGGTTCTGTGCCCATGACTGCGCCCGTCGAGCCTCGGCAACGTGTTCTAAAGGCCCTGCTGTTGTCGCTTTCGCTGTTTGGCCTGGTGGGCTGCGACCACGCCACCAAGCTTGCCGCCGAGACACAGCTGCCCCTGGCGGGCATCTCCTTGATCAAGGGCGTACTCGAGCTGCGCTACGCACAGAACCCCGACATCGCATTCAGCGTTCTTTCACGCCTGTCGCTGCACCCAAGTCCGCGGCTGCTCGCCACACTGGGCCTCTTTGCGTTGTGCGTCATCACGGCTTTGTACGTCCGAAACCGCGCCCGCATAAACGCCTGGGGCCACCTCGGGTTCGTGATGGCCTTGGGCGGCGCCCTGGGCAACGTGGGCGATCGATTCTTCCGGGGCTACGTGGTGGACTTCATTCACGTGAGCTATTGGCCCGTGTTCAACGTCGCCGACATTCTGGTATGTGCCGGCATGGGGCTCACACTGGTGGGTGCCTACCGTGCCCTGCGCGAGAGCCGGATCACGGAAAGAAGTTCTGCGTAATCCCGGCTTCACGCCAACGAAGCTCCAGCCGCTCGCGGATCACGGAAAGAAATTCTGCGTAATCCCGGCTTCACGCCAACGAAGCTCCAGCCGCTCGCGGATCACGGAAAGAAATTCTGCGTAATCCCGGCTTCACGCCAACGAAGCTCCAGCCGCTCGCGGATCACGGAAAGAAATTCTGCGTAATCCATAGCTGCCCCTTGGGGTTCACTGCAAAGCCACATGCCACGCCGCGATAGCCGGCTTTGGTCATGTTCAAGTAGTGACCATGTTCGCTGTAGGGCTCGCCGGGCCCTTCGCGAAACATCTGCTCGAGACAGCCAGCGAGCGAGCGCTCCGGCGCGCTGGCATCGTAGCCTGGACACTCGTTCTGTGCCCCTTGGCCGCACTTGCCAAAGGCGCCGTGCGCCTTGCCGCTGCGCCCGTCGCTCTCGGCCTCGGCATCGGAGCACGGCTCCTTGTCGGTGCGACGGACCACCGGAGGCACGCCCACACGCGCCCGGTATTGGTTTGTGAGTTCGAAGCACTGCTGGCGCATCGCCGCGAAGCGGTCGCCGGCCGGTGGCTGCGCGGGCGGAGGAGGCTGCGCGGGCGGAGGAGACTGCGGCGCCCCCTGTGGCGCGTAGCCCGGGGGGTATGTGTACCCTGGTGGCGGCGGGTATCCGGAGCCCGGCGGAGGATACCCGGGCGGGATCGGCGGCGGATTCGCCTGCGGCGCGGCCCCCGGCTGCGCACCGCCGTTCATGGGCGGGCGCCGCGGCCCGCACGCGAGAACAAGGACCCCAAGAATACACGCGAGCGAAGGAGCGAGGCGCACCGGAAGATTGTACCCGAGCGGGGCCCAGCGCGTTAGCCCGCGTACCCCTCTTCTCCGTGCTGCGTCGTGTCGAGACCTTCGCGCTCGTCGCTGACCGTCACCCGCAGACCCATGGTCTTGTCGATGAGCTTCAAGAGAATCCAGGTGACGAGCGCGGCGTAGAGCCCCGACACGGCACACGCCAAGATCTGCACGCCAAACTGCTTGGCGCCGCCATAGAGCAGACCATTGGCCCCCACCGGGTCTGCCGCGTCCGAGAACACACGTTTCTGGGCGAAGACACCGGTAAGGATGGCTCCGGTGATGCCCCCAACTCCGTGAACCCCAAACGCGTCGAGCGAGTCGTCGTACCCGAAACGATACTTTTGAATGACCGCGAGGTAACAGACCACGCCCGCAATGAGGCCGATGACAATGGCGGCCCAAGGTGCCACGAACCCCGCCGCCGGTGTGATGGCCACGAGCCCCGCCACGAGCCCCGAGGCGATCCCCAACGCCGTGGGCTTCTGCCGATGGCGCCACTCGATGATGACCCAGCCCACGGCGCCGCCAGCGGCGCCCAGGTGCGTGGTCATGAACGCCAAGGCCGCCGTGTGCCCGCTGGCCAGTGCACTACCGGCGTTGAAGCCAAACCAGCCAAACCACAAGATGCCTGCGCCGGTCAGCGTCATCGTCAGGTTGTGCGGCAGGGGCCTTTCTTGTGGGTACTTGAGCCGCTTGCCAATGACGAACGCGCACACCAGCGCGCTTGCGCCAGCTGTGGCGTGCACCACGGTGCCGCCGGCAAAGTCCAAGGCGCCCAGTTTGAACAAGAAACCGCCCTCGGCCCAAACCCAGTGCGCGACGGGGTCGTACACCAACGTGGACCATGCCAACACGAACACCACGTAGGCCGAGAACTTCATGCGCTCGGCAAATGCCCCAGAGATGAGCGCCGGCGTGATCACGGCAAACATCATCTGAAAGGCAACGAAAGCCAGGCTGGGCACCGTGCCGTGGAGGGTGCCCACCTGCCCTGCCAGCCCCAGGTAGTCGAAGTTGCCAATGACACCTCCACGGCTGGGCGCAAAGGCCAAGGTGTAGCCGAAGAGTGCCCACTTGATGCTGAGCAACGGAATGGCCGACATGGAGTGCATGATCGTGGAGAGCACGTTCTTGCGACGCACCATGCCGCCATAAAACAGCGCGAGCGCGGGGGTCATGAGCAGCACGAGCGCCGTGCTCACCAGGAGCCAAGCGGTGTCGCCGGTATCCGGCTTGGTCATGGGTCGTATTGGACCGCGGGATTTGTTTCAAAGGCGTTTCTCGTGTGCCGGGACGATGACAGGCGGGGAACATCCTCGGCCCGAGGCCAGGTTGCAGACACTTAGCGATGCATCCCCGCACAACTGTCGCGACGCAGACACGCGCCTGTCACCACCACCCGCGAAGAAGGCGCTCGTGAAGTTTGAGTCACTGGAGGGTGATGTTCGCGACACAGGCCGCACAAAGCGCCTGGCGCAGGGCTACGCCCTGGCGCTGCTGGTGCTCGCGGGCCTGCTCACGGTGGGCGCGGTCTTCGGTGGCGAGATCAAGAGGCAGGTCTTCGAAGAAGACCTGGACGTGAAGTTCGCCAAGTCTCCCAAGGCCGAGCCACCGCCGCCTCCGCCGCCGCCGCCGCCTCCAGCCATGAAGGCACGCATCGCGCCGCCGGCGCCGGGCCCGGCGGCCCTTGGCAACAGCGAGGCGCCCCCGAAGGAGATGCCCAAAGATCTACCGCCCGAGGGAGACCCAAACAAGGCCAAGACCGAGGTGGAGTACGATCCCAACGTTGGCGCCGGAGACCCGCGCGGCAAAGCTGGCGGCAAGGGCGGAGGCGGTGCGCCACCCAAGGTCGAGGTTGTGGACGCAGGCCCCGTCACCGCGCCAGAGCCTCCGCCGGCGCCGCCGGTGGTGACCCAAGAAGATGTCATCGCCCCCGTTCCGCTCGAAAAACCCATGCCCGCGTACCCCAAAGAGGCGCGGGTCCAGGGCATCGAGGCCATCATCGTGGTCTCCTATTGGGTCGAGGTCGACGGCTCCGTGAGCGACGTGCGCGTGATGCCCTCGCACGGGCATCCGCTCTTTGACGCCGCGGTGCTGGAGTCCGTCCGCGCGTGGAAGTTCACCCCTGCGTCGCTCGAAGGCAAACCGCTGCGCATGCGACGGCAGAGCAAGATCCCGTTCAAGTTGCGAACCCAATAGGAGCCCACCTGCCATGTCCTTTAGTCCACTGCACATCTGGGCCAGCATGGGCCCTCTCAGCAAGGCCATCGCCTTGTTCATTCTGCTCATGGCCGTGGTCACCATCGCCATCGTGGTCGAGCGCTTCTTGGCCATGGCCCGCGGTGCCACGGCCACCCGCAAGTTCGTGGCTCTGGTCGGCGAGCACCTGGACCGTCGCCAGCTTTCGAAGGTGGCGGACATCGCCGCGGAGCATCCCGCATCACCCTTCGCCCGCATCGTGGGCCCTACGGTACGCAAACTGGCCCGGGGCTCCGACGGAGAGCTATCGGCGGTGGAGCTAGCTCGACGCGAGTCCGAGCGGCAAAAAGAAGCGGTCTCCGCAGACCTGCGCCGCGGCATGAGCGTCATCGCCTCCGTCGGGTCCATCACACCTTTCGTTGGGCTTCTGGGCACCGTCGTTGGCATCATCACGGCGTTCCAGGGCATCGCAAGCTCTGGGTCTGGTGGTCTTGGATCCGTCTCTGCGGGCATCTCCGAGGCGCTCATCGAGACCGCCCTTGGCCTGCTCGTGGCCATCCCCGCGGTGCTCTTCTTCAACGCGCTGTCCGCGCGCATCGCGGGTGTAGAAAGTCAGCTTGCCCGGGCCACCGGCGAGCTGATGGACGAACTGGAGAACGCCTATGGGCATCGCAACTCTGGCCAATTCGAAGCCAACGCGGCGCAGTGACGCCGGCCCCACGCCGGAGATCAACATCACGCCCCTGGTGGACGTGGTGCTCGTGCTGCTCATCATCTTCATGGTGATTGCCCCGGCGCTGGAGCATGGCGAGCGCGTCGAGCTCCCCGCCATCTTGAACGTCGACAAGCAACAGAAGTCCAAGCTCGATCCCATCACCGTGACCATGGGCGCCACCGGCAGCCTGTTCCTGGAAAAAGAGGCCATGAGTCTCGATGCGTTGATGGGCAAGCTGCGCGCGCTCCACGCTGAAGCGCCAGACCGCCGCCTGGTGCTGAAGGCCGACGGGTCCTTGCGCTACGACGCCGTGCGACGCGTGTTCCTGCGCATCCAAGACGAGGGCCTCACGGGCTGCTCGCTGCAAGTGAGTCAGAAGAAGGGCCCGTCGGCACCGGAGGCCGAGTGACATGGGCGTGAGTCTCCCCGCCGGAAACGGCAAGCAACCCGTCCCCCAGATGAACGTCACCCCCTTGGTCGACGTGGTCTTGGTGCTGCTCATCATCTTCATGGTGGTCACACCGCTGCTCACCAAGCAGTTCTGGCTCACGCTTCCCAAAAAGGACGACAGCGCCGTCGTGCCGCCAAACAACGACCAAAGCATCGTGCTCACCGTCGACAAGGCCGGTGTATTGCGCATCAACCGGACCCCCATCGACAAGGCCGAGCTGGGCCCCAAGCTCACGCGGCTGCTGGCCGCCAAAGAGCAGAAGGTCATATTCTTCGATGCTGACGACGATGCCCCCTATGGCGTTGCGGTCGAAGCCATGGACCTGGCTCGCGGCGGCGGAGCCAAGAGCATCGCCATCCTGACGGAGAAGCTCTCCCCGTGAGGCGCAACGCCCGCATCGCGGTGACCATGACCCTGGCCTTTGGCGCCGCCACGCCCGCAGCCCGCGCCGACACGTCGCCTACGACACCCGACACAGAGGCGCCCGTCGCCGACGCTACGCCCACGGAGCAAACGGTTGCCAAAGTGGATCCGTTTCGGGCGCCCGCGGCCGGCAAGAGCGCGTTGGCCGGCGTGGTGCGAGACGACAAGACCAACGAGCCCCTGGCCGATGCCGTGATCACGGTGCTCGAGTCCAAGATGGCCACGGTGGCCGACGAAGAGGGTCGCTATCGGCTGGAGCTGCCCAAAGGCACATATACGCTGCGCGTGGTCAGCGAGTTTCACAAGGTCACGCGTGTCTCGTCCGTGCGCATAGGAAAGCCGGGGTTGGTGCGCCTCGACATCCGCGTGCGCCCGGACGAAGACGCCATCGACGAAGCGACGCAGGTCGAAGCCGAGGTGGAGCGGGCCAGTGCGTCCACGCAACTGTTGCTCCGACGCAATGCCGGCGCCGCGCAAGACGCCGTGGGCGCCCAGGACATCGCAAGAACGCCAGACCGCAACGCCGCAGACGCCGTGCGCCGCGTGGTGGGTGCCACCGTCGAGAACAACCGGTACGTGGTCGTACGCGGCCTCGGCGACCGCTACACCAACTCCATGTTGGGCGGCTCGCCGCTGCCGAGCCCGGAGCCCGATCGCCAGGCCGTGCCCCTCGATATGTTCCCCACGCTCGTGCTGTCGGACTTGGTCATCCGCAAGACGTTTACGCCGGACATGCCCGGAGACTTCGCCGGAGGCTCACTCGACATTCACACCCGCGAAATGCCCGGTGAGTTCCTGTTGGCCGGCAGCCTGAGCGCCGGACTCAACAGCGAGAGTACCTTCAAAGGGCGTCTTGGGTACCCCGGCGGCAAGTTCGACTGGCTGGGCATCGATGACGGCGGCCGTAAGCTCCCGCGCAGCGTCCCGGACAGCCGCGTAAGCCGCCTGCGGCCCGACGGCACAGTGAACCCAGATCTCACCGCGCTCGGACGAGACCTCAACGGCCCCATGGAGAGCGAGCGGGTGTTCAACCTGCCGAGCGGCAGCGGCAACATCGTGCTGGGCGACAGCTACAAGGTGGGCAAAGAAGGCCGCATCGGATACGTGCTTGGTGCCGGCTATTCACGCCGATTCCAGAACCGAAACGACGAGACCATTCGCACCTACTACGTGGACACCCAGCGCCCGGGGCAGCTCATTCGCGCCAACGACTACCGCGCCGAGACCGGCAGCGACACCGTGACCTGGAGCACCCTCGGCACCGTCGGCTACACCATCAACAAGGACCATCGTCTGACGGGGACCGGCCTGTACAGTCGCAACGCCGAGAAGGAAGCCCGGGTCATCGAGGGGTTCAACGATGATCAACAGGCGGAGATCCGAGACGAGCGCCTACGCTTCATCAATCGGCAGCTCATGTACACCCAGCTGCGCGGCGAGCACCGCCTGCCGGACCTGGGCCGTGGGACGCTCGAGTGGCGCCTTGTGTGGGCCCGGGCCACGCTGACAGATCCGAACCTGCGGGAGACCGTGTACCAACGCGACGCTGAGACGGGCTACTCGTTCCGCGAGAGCACCCAGAGCGGCCAACACTTCTACGCCAACCAAGGAGAGACCACGCGCTCGGCGGGCCTGGATTGGTCGCAGCCGGTGGTCAAAGATGTGGAGCGCCCGAAGCTGCTGAAAGTTGGCGGCAGCGCCGCGCTGCGAGGTCGTAGCTTCACCGCACGCCGCTTCCGGTTCTTGCGCACCCCCGGGGCCCCCAACGAGGTGTTTCGGCAGCGACCGGACGCCTTGTTCGTCGACGAGAACATCGGTCCGGCGCTGGAGCTGACCGAGGCCACACAGCCAACGGACACCTACGACGCCACGTACAACGTGTTCGCCGGCTATGCCATGGGCGATCTGGCGGTCACCGATCGCCTGCGCTTCGTCTTCGGAGAGCGCATCGAGAGTTCCAAGCAGACCATCGACTCCTTCGACCCGCTGGACCCAGCGGCCCAGGGCGCCCAGTCGTCGCTGGTGCGCACGGATTTGCTTCCGGCGGCGAGCGCGGTGTTCAAGGTTCGCTCGGATGTCTCCGTACGCGCCAGCGCCACACAGACCGTCGCCCGGCCGCAGCTTCGGGAACTCGCCCCCTTCATTTTCAGCGACTTCCTGGGCGCGCGGGAAACCCTAGGGAACCCGCAGCTCGACCGAACCAAGATCGTCAACCTGGATGCACGCGTCGAGTTCTACCCGGCCCCCACCGAGGTGCTGGCGCTCAGCGTGTTCCACAAAGAGTTCAAAAAGCCTATCGAGCCCGTGATTATCCCCACGAGCCGCGGCGTGCTCTCGTACCAAAACGCCGATGGCGCAACCAACACGGGCATCGAACTCGAAGCGCGCAAGAAGCTTGGCTTCGTGCACCGCGTACTCACGCCCTTCACCTTCTTGGGCAACTTTACAGTGCTCTACTCGCGGGTCGCTCTCGACCGGAGCAAAGTGGGACTGCTCACCAACGCCGAGCGGCCCTTGGCGGGTCAGTCGCCTTTCGTGCTCAATGCGGCCATCGACTACGAACGCGAGAGCACAGGAACGCGTGTCCGTCTCTTGTACAACGTGCTTGGCGCACGCATTGCTCAGGTGGGGCTCGCGGGGCTGCCCGATACCTACGAGCAGCCGAGACACCTTGTGGACCTGGCCATTGCGCAGAGCGTGAGCAAACATCTGGACGTCAAAGCCACCATCGAGAACGTGCTCGACGCGCCATATCGCTTCACCGTGGGTGACGATCAGAGCGCCGAGACCGCCAACCGCTGGACCATCGGTCGATCCGTATGGCTCACGGCGACCTACACGCACTGATTGATCGACGCGCAGGCCAGAGAGCAACGGCGCGACACGGGCATCAACGAGCGCGCGTGTGCAGCGCGCTCGGACACGCGGCACTGCGATGCGCGCGAAGAGAGAGCGCATGCATGTATGCAGATGTGTCACCAGCGCGACACAAAAGGGTGCCCGCGATGTTGGCTCCGCTTCGCGAGGACTTCACAGGAGTCCGCGAAAACCCGCGCAGCAAAAGGAGCCTTCCTATGAATCGTGTCATCAGTCTTGGTATCGGGGCCGCGGCGCTTTCTCTTGTGGCGCTGAGCGCATGCAGTGACGACGGCGAGCGCCGCGCGAGCACCAGCTCTTCGGGCACTGCTGGAGCCTCCTCGAGCGGCACGTCGCCGGGCACCAGCTCGGGCACATCGGGCACGAGTGGTACGCCGAGCGGCGGGGTTGCCGAACTCAAGGGCGACGTCACCTCGAACGTCACGCTCACCAAAGACAAGTTGTGGAAGCTCACGGGCCTGGTGCAGGTCAAGAGCGGCTTCACCCTCACCATCGAGGCTGGAACGACCATTCAGGGGTCACCCCGCGGTGCCGTGGGCAATGAGATGGGGATTCTGCTCGTGGAGCCCGGCGCCAAGATCGTAGCCAAGGGCACGGCAGATGAACCCATCGTGTTCACCAGCTCTGCCGCCGAAGGCGCGCGGCGCCCCGGCGACTGGGGTGGCATTTTGATTCTCGGCAACGCACCGGTGAACTATCCCGGTGGCAAGGGCAGCGTCGAGGGTCTGCTCAAGACCGTGAAGGGCGCCGAGTTTGGTGGCACCAACGAGGCCGACGACAGCGGCGTGTTCTCCTACGTGCGCATCGAGTATGCGGGCGTGGAGCTCTCCAAAGACAACGAGGTCAACGGGCTCACCTTGGCGGGCGTTGGCAACAAGACACAGCTCGACCATGTGCAGGTGCGCATGGCCCTCGACGACTGCTTCGAGTTCTTTGGCGGCACCGTCAACGGGCACCACTTGGCTTGCCAGTACAACCAAGATGACGGCTTCGACTTCGACAACGGCTACCGCGGCAAGCTCCAGTTCCTGGTGCTGCAGCAGGACCCTGGACACCCCGGCGAAGACAACGGCATCGAAAGCGACAACGACGCCAACGGAAGCCAGAACGCGCCGCTGACCGCGCCGCAGGTTTGGAACGCCACGCTCTGTGGCAAGAACCAAAAGGTAGACTCCACGCAGTACGGCATGCTGCTGCGTCGCAACTCGCGCGGCACCTACGAGAACGTCGTGGTCCGCGGCTTCGCCGCCAGCCTTGATATCCGGGACGAGGCCACCAAAATCGGCGTCATGAGCCCCGGCGCTGGCGAGCCTGCGCTGACGCTCAAGCACTCGTTGTTCTTTGGTAGCTACGGCCAGGACGTGGTGGACGCCATTGCGTTCCCCGAGTCCAACGCCGACAAGACCATGGCGCCCAACTACGACAATGACAAGGGCCTCGACGAGGTCGCGTGGTTCAAGACCGTGGACTTCGGCAACAAGTGGAGTGACCCGCAGATCTCTGGCTGCTTCAACGCAACGGCGCCGGTCTTTGGGCCCGCCAGCAGCATCGCGGGCATGGCTCCCCCGAACGATGGCTTCTTCGACCCCGCCGCGAGCTACGTCGGCGCCTTCAAAGATGCCTCGGACACCTGGGCCACGGCGGGCAAGTGGGCCCGTTGGGACAACAAGTAACGCGTAGCCCACTGGCCCCTCGGCGGTGGATCGGCGGCTCACCAGCTGTTGCGGGTGGGCCGCTATCGTTTTGTGCGAGGCTTGAGGGATCCGGCCAGAACGTCGAGAGATCCCCTTTGGTAGGGGCGATGCCTACACTGGCTTGGGCGTCGGCGGTGATGGCACGGCAGATGTATCATTGGGGTCATGGTTCGCTCATCCCTCGCCTGCATCGCCCTCGCTTCCACGGTCCTGTACGCCTGCGCCGACACCACTCCCACCAGCGTGGGCGACGAGTCTCCCAGCGGCAAGTCCAGCTCCGGTAGCTCCGGCGGCAGCTCCTCGGGCAAGACCAGCAGCGGCGCGTCGTCGAGCAGCAGCAGCGGGAACAACACGGTGGCATCGGTCCCCTACCCGACCGGCACCTTTGGCACGCTGCCCTCGACGCACAACCCGCAGACCGGGAAGGTGGGCTCCCGCGGCAACCTCATCGAGAACTTCAAGTTCAAGGGCTACTTCAACGGCACCGAGTTCAAGGATGTCCAGATGGCGGACTTCTACGACCCCACCGGTTCCAAGTACAAGGTCATCCACATGCAGGCCGCAGCGGTCTGGTGCGACGTCTGCGAGCACGAGATGGAGGTCAAGAAGCCCGTCGAGGCCAAGCTCAAGCAGCAGGGCGTGGCGTTCATCACCGTCATGATCGAAGGCGCGGCAGAGAACCAGGCGTCGGTAAAGGCCGACGTCGACCTCTGGCTCAACAAGTTCAAGCCCGGCTACGCCATCGTGCTCGACCCGTTGCGCGAGAAGCTCGGAGTATTCTTTGACGGCAACTCGTTGCCTTGGAACGCGTACATCGATGCCCGCAGCATGGAAGTCCTGCAGGCCGGTGTTGGCGTCGACTTCGAGACCAGCGCCGAGCTCGAGAAGGTGATGGGCGATTGGATCACGTTCCTGGGCAAGAACTCTCTGGCGGTAGCCAAGTAACGTCCAGGCTCCTCGGCCTGGGCACTGAGCGCGCCCCACGCGGTTGAAATAGCAACGCCCGGGTCCCCATCGGGGAGCCCGGGCGTGTCCGTAGCATTCTGTTGCCTCAGGCGTTACTTCGGCATCGGGAAGACGGGCGGGAAGCACTCGGGGATAAGACGGCAGCCACCTTCGGCGGCCGGGCAGGCCTTGAACTCGGTACGGGCTGCCGCGTTCATCGCAGTGTAGGCTGCGACGCACTGGGCCTCCGAGATCACGGGAGCCGATCCGTCGGCGCACTGGGCTTTGGCAGCGCCACACTCCGTGGCCGCAGTGGCCTCGGGGCACGCCTTGGCAACAGCCGCCGTGATGCAGGTCTCGATGGCCGGGGTCAGGCCCTCATCGCAAGGCGAAGCCGTCAAGCATGCCTTGGCGGCCTCGGCCACTTGCGGGCGAAGGCTCATCTCGAACGCCATGCAAGAGTTCTGTCCATCGAAGGTGCCCACGCAGGCGTTCGCGCCCGCATCCGTATTGGCAAGCCCCTCACAGGTGGGGCCGCTGACGGCGGTGTCACCCAAGCACGCCGAGCCGTCGGTACCCGAGTCGGCGTTCGAGCTGCCGTCGGTGTTCGAGCTGCCGTCGGTGTCCGTGCTGCCATCCGTGAGCGTGCTGCTGTCGGTGCCCGTGCTGCCGTCGGCGGCCGTAACACCACCGTCGGGCGTGCCGTTGGTGGACGTCACCGTGCAGGCTCCGAGGGCCGCGGCCGTCAGGGTGCCACCGGCGAGAGCAGAGGTGAGGAGGAGAAACTTGGCGCGATCAATGTTCAAGGTGGACTCCGGCGGGAAGTTGTACCTCGGCGTTGAGGCGCCCAGTAGGACGCAGCCGAGGGACGAGTGATTCAGTGGGAAGCTCCTGGGGCGGCCGCTTTTGTGGCGGATACACCGGGAAAGTGCCGACATAGAACCACATATCCGTCAAATTCATGAATCTTTTCGTGAGCGCATGCAGCCTACATGGATAGCGCGCGGTCGACACCTGCCGACGCCCGCGCAGACAGGCATGGCTCGCTGCCCATGGGGAACGCTCGGCAAGCCATGGGACGCGCCTGGTACGCCTGGCAAAGCTGGTCGGCGCCCAGCAGCACGCACGCTCCCCCCGGTGCGAGCGCGAGCCTCAGCTTGCCACCTTGGTACCGAACGAGGCCCCTTGCGCGAAGTGCGCTGTACCCTGCGTCCCGAAGGCGTCGTACGTCGACAGGTCCGAGCGTCACTTCGTTGTCGCGACAACAGGCCCCACAGCGCGTGCAGTCGAAGGCGACGCTGACACGAGCAACGGCATGCGCCACGTCGCGAAGTACCCGGCGTTCGAGGACCCATGCCGCGAACGTGGCTACCCGCACAACCAGCAGACCGGCATAGGAACCGCGCGAGGGCCGACCGAAGCGCTGGCGCCCGAGGTCCAAAAGCGCAAAGCGCGCGAGGGCCGTCTCTTCGCGGTCCAGCGGAACCCGCGCGAGCCAAACCAAGCGCCCAGGTGCTTCGCGCAAGAGCGCGTGCCCACCATTGCGCGCCCAAGCAACCGCGAGAGGAGCCTCTCCGGCATCGAAGGCCCGCGCCACGGGCCGCTGCACCGTAGGGCTAGAGCCCGGGGCGAACGCCGCGTTTGAGATCGGCAAGCAGATTGCCCCCCAAGAAGCCGGCGACGGTGCCTGTCATGGTGGCGACCATGAACGACTCGAGCGGCGGAATCTTCATGCCAAGAGGCAGCCCTAGATCACGCAAGATGCCAAACCAGACCTCGTCGCCCTGGAAGAAGGGCGTAAGCCACCGGGTCATGTGTTGATAGAACGACAGGTGTGCCCGGCGACGACGCGAGTACGCATCGAGGGCGGCGGGCAAGAACTCGTTGTCCTGGATGGCTTGCGCGAGCACAAGCGCATCGACCAGCGCGAGGTTGGCCCCCTGCCCCAACTGTGGGCTCGTGGCATGGGCGGCGTCGCCCAGGTAGACCACGTTCGCGGTGTTCCACGGGTACATGGATACGTCGTGGTAGGCCGCAAAGAGCACCTGCTCGGGCTCGTGGATTTGGTCGAGCACCACGTTGGCCAGCGGCATCAGTCGTCGACACTCTTCTTTCCAAGGATCGAAGCGCAGCCGCCAGGCATCCACGCTGTCTTTTCGGATGCTCCAAAACAAACTGGCCAGCTGGCCGGTGTTCTCGGCATTGGGACCGAGCCCCGTGGGCAACACCCCGACCATGCACGAGTTGCCCCGTACGACCTGGTGCAAGGTGGTGCCACAGTGTTCGTCGGGCACCTTGCCCACAAACCAGAGCGCCCCCCAGGGGTACGGCGCAATGTTCTTGGGGATCCAGGTGTCGTCACGCAGATGGCTCCGGGCGCCATCGCACACGACGATGAGCTGATGAGGGCCGTGCAGTGTGCCCGTGTCTTCTTCGACGTAGAGCCAACCACGCTCCCCGGAGCGTTTGACGTTCTCGGCGACGATGCCAGTGTGCACCGGGATGCCATCGCCATGCACGGCGCCATAGAGCGTTTGGAACAACACCCCGCGGTGGGTGCCGGTACCAAAGTACGACGTGTCGTAGCGGGCGTACGACAGGTCCGTCAGAACACGCCCCGTATCGCTCTTGCAGACCAGGCGGTCGATGCGCGCCCCCCGGGACAGCACCTGGTCTGCGAGCCCCAGCGCTTCGAGCGCCGCGAGACCTGTGGGCTGGAGCGTGATGCCGGCGCCCACAGGGCCCGGGTTCTTGACGCACTCGTAGACGGTGACTTTGTGCCCGGCCCGGGACAAGAACAACGCTGCAGCAGAGCCCGCGGTCCCTGCGCCCAATACGGCGATGTCGAGGGGTTCCTTCAAGGTGCGGACGAGGCTACCAGGGCACTCGGTCCAGGGGCTTCAGTTTTCGAGTCGAACGCCCTCGACCTCAACGGTGACTTGTTGCCCGTTGTAGTACTGGCCGTTAGGAACAATCGGCTCTTTGCTACTGGCAAACGCCGGCGCCTGGAGCGAATCGTTGGAGCTGACGGTCAGCAATAGACGCGCACCACCCGGAACCCGCAGGTCGAAGCGGTAGTCCATGTACGCGCAGTAGTCGTGCCCCGAGTTTCCTGCATTGAGCACCACGCGTGCGGGCCCCGAGGCTCCGCCATCGGTCGCGGGAACCGGGGGTTCGATGCCCAGCGTGTACGCGTTCCAAAGGTCGCCGTTGGGCTGTCCACCCAGGCGGCAGTACTCTGACTTCTGTCCCACGGCTCCACAGGGCTGTCCGCCAGCAGTGTCCTTCTCTTCGACAACCCCCCATACTCGCAATGACAGGACGAAGACCTTGGCCTTGTCCCCATCGAGGGTTGCGGCCACCTCGCGGCGGCCGGCGCTGGCTCCGCAGTAGTCGCCGGCTTTGCCTTGGGAGTTACAAGGCTGCTTGATGAGCAGGGCGCCCGGTAGGCGCGTGGCAATGTCGACACACGCGCCTTCGCACGCGGCCGTTGCCGCGCATACGTTGCCACAGGTACCGCAGTTCTTGGCATCGCGCGCAATGTCTACGCATTGCTCGCCGCACCGCACGCCGGACCGTCCGGCATCCGTGACTGCGGCGTCCAACAGCCGCGGATCTGCGGCATCGGCGTCGGCACCGGCGTCGTTGGGGCCAAGGGTACAGGCAAGCGATGCGGCATCGGGCACGGTGCGCGCGTCCTCGACGTCCCTTACTGGTTCCTTGGTCGGTACGGGTTCGTTGCCCGCGTCCACTAGGCCGTTGGTGGGGCTCGCACCATCGAAGGAGCCACACGCCACGCCGAGCCAGGGGCTGGCGAGCAGGCAGGTGACCAAAGCGCGACGCACGTTGAAATCATACCTGCGCTGCGGCAGGCGTCGACCGGAACCTCCCGCATGGAAGAAAATGAGCCCCAAGGCTCGGGGCCTTGGGGCTCATGTGGTTCTTCGGGCACACAGGTGCGCCCGCAACCGGAGCGGCGCTAGATGCGCTCGAACAGGCCGGCGGCGCCCATGCCTCCGCCGATGCACATGGTGACCACGGCGTACTTGCCGCCGCGGCGCTTGAGCTCATACAACGCAGTGGCCGCGAGCTTGGCCCCGGTGCAGCCCAGCGGGTGACCGAGCGCAATGGCGCCACCGTTGACGTTGAGACGGTCTTCGGGGATGCCCAAGGTCTTTTGGACATACACGGATTGACTGGCGAAGGCCTCGTTGACCTCGAACAGGTCGATGTCGCTGATCTTGAGGCCCGTCTTTTGGAGGAGCTTCTGCACCGCCGGCACCGGGCCAATGCCCATGATGGCCGGGTCGACGCCCACGGTGGCAAAGGAGCGGAAGTACCCGAGGCCTTTGATGCCCAAGGCGTCGGCCTTGGCCTTGCTGAGCACGAGCGCAGCGGCCGCACCATCGGACAGCGGCGAGCTGTTGCCCGCGGTGACGGAGCCCTTGGCGCTGAAGGCCGGCTTCAGGGTGCCGAGCCCCTCGAGGGTGGTGTCGGGTCGCACGAGCTCCTCGGTGCGGAAATCCACATAGGACTTCTCGGCGCCGTTGTACTTGACCGCGCGAACAGTGACGACCTCGTCGTCGAACTTCTTCTTCTCTCGGGCCTCGCTGGCCTTCTTGTGGCTCTTGAGCGCGAACTCGTCTTGCTCGGTGCGCGAGACGTTGAACTTGGTGGCGACGTTCTCGGCGGTGATGCCCATGGGGGTGTACACCGAGGGAATGCGCTCCATGGCCTCGGGCGAGGCGCTGAGCTTGTTGCCCGTCATGGGCACCATGCTCATGGACTCGACACCACCGGCCACCACGGCGTCGTAAGACCCCATGAGGATGCTCCCGGCGGCCAGCGCAATGGACTGCAGGCCGCTCGAGCAAAACCGGTTGATGGTGAGACCGCCGGAGTTCTCGGGCAAGCCGCCCAAGAGTCCTGCGACGCGGGCGATGTTGAGGCCTTGCTCGCCCTCGGGCATGGCGCAGCCAAGGATGAGGTCTTCGATGTCGTCGGCCTTGATCTGCGGCACCCGCGCGAGCAGCGCGCGAATGACGTCGCCGGCGAGTTCGTCCGGCCGCTTCTGCGCCAAGGAGCCCTTGTGCGCGCGGCCAACGGCGGACCGAACGGCTTCTGCAATCACGATGTCTTGCATGGTCATCTTCTTATCTCCGATACGGGGGGGAAACTTTGGGGGGCCACCGGACGCCCTTGGGCTTTGGCCCAAGGGCTGATGGCAGGTTGGCGCGCAGCTCGCGCTAGTTGCGAAGTGGCTTGTTGTTCATGAGCATGTACTGCATGCGCTCTTGGCTCTTGGGCTCGCCACAGAGGCTCACGAAGGCCTCGCGCTCGAGCTCCAAGATCTCGTCCTCGGTGACCTCGCGGGCGGAGCCGCCGCGGCCACCGCAGAGCACCTCGGCCAGCTTTCGCGCGATCTTGGCATCGTGCTCGCTGGCGTGACCGCCGGCAACCAGGGTGTCTACCATCATGGACAACGTGGCAATGCCACTGTCGCCTGGCAAGACGTAGCTCTTTGGAAGCTGCGGGTGGTAGCCGGCATTGGCCATGCCGATGACCTTGCTCTTGGCCTCGGTGAGCAGGCGCACACGGTCGAAAGACACACCGTCGGTCTTGCGGAAGTACCCAAAGGCCTTGGCCTCTTCGGCGCTGGTGGCCACCTTGGCCAAGGCGATGTTCTTGAAGGTTTGGGTGACGTACTCGTAGGTGTTGACGTTGGCGCCCTCGGGGATCCCCTCGAGGTTGCGCCAGAGCATGTTGAGCGTGCCAGCGCCGCCGGGGATGAGCCCCACGGCCACCTCGACGAGGCCAGAGTACGTCTCCGCGGCGGCCTGCACGGCATCGCCCGCGAAACAGAGTTCGAGGCCGCCGCCCAAGGTCATGCCGTAAGGGCACACCACCACGGGAACGCGTGCATACTTCATGCGTTGCGTCGCGTCTTGGTACCCCTTGACCATGGTGCGGATGGGCTCCCACTGCTGCTGGCTGGCGCTCATGACGACCAAGAGCAGGTTGGCGCCGACACAGAAGTGTTCGCCGCCGTTGAAGACCAGCATGCCGCGGAAGTCTTGCTCCGCGCGGGCCGTCGCGTTGTGCAGCATCTGGATGACGTCCGGGTCGATGCTGTTGGCTTTGGTCTTTAAGGTGACGCCCAAAATGCCGTCGCCCAAGTCCCACGCCTCGGCGCCATCGTTCTTGAGCACCGGGGCCTGGCCGCGGCGCATGATCTCGAAGGTGGCGTTGCGCGCGTCGATCTCGCGCTTCTCGTAGGCGCCCTTGACCAGGTTGAAGACACTGCCGTCGTCTTTGTAGAAGCTGGTGGCCCCAGAGGCCTTCATCTTCTTGATGGACTCGGGCAGCGCGATGCCGTCTTTCTCCATGCGCTCGGTGGTGGCCACGAAACCCAGGGCGTCCCACACTTCGAAGGGACCGAGCTCCCAGTTGTAGCCCCACTTCATGGCGTCATCGACGGCCTCGATGCTGTCGGTGATCTCGCCGATGCGACGGGCGGCGTAGGCCAAGGACCGCGAGGTGATCTTCCATGCGAAGGCGCCGGCTTTGCCGGTGTCGGCGGCGAGCTTGCGCACGCGCTCTTTCGGGTCTTCGATCTTGCTGATGCTCTTGGTGAGGGTCTTGATGCCCTCGTCGCCACCCTTGGCGCGGTACTCGCCCGTGGTCGGGTCCAGCGTTTGGATGTCTTTGCCGTTCTTCTTGTAGAAGCCGCCCTTGGTCTTGTTGCCCAATTGCTTGCGCTCGACCATGGTGCGGATGTACGCCGGCACCTTGAACACGTCGCGGTCTTCGTCGCTGGTGAGCGAGTCGTAGCAGTTGTCGGCCACGTGGCCGAAGGTGTCGAGGCCCACCAAGTCGGCGGTGCGGAAGCTGGCGCTCTTGGGGTGCGCCATGGGGCTACCGGTGATGTTGTCGACGTCTTCGGGGGTGAGCCCGTCGGCCAGCATCTGGTGAATGGTGGCCATCATGGCGTGGGCGCCGATGCGGTTGCCCACGAAGTTGGGCGTGTCCTTGCCGAACACGATGCCCTTGCCCAGCTGATCCTCGCCGAAGCGCTTGACCTTGGCGGCCACCTCCGGGCTGGTCTCGGGACCCACCACGAGTTCGAGTAGCTTCATGTAGCGAACGGGGTTGAAGAAGTGCATGACGATGAAGTTCTTTTTGAACCCATCGCTACGGCCCTTGAGCATGCCCTCGATGCGTAGGCCCGACGTGTTCGAGGCAACGATGCAGTGCGCGGGCACCAGCTTCTCGAGCTTCTCGAACAGCGCCTGCTTCATGTCCAGGCGCTCGATGATGGCCTCGATGACGAGATCACAGTCTTTGACCTTCTCGAGGTCGTCTTCGATGTTGCCCGTCTTGACCAGGTTGGCCGCAGACTTGTGGAAGAAAGCCGCCGGCCGCGCCTTCAGCGCCTTGTCGAGACCGCCCGCGGCAAACCGGTTGCGCGCAGCTTTGTCCTTCTTCTCGTCATCCGTCAGGTTGGGCGGAACGATATCGAGCAGCAAGACCTCGAGGCCCGCGTTGGCAAAGTGCGCAGCAATTCCGCTGCCCATCACGCCCGCCCCGATGACGCATGTACGACGAATCGGCATCTTGTTCATGGTTGTCTCTCGTTCCCTTTGGAGAAGCTTTCGGCCGCAAATGGGAGCGCGTACGGGCTCCGAGCGCAAGAGGGAGCTGGGTGCCCAGACGCAAAATGTTACCAATGCCTACATTGCCGACCGTGACCCCTCGGCGATGCACACCGAAATTCCGAGGTTCGACCCGAGGGCCGGGGTGAGGCAAACCTGCGAGGCATTCTTGCCGCCGTGGCATCAGCGTGATGGTGATTGGTCTCCGCCTCACGGCGATGCGGATTGCGCACAAATTAACAAGGGGTTCAGTGCCAAAGTAACCATGGCGTGAGAGCCCCTTCATTCGTAACTTATGGCCCATGTTGTTCACCCGCGGCGCACATCGTTGGATTGGCCTTGCGCTGCTCGTGTCTGGCGCTGCGGCGGCGTGTGGGTCCGAGCCTGACAACGGACCGAGCGAACCGCCCCAAGACGCCGGGGCCTTGCCCGACGGGGCACCGGCCTGGCCCAACGACGGCAGCCCGGACGACTCCGGTCGACTGGGCGCCGACGGGGCACTTTCTACCGATGGCGCCACGGTTGCTGACACAAGCACCGACGGCACCAGCGGCGTCGACGCGACAACCGATGGGGCGGCGGTCGATGGTGGCGCGGACGCCGCTGATGTCGGCCCCCAAGGAGATGCAAGCGACGCGGGCGACGCGAGTGACGCGGGCGACGCGAGTGACGCGGGTGACGCAGCGCCCCCCGATGATCCGGATCTGCCCATCACCGCGTTCCCGCAGACCACGCCCCTGCTCTTTGGCTACGCTCTCACCGACGCCTTCCCAGGCACTTTCTTGTCCGGCGCCATGGATATGGAATGGCCGGCGGGCTCTTCGGAGCCCTTCGTGCTGCAGCGCGGGGGCCATATCGTGCGCCTTAACGGCAATGGCCAGCGCACCCTGGTGCTCAACTTCGAGACCCAGGTGGCCATGCGTGGCGAGGCCGGCGCCCTGGGCATGGCGCTGCATCCCAAGTTCGCCGACCCGGTGGCGCCCAAACCCTACGTATATGTATGGTACAACTTCGAGGGGAACCCAACCCGGCAGCGTTTGTCCCGCTTCACCTGGAACCCGGGCCCCAAGGTGTTCGACAAAGCATCAGAGCTGGTGCTGGTGAGCCAGACGGAACAGGTCACAGAGCACAACGGCGCGCGCATCCGCTTTGGACCCGACGGATTTCTGTACTTCGGCAACGGCGACGACACCCGGCCCGACGCGACGACGCAACGACTCAATGCCGGCCTCTTTAGCGGCATCTTCCGCATCGACGTGGATTCCGTGGGCGGCGCCGTGAGCCACGCACCGCCTCGGCAACCCGCCAACGCCACCACGCAGGGCTACTTCATTCCCAACGACAACCCGTTCGTGGGCGTGGCCAACGCGTCCGAAGAGTACTTCGCGTTGGGCTTTCGGAACCCCTACGCGTTCAATTTCGACAAGGACACGGGCGCCCTGTGGCAAGGCGACGTGGGCGACACCTGGCGCGAAGAGATCAATCAGGTGGTGTCCGGCGGCAACTACGGCTGGCCCATCTTCGAGGGCAACGTGCGGCGCCGTGCTGGCAACACCTCGATTGGCGTGCTGAAGGCACCGGTCTACGACTATCCGCATTGGCAGCTCGGAGACCTGTCGTCCATCATGGCGGGCTACGTGTATCGCGGCGCGGCCATGCCCGAGCTCGCGGGCAAGCTCATCTACTCCGATTGGCCCACCGGACGCGTCTGGGCACTAGACACGCAAGGCGCCACGCGCACCTCTCTGGTTGAGGCCAACTACAAAAACAGCCCCGTGGGCTTTGCCCAAGACAACAATGGAGAGATCTATCTCATCGGCTGGAGCCGCATCCTCAAGCTGGTGCGGGACCCCGCGCCGGTGCACCCGCCGGCCAGGTTGTCCGATACGCACTTGTTCCGCAACTTGACCACGCTGCGCCCGGCCACGGGCCTTGTGCCTTACAGCATTCGGTCGCCCCTGTGGTCCGACGGCGCTTCCAAAAAACGTTGGGTCCACGTGCCCGCCGGGCAAACGGCCACCATGGCAGCGGACGGCACGGTCACACTGCCCAAGGGCTCCATCTTGGTCAAACAGTTCGACCTGCCCGACGATGCGCAACCCCTCGCTCGCAGCAAGCGCCTCGAGACCCGCATCATGGTGGTCGGCCAAGACACGACCTATGGCCTCACCTACGTGTGGAACTCCCTCGGCACCGACGCGGACCTTCTGGGCGAGGCCATTCACGAGAACATCGGCGACGTGGTCCCCGAAAAGGCACGCTCGTGGCATTTCCCCAGTTTTGGTGAGTGCTGGTCTTGCCACCGCGAGGCGAACCGGATCCTCGGGTTCCGCGGAGAGCAGCTCAACTTCACGCTACCAGGCGGCGACAACCAGATCACGTCGCTGACGGCCAAAGGGATCTTTGGCGCCCAGGCGGCGGGCATGGCTCCGGCACCGCTGGCAGATCCTAGCGACGTCAACGCCAGCATCGAGGCGCGAGCTTCGGCGTACCTGGCGGCAAACTGCTCGTCGTGTCATCGACCGGGCAATTCGTTCTTGGGGGGCACCAGCTGGAACGCCATGCCCGGCGTGCTGCCCGCAAACCGTGGACTCGTGGGCGCGGTGCACCACAACGCCCCCATGGCCACGGCGCTGGGGCTGCCCAATTCGCCACTCATCACCAAGGGCAACCCCAACGCGTCCGTACTCATCGGGCGCATTCGGAGCACCGATAGGGACCTGAGCATGCCGCCTTTGGGCCGTACGCAAGTGGACCCGGTGGGCAACGCGGTGCTCACCGCCTGGGTGCAATCGCTGTAACGCGCGGGGCCGCGGGCGCCTGGCGGAGAGGTACGGCGCCGCGCCTACGCGGCGGCGAGCGCTTGCACGCAAGGCGCTACCACTTCAGAGGCGACCGGGTGAGCGCCAAGGCGCTCAGCTTCGACGCGGATGGCATCGAGCACCGGGGCTCCGCCTTGGCGCACGGCCCAGGCCACGATGGCAAAAGCGAGTTCGGCGTGTCGCAGCTCGTCTTCGGCCATGCGCGCGAGGATCTTGGAACGGTCTTCATCGGGACACTGCTGCGCTCGCCGCTGCAGTGACAGCGCAGCGACAGTCTCGCCAAAGCAGCCGTCGCGCAGGGACTCGACGGCGACGCTTTGGAGCGATGGCGATGGGCGCGACGGAATGCCGAGGGCCGAAGGGCCAAGACGCGCGCCCGCGGGCGACGCCATGGCAAAGGCGTACTCCGCGTGCGAGATCTCGTCGAGCGCCGCCAAATGCACACGACGCAACAAATCTGCCGGTGCCCCCAGAGCCATGAGTTCGAGGCTGAGCATGGCAAACGACGCAATGGAAGCGTGCTCCAGCGCCGCCACGTGGGTCCAGTCCCGCGACGGATCGTGGAATACGTCCGCGGCCGAGAAGTCGTCGCGAAGCACCGCCGAGGCCAGCACCGGCCCCAACGCACCTTGAAGCGGGCGGCCCTCGCCGGGGTATCCGCAATAGAGCTCGACCTCGTAACAGCAGGCCTCCGCGCGACCCTGGCGGCGTTGCAACGCCGTCAATTTCTCGAGAAGCGGCTGCGTGCACGCTTGGTCGTCGGACGGAGCGCAGTTTCTGCCACGGCACGGGCAAACCACGGGCAACGCGACAGGACACCCGGGCACATTCTTGCTCACCGCCGTGCCCGGGCTCGCCTGCGCCTGCGTCGAAACAAAGCACCGTGCAGTCCCCTTGTCGGAGCACCATTGCGTGGCCGTGCGTTGCGTGAGCGGGTAGGTCACGGTCCACGGCGTGGGGCCCGTGGGAGCCTGCGCACCAGCATCGGCCTTGGGCGCGCTCGATGCCACGGGCGCAACCGGACCGCTGGTGCTCACCGTGGCGGACGGTGCGGGGTCGGTGACGACCACCACCGTGACGGGATGAGACCCTGCGGGGGCTGGGTCTTGGGCCTGGGCGCTGGCTGCAGGGTTTTGCACCGGCTGCACAACCACCGGTGCCGGCGCCGGAGCTGCGCAGCCTGCGGCGCCGAGTCCCATGGCCGCGAGCATTCGAATTCGCACACTTGCAAGTTGCACGGATGTTCTCCTTGGGTTCGACGCTACTTGGCGGCGGGGCAGCCCACGCGGGCTTTGTCGATCACAACGTCGTCGATGTACCCGGTGCGCGCGTCGTCTTGCTGGTAGCTCTCCCAACCGAGGCTGAGCGTGTCGAACGTTGGCGCCTTCCAGACACCAGCCAGATCGTTGCCGATGCAGCCTTGCCCCTTGTGAGACACGTGGAGATCCGAAAGCTCGGCGCCGTCGAGCCAGAAGCGCATGTCCTCTTGGGACGCATCGAAGGCCCACTCCATGCACACCCATTTCTTGGTGGGCATGACCGTGGCCGAGTGCTGCCAGCAGTCGGTGCTCTTTCCCACGGTCTCGTAGTTGGCCATGAGCTTGCCCTGGTGCTGGCCGCCGTACCGGTAGTAGCCGGTCACCCCCGTGAGACCTGGCACGGGCCCCGTGGCTTGAAGCTGCGTCCAATGCACGCCGTCTTTGGCCGTCGAGTCCATGTAGACCATCATGCGGCCATACAGCAGGCCGCTGGCCGCCGGGAACACCGCCGCACTCTTGGTGCTGATGAACGCCTGCTGGTACGAGCCTGCCTGGGTGGTCACCTTGACGGAGTGCTTGCCACTGAACGCCATGGCCGTGTCGACCACCACGGCCCCCTTGTTGGTCTTGGCCTCCCACGGTCCGCCCGGCGGCGCCCCAACCGGATCTTGCTCGAAGTCCGCGCAGAGCAACTTGCCCGCGCACGGGTTCGCGTTGGTCCCGGCGTCTGCCGGCGGGCTGGCGCCGTCCGGTGACGTGCTCGCATCGGCCCTGGGGAGCAGTCCGGCATCGGTCCCCCCGGCGTCCGTGTCGGGTGCCCCCGCGCCGGTCACAGTTCTTCGGGGCGCGCTCGTCTTGTCGTCTTCGGAGCAGTGCACGAGCGCAAGCACCGCCACGGGTGCCAAAAAGAGCCAAGGCGCGAAGGTCCGCATGGTGTGGTCGTAGCGTAGCCCCCGCGGTGTGCGAGCGGCCAGATTCCTTGCGTGGCCCCCAAGATGGGAGAACGTGCGCACACGAGACGACGCTGCTACCGTTGCACTGTGGTGGCAAGACAGAGAGCCATGGCGGCAACGCTCGTCGCGCTGGTGACGGTGGTC
>JBIKNA010000068.1:0-24113 GCA_044358965.1 Polyangiaceae bacterium
ACATGTAGGTTGCCTGACCTCGACAAGCCGATCGCAAATGACGTGCCAGGCGGTCGCTGCCTCTTCGGGAGCTTTTTCGGCCTTTTTTTGCCCTACTCGGGCACCCCTGGCGTCGCCCCCCCCCCCGCGACGCCGGAGGTCGCAGGGTGATGACCTTGCAGGGGCCACCCGCCCCTCCCATGGCACCCGCGCATCGGGGCGCGCTCGGACGCCACGCGCAGCTCGAAAGAACGCTACTTCGCTTTGTCCAAACAGCGACCCTTGTAGGCATCCTGCTGCGGAAGCGCCTCGGTGCACTTGGTCGCACACACCTCGCGCTGCCCGGACTTCTCCGCGCACGTGTCGGTGCAGCTCTTGAGGAAGCTCTCTTTGAACGAAGCGCAGAACGACTCGTTGAAGGCCTTCGAATTGCAGCCCTGCACGAGAGCGAACGCCCCGACAGCAGCCACCAGCACCAACAGGTTCTTCATCATGCGAGGTCTCTCCTTCGAGCCCGCAAGCATACCCACGCGCGGCCGGCCTTGGGCAGAGGAAGAACTACGCGACGCCCATGCGAAGGTTTGCCGCCAGCACGGTGTTCTCGAGGAGGCACGCGATGGTCATGGGCCCCACACCGCCCGGCACCGGCGTGATGAACCCGGCGCGGGCGCTGGCTTCGGCGAAGTGCACGTCTCCAACCAGCCGGGTCTTGCCCGGTCGTTCGGGGTCGTCGACACGATTGATGCCCACATCCAAGACCACGGCGCCTTCTTTGATCCAGTCACCCCGCACAAGCTCCGGACGCCCCACCGCGGCCACGAGCACGTCGGCCGTTCGGGACAATGCCGGAAGGTCTCGGGTCTTGCTGTGCGCGATGGTCACCGTGCAGCTCTTTTGCAAGAGCAGCTGGGCCATGGGCTTGCCCACGATGTTGCTGCGGCCGATGACGACGGCGTGCGCACCCTCGAGGGACACCCCCGTGTCCGCCAGCATGTGCATGCAGCCCCGGGGTGTGCAGGGCACCAGCGAGGTGCGCCCCGAGGCGAGCTTCCCAGCGTTCATGGGATGGAATCCATCGACGTCCTTGGCCGGCGCGACGGCGTCGAGCACCAGGGTTTCGTCGATGTGCTTGGGCAGAGGTAGTTGCACCAGGATCCCGTCGACGGAGTCGTCACGGTTGAGCTTGTCGATCTGCGCAAGGAGCTCTTGGGTGGTGGTGCTCGAAGGTAGGGTGTGCAACACGCCGCGAATGCCGGCCTCTTTGGCCGCCTTCTCCTTGTTGCGGGTGTAGACCTGGCTCGCTGGGTCCTCGCCCACCAAGATGACCTCGAGACCCGGCGCTCGCCCATGTTTGCCCAGGAACGCCGCGGCCTGCGCCTTGACCTGGGTACGGAGTTTCTCGGCTGCGGCCTTACCGTCGATGATCGTCGCCATGGGTTCCTCCTCCAGTATCGTCTCGCACTACCGTCACGCGGGGACTTGTTGGCCGCCGTGGCGGCGCCTTCGAACGTGATGCACGGCAAATGCCGCACCCAGCAAGCCAAGGCCAATGAGCTGCGACGTCGACAGGCCCCCGGCGCCACCGCGATCGTCCCGGCGCAAGAACTCGACGGCGAAACGGGCAATGGCATAGAGGGCCAGGAACGCGGCAAAGACCTGCCCGTCGTATCGCTTCTTGGGCATGACGAAGAACAGGCAGAACGCCGAGATGCCCAAGCTGAGCACCGCCTCGTAGAGCTGCGTGGGGTGCACGCGCAGACTTGGCTCGTAGGCGCTGTGGATCAGGTGCGCCTTGAACTGGGCCTCGCTGGCCGGGCTGCGAGGCGGAAACGAAAGCGCCCAAGGCAGCTCGCTCGGGGCCCCAAAACAACATCCCGCGAGCAGACACCCCATGCGCCCGAACGCAAGCCCCATGGGCACGGCGAAGCCCGCCATGTCCGCGGCCTTCCAGAACGAAAACTTATCGCGCTTGAGCAGCAAGTAGGCCGCCGCCGAGGCGCCCAAGAACCCACCGTAATACGTGAGTCCGCCGGCCCAGAACTTTGCCCATGCAAAACAGTCGGCGCTCTTGGGGTGGCACAGGCTCGCCTTTGCGTCCCACACGCCGCCATAGGCCTCGGACACGCAGGTGGCGCGGTCCAGCGGCCAGTTGACCTGCGACGGATCTGTGCACAGGTGCACGTAGTCCCAGAAGTAGCCGTCGGCCACCACGTGCAGCAGGCGCGAGCCCACGACGCCCGAGAGCAACATCGCGAGGCCCAGGTCCACCACCACGTCGGGGTTTTCGCCGATGCGCCGTGCCCACAACACCCCGAGCGCCGTGGCGAACAAGAAGCCCGAGAGCAGCAGAACGAAGTACGACGGGAAGCCGACGTCGAAAAGACGAAACAGCTCCGGGCGCACCGGCGCTAGGCCTTGGGCTCGTCGGAGCTACCCGCGTCCGCGGCCGCCGTGGCCCCGTCGGCCGCTGCAGGTTCGGCATCGGCAACGGCAGTGACCGCACCGGCAGCGCCGGCAAGGGCGATCTCTTGATCGACGCCAGCGGCGAGGTCATCGACCACCGGCGCCACATCTGCGGGGCGGCCGCGTTTGGAGGTGAACATGTCGATGGCCATGAGCACCACGCCAACGCAGATGGCGATGTCCGCGACGTTGAAGGTGGGCCAGTGGTCCGTGACGACGTGCTGCGGCGCATATTTGCCGATGAGCTCGTTCATCTTGTGGATCCAATCGGCGCGGTAGTCGATGAAGTCGATGACGTGGCCGTAGCGGATGCGGTCGAAGACGTTGCCCAAAGCGCCGCCCAGTACCAGCGGTAGGCCCCACTTGAGCGCGTGCTGCTTTGGCGTGAGCCGCCGGTACAGCGTGACGATGAACATGATGGCGGCCACGCTGACGAGGAGGAAGAACGGGCGGCGCACGTTCTCGTTGGCGCCCTGCAACAGGCCCCAGGCGCCGCCCTTGTTCTTGGCGAGCACGAAGGACAAGTGGTCTTTGTAGACCTCGATGGTGTTCGGGTAGGTCTCGAGACGCTGCTCGGCCCAGAGCTTGGTGCCGACGTCAGACACGAGCGACACGATGGACACGACAGCCAAGAACACCGGCGACGGCCCAGGTCCGAGCGTTGGGTCCACGATGTTCTTGGCCGTGAAGGCCGGCGCTTCCATGCGCGGCACATCCGGCGCGAGCCGAACGACGGCAGGCTCTTTGGGTTCGTCCGCAGGTGCCGCGGCAGCCTGCACGGGCTCCGCAGGGCTCGGCTCGGATGCCGGCTCTTGGGCGGCTGCATCCGCGGCCGGAGGCGCCTCGGCGGTGGTCTCGGAGGCCTTCGCGGCTGCCTCGGCGTTCGCTTGTTCGTCGCTCATCGGGATGGTCGCTCTAGGAAAGCGGGAAAGCTCGTGATCATTATCCGAAAAGGTGGCGGCGTACCACCAGAGCTTCCCGAAGCGCGCCCCAAGCCTTGCTGAACCCGCATTCATCTGATTGAATGTTCAGCATCATGGTTGCAACCGTCGCTCCCTGGGATCAACCGCGCGGCATCAACGACGTGCTCGGGCGATGGCTCAAGGGCAACGTCGTCAAGCCCTGCATCATGGTCGACGAGTCCATTGCGGCCAAGGTCGGAACCTACGCCGACATGCCCACGGACCTGCATCCGCAGCTGCAAAAGGCGCTGCAGGCCCGTGGCGTGAGGCAGCTGTACGCCCACCAAGCGCAAGCCTTCGGCGCCGCCAAGACCCACCGGGCCATGGTGGTCGCCACCCCAACGGCCAGCGGCAAGAGCCTTTGCTTTCACTTACCCGTGCTCGACGCGCTGCTGCGTGATCCGGGCGGTCGTGCCATGTACCTCTACCCCACCAAAGCCCTCGCCCGAGACCAAGAGGCGAGCCTCCGGGAGCTCATGGGCGAAGCCAGCGTGCCAAGCTCCGCCATCGTGTTCGATGGTGACACGCCCGCCGACGCCCGCCGCGCCGCCAAAGAGAAGAGCGGCATCGTCCTGTCGAACCCCGACATGTTGCACGCGGGCATTTTGCCGCACCACACGTCTTGGGCCCGCACCTTCCAGAACCTCAAGTACGTCGTCGTCGACGAGCTGCACACGTACAAGGGCGTGTTTGGCTCGCACGTGGCCAACGTGCTGCAACGCCTGCAGCGCGTTGCGCGATTCCACGGCTCGGACCCGGTGTTCATCGGCGCCACGGCCACCATCGGCAACCCCATGGCGCACGCTGCAAGGCTCTTTGGTTGCGACGAGAGCCGCGTTGCTTGCATCGACGAGAGCGGCGCCCCGACCGGGGCCCGACGGCTGTTCCTGTACAACCCGCCGGTGGTCAACCTCGAGCTTGGCATCCGCGCAAGCTACGTCAAACAAGCTGTCATGCTCGCCGCGGATTTGGTGCGCGCCGGCGTGCCCACCATCGTCTTCGGCCAATCGCGAAACAACGTCGAGGTCATGCTTCGGTACTTGCGCGACAAGGTGGCCAGCACCGTCGACGCGAGCCGCATTCAAGGCTACCGCGGCGGGTACCTGCCCGAGACCCGAAGAGACATCGAAAAGCGCCTTCGCAATGGCGAGATCCTCGCGGTGGTCGCCACCAATGCGCTGGAGCTCGGCATCGACATCGGCGATCTCGAGGCCGTGGTGTGCGCGGGCTACCCGGGCTCCGTGGCGGCCACTTGGCAGCGTTTTGGTCGCGCCGGCCGACGCCAGGGCGAGTGCATTTGTGTCCTTGTCACGTCCAGCGCGCCGCTCGATCAGTACGTGGCCCAGGAGCCCAAGTTCCTGCTGGGTGCGCCCGTCGAAGAGGCGCGCATCGACGCCAGCAACGCCGAGATCCTTTTGCAGCACATGAAGTGCGCCGCCTTCGAGCTGCCCTTCAAGACCGGCGAGTCCTTCGGTGCCCTGTCCCAAGAGAGCACCCACGCGGCGCTCGAGTTCTTGGCGCACCACCGGGTGTTGCACGAAGCCAAGGGCACCTATCACTGGGCCGCCGACGCCTACCCAGCCAACAACGTGTCCCTCCGTTCCGTGGGCTGGGACAACGTGGTCATCATCGATGCCGAGACCGATCGCACCTTGGCCGAAATCGACTGGCGCGGCGCCCACACCATGGTGCACGAGCAGGCCATCTACCAACACGACGGCGAGTGCTACCAGGTCGAGCGTTTCGACTACGAAAACCACAAGGCCTTCGTGCGCAAGGTGAAGCCCGACTACTTCACCGACGCCATGACCTACACCCAGGTCAGCGTCCTCGAAGAGAGCGACACCGGCGTGGCCACCAACCGGTGCAATCACCCCGCGGGTTTCGGCGAGGTTGCGCTGGTCGAAAAGGTTGTGGGGTACAAGAAGATCAAGTTCTACACCCACGAAAACGCCGGCTACGGCGACGTTCGTTTGCCCGAGATGCAGATGCACACCACAGCCTTTTGGCTCACGGTGCCCGAAGACAGCCTAAGCACCCTCGAAGCCGGCCGGGCCGCGGGCATCGATGCCCTGCGCGGGGTGGGCATCGCACTCGAAACGGTGTCCACCTTCGCGCTCATGTGCGATCCGCGGGACATCGGCGCAACCCTCGGCGACAGCGGCGACCTCATGGTGCCGGCCGACGGCGACGAGCCTCGGGCGGTCCCAGCCAAGATCCCCGGCGGCGTTCGTCCGGGCTACAGCCCCACCCTTTTCTTGTACGAGCACACACCGGGTGGCATTGGCCTTACGCAGCGTATTTTCGAACGACGCCAAGAGCTCCTCGAGCGCGCCCGATCGCTCATCGCGGGCTGTCCCTGCAAGGCCGGGTGCCCCGCTTGCACCGGCCCCTCCGACGCCGCGGGCTACGGCCACGGTCACACGCGAAAAACGGTGGCACTCGAGCTGCTCGGGGCCATGTTCCCCCTTCACGCCTAGAACCAGCGCCCCCCCCTTCTACCGATGCAGCCCGGGCGGTGCGACGGGGCTAGGCCGGCGATCATCGGGGCTTTCGCGCCCTCGCGTTTTGGTGGAGTCTTTTGGTGGAGTCTTTCGCCTGCAACGGACGGCCTTGCGGGTACCGTGGGGAGCCCGTGCGTTTGCGGCCAGAAGGCAGGCGCGGCAGGGCGCACGTGGTACATTGCAAGGCGCATGCGTCACCACCGTCCCTCGTCCGTTGTCCTGGCCGCCATGGCGACGTGCTCGTTGCTATGTGGGGCCTACGCCTGCCTCCCCGAGGGCCGCGCGCTATTGGGCGCAGCCGACAGTGGCCCCCCCGGAAACATCGACCTCACCGACGACGCCGCGCTGCAACGGACCGATGTGGCTCTCGGCGATCCCTTTGGCATCGACGGTCTGCTGCCCACGCACGGGCCCTTCACCGGTGGCACCCGCGTCAGCCTGGCCGGCCGCGGCTTTTCGCCCCGTTTGCGCGTTTGGTTCGGCGACCGCGAGCTGCCGCAAAGTTCGGTGCTCGCAAGCGACCCAACCCGTGCCGCCATCGTGACCCCCGAGGGCAAACCCGGCCCCGTCGATGTTCGCATCGTCGACGATGCCACCGGCAAAGAGCGCGTTCTGTCCAAAGGGTTTGTCTACGATGCTTTCGTGGTGGTCCCGGACTCCGGCGCAACCAGCGGCGGCACGCGCATCGCCCTTACCGGCAGCGGCACCGCCTGGACCACGCCCATGATCGTGCAAGTTGGCGGCAAGCCCTGCGCCGACGTCAATGTGGAGTCGCCCACCCGCATCAGCTGCACCACCCCCGCGGGCAGCCCGGGCGCCAAAGACATCACCGTGGGCAAGGCGGGCACCGAGCCCACGCAGGTGCGCGAGGCGTTCACCTATTCCGACTCCATCGACGGCTACCGCGGCGGCCTCTCTGGCGGCGCCCTCTCCGGCCGCATCAAGGTGCTCGCGCTCAGCGCAGCGACTGGCCAGCCCATCCCCTCCGCCACGGTCATCGTGGGCGAGTCTCTGGCCACAGCCACCATCAAGAAGACATCAGCCACTGGCGTCGCGGAAATCGATGCGCTCGGAGCCGCCACCAGTGTCACGGTCACCGTGGCCGCCAAGTGCCAACAGCCCACGACCTTCGTGAATGTCCCCGTCGACACGGTGACCACCTACTTGTCTCCGGTGCTCGATCCGGCCTGCGCCCAAGGAGACCCGCCGTCCGGCGGCGGCGGCGGCGGTGGCCGCTTTGGTGGCGCCATCGAAGGGCAGCTGCTCTTTGGCGCCCGGGGCGTCGAGTTCAAGCGCAGCGGATGGGTCGGGGTCCCCGAGCCCGTACGCCCGACCGAGCGCCAAGCCGCGTACGTGTTCCAAGCATCGGGCTCCCCCGCCGCGGGCTTCGTGTTGCCAACGCCGGCCGAGGCCATCACGCCAGAGTCCGTGGGCACCACGGGCTTTGCCTACCAACGCATTGCGTTCCCGGGCAACGTCACCCTCTACGCCCTGGCCGGCCTCGAAGACCGCAGCGTCACCCCGCCGCGCTTCACGGCGTACCTCATGGGCGTTCTGCGCGGCATTTCGGTACCGCCCAACGGCCGCGTGATAGGCGCGGACATCGCCATGGACACATTGGTCGACCACGGCGTGACCGTGGCGCCGGTGCCCCCCGCCGTAGGCCCAAGGGGCCCGGATCGGTTCCTCACCAACGTGGCCGTTACCCTTGGCGCCACGGGCTTTGCGCACTTCCCCATTGGGCGGAACCAGAGCTCCCTTCCATTGTCGGGCAACATCGCCCTCGTTGGTCTGCCGGGGCTCGAAGGCGCCGTGGCCCAAGAGAGCTATGTCATCAGCGCCGGCGCCTACTCCGGGCAAAACCTCACCGAGCCCCTGAGCGTCGTGTCGCGGATCCGCACACGCGTCGCCAATGATCCCATCACCGTCTCGGGGTTCTTGGCGGTGCCTGTGCTGCAAGAGCCCAGCACCGGCAGCTGGGGCGGCACACGTGTACAATACACCTCGGCCGGCCAAGCGGACCTCATGGTCATGAGCGTGTCTTCGGGACTCAGCACCTGGACCATCGTCGCGCCGGGCGGGGTCCAGAGTTTCGGTGTGCCTGACTTGGCGCAACTGCCTGGAGACCCGGTGGGGCTCACCCGCGGCGTCATTCGCACCAGCATCGCGCTGGGCCGCCTGGAACAGTTCTCCTACGGCCTTTTGCGCTACGGGCAGCTGTCGTCGGCGTCTTGGACGGCGCTTGCACAGGACTCTTTGTCCGGCGTGTACTAAGCAGCGGCCATGGGCGCAGGTTCACCGGGTCAGCCGAACAGCGGGGCAACCAGCAGCCCCACGCCGGCGCCCCCACGTCCGGCTGGCCTGCTGAGGCACCTGCCCGCGCTGGCGCTGGCCGCCGGTCTTGTCAGCGCCTGCCAGTTCGACAAAGCCTACCGCGACCTCGACGACACGCAGCAGGCGCTCACTTGCAAAGAGGGCGAGCTCTCGTGCGCCGGCACGCAGCTTGTGGTGTGCAGCAACGGCCAAAGCAGCGTGCTCAGCGACTGCGGCGCAACGGGCAAAGTTTGCTCCAATGCGCGCAAGGCGTGCCTACCCTGCGATCCCGGCGCCCGAGAGTGCGCCGAGGGACAAAAAGTCCTCGCGTGCAACGAGGACGGGCAACGACGAACGCAGATCGCCGTGTGCGACACATCGAAGGGCGAGGCCTGCCGCGGCGGCTCCTGTGTCAACTTGTGCGAGCAGGCCGCCCGGGAGCAATCCAACATCGGCTGCACCTATTGGGCCGTCGACCTCGACAACGCCGTCACCACCCAGGGCAACGCCGCAGCCCAGCAATTTGCCGTGGTGGTCTCCAACCCGCAGCCCGACGTGGTCGCGAACATCACCGTGTTCGAAGACGCAAGCGTGCCGGGGCAGCCCAGCGCCGTCCGCAAGGTATCCACCGCCATCGTGCAGCCCCGGAGCCTCGAGGTATTCAAGCTCGGGCCTCGAGAGGTCGATGGATCCGCCGAGGGCACGTTCAACACCGGCACACACACCGCGCTCACCCGCGGAGCCTTCAAGGTCGTGTCCGATGTCCCCATCGTGGCGTACCAGTTCAATCCCCTCGAGAACGTCAACGTGTTCTCGAACGATGCCTCGCAGCTGCTCCCGCAAGAGGCCCTTGGCACCGACAGCAGCGAGTACGTGATCGCATCGTGGCCGCAAACCATCGCCCGCAGCGAAGACCCAGCCACCAACTTCGATTTCGACCTGCGCGCATTCCTCACGATTGTCGGCACCCAGCCCGGCACCCGAGTCCGCATCAAGACCACCACGCGGATCGTTCCCGGCGGCCCCCTGCCCTTGGGCGCCGAGCCCGGCACATCCTTCGAGTTCAGCCTCGAACCCCACGAAGTGCTGAACCTCGAAACCGGCGGGTTCAACGCCGACTTCACCGGCAGCACGGTCACCGCCAGCAGCCCCGTGGTTGTCTACGCAGGCTCCGAGGCTTCCGATGCCCCCATCTTCAGCTCCTTGGCCGAGCGCTCCTGCTGCGCCGATCACCTCGAAGATCAGGCCGTGCCCTTGCGCGCCGTGGGCCGCAGGTACGCATTGGGCCACGTACCAAGCCGCTCCAAGGCCGTGGCCGCCGCGGGCGCGCGCTTGGGCGTGGTACCCGAGCCCGAGTACTACCGCGTGGTCAGCACCACCGATGGCGAGACCCTGATCAGCACCACGCTCAACGGCGACACCGAAACGTTTGCGCTGCAAGGCATTGGCGCAAGTCGCATCCTGACTTCGTTCGCAGACTTCACGCTTTTCGCCGACAAGCCCGTCATCGTCGCCAATGTGCAAGCCAGCCAAGAGGCCGCAGGCGTGCCGCGGGGACTGCCCGGCGGTGATCCGAGCCTCACCTACGTGCCCGCCACGGAGCAGTGGCGCAACGACTATGTCCTGCTCACCCCAGACAAGTATGCATTCGACTTCCTGGTGATCACGGCGCCCTTCTCCAGCAAGGTGTATCTCGACGGCCAGCTGCTCACGGCAGCCCAATGCGAAATCGCCGCCGGCGATGGCCTCACCGCCGAGCGACGCGGCAAGCCCAATCCTCCCTACGAGGTCTACCGCTGCCAGCTATCGTTCCCGGTGGTCGACCCGGACAAGAGCGCGCCCAACAACGTGAGCCCCGGGCGGCAGAACGACGGCGTGCATCGGGTGCAGGCGGACTTCCCCGTCGGCGTCCTGGTCTACGGGTTCGATGCCTTCGTGAGCTACGCCTACGCCGGCGGCACCGAGCTGCGCGCCATCAACGTGAAGTAGCGTTTGGCGCCACGGGCGCGTCGGCCTCGTACTTGAGCGGCCCCAGCGGCCAGGCCTCGAGCAAAGGCGTCCGAGCCTTGGGGCCCGAGGCGCGCATGAGGCGCTCGCACTCCGAGAGCAGCAGGCGCCGGGGGCCAAACGGCGAAGCGTCCGATGCATCCGAGTCCATGAGTTGCGTTGGCGTATCCACCCCGTAGTCGTCCGGGTGACCTGGCTGATCGAGCAACACGTGCCCAAGCTCATGCGCCAAGGCCAGGCTGCTCTTTCGGGCCCGCAACCCCGCGCGATCGATGACCACAACGTTGCGCAAGCTCCCGCCGTCGCCAAAGATGAACGACTCGCCGATGCGGCCGCCCCCCCGGAAGGAATCCACGACGACCACCTCGATGGTGCGCGGATCGCCGTCGTCGATGGCCTTCAGCAGCGTCCGCTCTTCGAGGGTACCTGCGGGGCTGTCGACATCGGTGAAGTGCGTGAGCCCATCGCTCAAGTCCACGCGCCCCACATCCACCCGCAGCGTCACGTCCGTAGACGGCTTGGCGAGCTCCACGGTGCCGAGGGAACCGTCGTTGCGGCGCACGGACACATCGGCGCTAGGCAGCGCGCCGGGCCCCGTACGCGCATTGATCGAAAGCACGCCGACGTACCCTGCGCGCTCGACGGCACGGGCGAAGAGCGCAGCCACGGCAGACGGCGAAAGCGAAGGTGGAATCACGAACGACAATGGGCGTCCATCGACGGCAAAGCGGACCTCGCCGCCGCTGGACGGCAGACCGACGTCGTTGCCGAAGGCAACCAGGTGCGACGTGGGCGGATTGATGACCCGGACATCCAACGCCGAAGCCGGGCCCATGCTGAGGCCACACTGCCCCCATACGCTGCTCGCCACCCCAAGCTCCGTGCGAAGCAACGCGATGGCGCCCTGCTCCGTGCCGCCGACGGCCGGCGCACCGCCCGCATTGTTGCGCAACACAAAGGGCCGCACGCGCAGCTTCAAGCGTTCGGCGCGTCCACCGGGCAGAAACGGCCCTGCAACGCGAATGGCCTGCAACTTTTTCTTGTCTTGGTAGATGACCACGGCGCCGCCCACCTCTGCGCGCAGGCTCCGCGCGTCGGTGAGCGGGTGCCGTCGGTCCAGTTCATCGAACACGAAGCGCAAAGGAACGCTGGCGGCACAGCGCAAATCGCGCCCCAGCGTGGGTGGACACGACACCTGCGTCAGCTGCACCGACGGCGCGGTGTCGAGGACCAGCCCCGTGGCGGATACGGAATCCACGCGCACGGAGGCCAATGGCGCCGCGGCATCGGGCTGGGCGACGAACACCCGGAGGGCGTCCGGATCGTCGTAGGTGGACTCGGCGGTGCCCTCGATACGGGAGGGAGGCGTTCGGGCAAGGGTGGCCCGATCGCGGCCGAGCTCGAGCACACGCCCGGCACCATCGCGAAACCCCACGTGCATCACGTCGATGGTCACGGGGAATGTCTTGCCCTCGCGCTTGAGGGTTCCCACCGCACGGCCTGCGCGAACCCCCTGCAGCGTGGTCTGGTTCGTCACCGCGAGGACTGCCACCTCTTTGCCGCCGTCGAGCACCCGCACAAGGTCGGCACCGGCGCCGAAGCTAAGCGTACCGCCCCAAAGGCCTGCGGGCGCTCGCAACAGATCCGCTCGCGCGTCTGCCGCGAGTTGCGCTTCCGTCGCATCCACAACGCCATTGGCGTCATCGTCGTCGCGGTCGGCCACAAGTCGAAGCGCCAGGGCACCCGGCTCACCGTGGGCGCTGAACGGTACGAGCCCAAGAGCCCCCAGCAGCGCGAGCGCAAGAATGCGCCCGGGCCGCATGGCAGCGCCTACTCGGCCCAGCCCCACTGGATCCAGCGCAAATTGGTCTCGGTGAGCAAGGCCCCGGGGAGCACCCCCCGGGCCGCAGCCCGAACGAGCGCCGTCCAGCCAACATTGCTTGTGAGCTTGGACAGCGCGACCTCGTCGGCTACATCCCGCGCGGCATCACGCTCGCCCGCATCCCACAGACCCGCAACGGCGAGTCCCCGAAGCTCTTCGCGCTTTGGATCTTTGGCCACGGCAACGAGTTCGCGCACCAGCCCCGCTTTGGCCTCGGGGCCGGCGAGTGCCGCCAACGTTGCGGCCGCGCGCACGGACACCTCGTCGAGCAGGGGGCTCACGGTACCCAGCGCCGAGACCATAGACGACACCTGCGGCGCGCCACTTGCGGCCATGCTGAACAAGAACGACATGTCTTTCGTCGCACTCGGGCGATCGCTGAGGCGCGCCAAGAGTTCGACGGAGGGACGCACATCGGGACACGCTGGCGGCGTCGCGCCCGCGGCGAGCGCTTTGGCCCGGCCCAAAGCCCAGTGAACGAGTGCCCACGCGCCCCGGGAGGCAATGGGCCCCTTGATGGCTTTGTCCTGGGCTTCGAGGCGCGGGCTGCCGTCGCCGGCGCGTTGCGCAAGCTCGGCCAGCACCAGCCAGCGACCCAGATGGCGCTCGGCCCCGCGCAGAATGCCCAATGCCGGAGCCACGGCGATCGGCAGCGGCGCCTGGCGCACGAGGGGCACCGCCACGTCGATGCAGAACGAGATCCGGTGTGCTTCTTTGATCATGGGCGCGAGGCGCACCAGATTGGCGCCGCTGGCCTCGCCGCGGCACAGCCGAGCGATCTCGGAGAGGAACGCAAGGTACGAGGTGCGCGCCATGGCCAGTTTGGCCAACCGCGGTCCATGCTCGGGGTCGCGACTCAGCGCTGCGGCATAGAGGGCCGGAGCCCCGCCGCCCTCTTCTTCGGCGAGAGCAGCGCGCAGGGGCTGCACCGCGCGCTTGTCGCCATGCTCGGCGAGCACACGCAGCGACGTGGCGTAGAGTTCGCGGTCGAAGGACTTGCGTTTGACGAGTGTATCGAGCGAGGTCGCAAGCTCCGTACGCAGTGTGGGGCTGAGCGGGGCCATGGCCCGCAGGGCGCCGGCGAGTTTGGCCTCGGAGGTGGGCTTGCGTTTGAGCGCGGCGTCGAGTTCGACGGCCATGCGGGCCTGCGCCACCTTGTCGATGGCCTCGGCCTTGGCGAGGGCCGGGAGCTTTGGGCTACGGGCCTTCGCGATGGTCTTTTGCGCAGCTTTGGTCAAACGGTTCCTCGTCTCGGTGCGGACCACACAAGATAGCAAATGGCGCAGGGACCCTGGACACGGAAAACGAGTATTCGTTCTTCGAGCGCACACTTCGCTGGTGCCGGCGAATCTTGCTTGACGTGTGTATGTGCCCCGGGCTCTGCGTCGCGCACAACGGCCCCATGACCACTGACGCACATATCGCCCGCGTCAAGCGCGCTCGAGCTGCGCCCTAGGGCTGCTTGTTTGTCACTCCGGCGCGCGGCGTCCCGCGCGGGCGTTGTCCCCCCACGAAGACCCCGCTCGCGATAGTAGGCTCGCAGTTAGGCTCGCGCGATACCGAGGCGAAGCGTTTCGCCGTCGACGTCGACCTCGCGGACGTTGGCACCGCCGGGCGCTTCTGTGGCCAGCAGCTCCACCGCCAAACACTCCGTCGCAACGGAGGCGCCGTGCGTGCCCAGCAAATCTGGCAAGCGCGGTGTCCCCCAGGCCCACACCCGAATGCGGTCCGTGTACTCGAGACCGTCTTCTTTGCGCGCTGACTGAATGCGGTTTTGCAGCTCGCGCATGAAGCCCAGATCCTTGAGTTCTTGGTCGAGGCGCGTATCGAGAATGACCACGCCGGTACGGCCACCGGCGGCGGCAAAGCCCTCTTTGGCCTCGAAGGAGATCTCCACATCGTCGAGCAACACCTGTGTCCCTTGCACCGTGGCCTGCCCCGCAGCGTAGAGTTCGGCCACAAGGGTCGCAGCGGCGTGCGCGTCGTAGGCTGCGAACACCTTCTTGAGCTCCTGCGCCACCTTGCCGAGGTTGCGTTGCCCAAGGCTGCGGAAGTTGGGCTTGAGTCGGTAGGTGACGAAGGTCTCCACGTCTGCCGGGGGCACGAAGGAAACCCCCTGTACGTTGAGTTCTTCTTTGACCATGCCTTGGGACGCAAGGAGCCCCTCGGCTAGGCTCCGGTCCGACAAGATGATGTGGGCGACGCGCAGCGGCTGCCGGACCTTGAGCTTGGCCTCGGTGCGCACCTGGAGCCCAAGGCTCACTAGGTCGCGCACGGCGCGCATGCGCTTGCCAAGGGCGTTGTCTACGGCGCCGGCATCGGCGCTGGGGAACGTGGCAAGGTGCACGCTGTCGGTGATGCCCGACTGCCCCGCGAGCGGCGCCGATAGGTTCCGGTACATGGCCTCGGCCATGAAGGGCACGAAGGGCGCAAAACACTTGGATGTGTCGAGCAACACCTCGAAGAGCGTGTCGTAGGCCGCGCGTTTGTCGGCGTCGAAGCCCGCGCGCCAGAAGCGATCGCGGGACCTGCGCAGGTACCAGTTGGAGATGGCGTCCACCAGCGTCGCAAGTTTTTGTGTGGCGCCGTACACGTCGTAGGCGTCCATGTCGCGGGTCACGCCCGTCACGGTCTCGGACAGCTCGCTCAACATCCAGCGATCGAGTTCCGAACGCTCCGCGCGCGAAAGGCGTGGCCCCGCCGGGTCGTACGCGTCGATGTTCGCGTAGATGGTGAAGAACGAGTAGACGTTGCGCAGCTTGATGAGTGTCTCTTTCTGCAAAGACCGCACGTTGCTCAAGCTGTGCCGCGTGTTGCTCCAGGGCGGATTCGACGCATAGAAGAACCAGCGGAAGGCATCGGCGCCGGGCGCCGGCGATGCCGGATCGTGCACGGTGACGCGCTCGGTGGCGGGCAGCCGCGGCACCTCTACGGGTTTGACATCGAGGGTCTTGGTGATCTCGACGCCGAGGGCTGTGCGGTCGGCTGCGTGCAACACCACCACGCGCCGAGGCAATTGTTTGCCGACCGCAAGGCGCAGGGGTCGTCCGGCCCCAGCTGCCCCCGGCGCATGCAGCATCACCGTGGCGCCTTCGCTTACGTCCATGCCGTCCAAGTCCTCGCGGGCCACGAAGGCCACGCCGGCCTCGGCGGTGACGCCTTTGCCCTCGCCCAGCACGGCGAAGTCCATGGCCACCTTGTCCAGGATGATCTCCGGCGGGGTGTAGTTGCCCTTGGACTTGCTCTCCTTCTTTCCTTCTTTGTCCGACACGTGGCCAAGCACGATGCAGGTCTTGTACGGGTGCGGATGCACATGCGCGGCGCTGAGCAGCCCCTTGTCCCGGAGCTTTGCCTGCCCTTTGTCGTCGAACACCAAGGTCGAGATCATGAGCAGCGAATAGAACCAGCCGCGGGTCTGATCGATGGCCTCGGAGATGAAATCTGCGGGGAACGAGCGATTGAACTCCGCCACACCTTTGTGCGGGTACCCCCACTGGGCAAAGGGCATGCAACCCGAATCGAACCAACAGTCGATGACCTCGGTCACCCGCTTCATGGTCCCATCGCAGTGCGCGCAGGGCATGGTCACATGATCGATCCAAGGCTTGTGCACCCGCAGGTGCTCGCTCAGGCTCGGGTCCTTCTTTTTGGCTTCGTCGAAGTAGGCGAAGGAGCCGCCCTTGGCCTCGATGTCGGCCACCGATGACGGCGCCACCATGTGGCTTGCATCTTTTTGGCAGACCCAGACATTGAGCGGGGTGCCCCAGTAGCGTTCCCGCGAGAGCGCCCAGTCCACATTGTTGGCGAGAAAGTCGCCCATGCGCCCTTCTTTGATGTGGGGCGGCAGCCAGTTGACGCTCTCGTTGTTGGCAAGAGCGCTGTCTTTTTGCAGCGTCGTCCGGATGTACCAAGCCGGCCGGGCAAACTGGATGAGCGGATCCTGATCACTGCGCCAACAGAACGGGTACTCGTGCCGGTATTGCTCCGCATGCACCATGAGCCCGCGCTCTTTGAGTTCGTGACTGATGTCTTTGTCGCAGTCTTTGACCCAGCGACCGGCGTAGGCGGGCAGCTCTTTCACGAACGTGCCGTCGGGTAGCACCGCAGAGTGCGGTGCCGGCCACATGCCACCTTTGTACTGCGCCTTGTGGGCGTTGTAGTCGTCCTCGCCGAAGGCCGGCGCAACGTGCACGATGCCCGAGCCCGCATCTAGGGTGACGAAGTCTGCCGCGATGACCGTCCAGAAGTGGTCGTTGTCGCCCGACACCGTGGCGCGATCTTTGGCAAACAGGTCGAAGGGCGGGTCATACGCTGTCCCGACGAGCTGCGTGCCCGGCAGCGAGGCCTTGATCTCGGCGCCGCCGAGCTTCTTGGCAAGGGTCTCGACCAGACCTTTGGCCACGATCAGGCGCTTACCCTTGGCTTCGACTTCGACATATTCGAACTTCGGGTTGATGGCCGCGTACATGTTCGAGGGCAACGTCCACGGGGTCGTCGTCCACACCAAGAGCGAGCGACCAGAACCGTCGCGCAGCGGGAACGCCACGTACACGCTTGGGTCGTCCACGGTCTTGTACCCGAGACCAACCTCGGCAGAGGAAAGCGCAGTGCCCCCTTGGGCCCACCACCACACGACCTTGTGGGCCTTGTACAGGAGCCCCTTTTCGAACAGCTCGGACAGCGCCCACCACACGCTCTCCACGTATTCCTTGTGGTACGTCACGTAAGCCGTGGGCAGATCGACCCAGAAGCCGATGCGTTCGGTCAAGCGCTCCCACTCGTCGGTGTAGCGGAACACGGACTCGATGCACTTCTTGGCGAAGGGCTCGATGCCGTACTGCTCGATGGCCGCCTTGCCGTGGATGCGCAGCTCTTTTTCGACTTCGACTTCGACCGGAAGCCCGTGCGTGTCCCAGCCGGCTTTTCGCTCGACCTGGAAGCCGCGCATGGTCTTGTAGCGGGGGAACAAATCTTTGACGACACGGGTGAGCACGTGGCCGTTGTGCGGCAGACCGTTGGCCGTTGGCGGCCCCTCGTAGAAGACAAACGTGGGCTTGCCCTGTCGCTCCTTGACGGAGCGCTCAAAGATGCCGGCGCTCTTCCAGAACGAGAGGACCTCTTGCTCCTCCGCGGGGAAGTCCAAGACCTGCGGAACCTTCGTGAATTTGGCGCTCATGGTGGCAGCGGACACTTACCACGGGCGGCAATGTTGGCGCAGACGCTGATGGAGCTTGCGCGATCCATGTGCGCTCGGACCCGGGGCAGAATGCTCCACAACTCCAACACTTAGCCCCCTATTTCGCTGGTATCAGGTGTGCATCAGTGTGGGTGCATCGTGACCAAGCAGTACCCCCCCACGACGCTTTCCCTTTCCCCTTTCGCCAGCGCGGGCCTCACCTCGCTGTCCGCCATCGAGCTCTGCCCGCCCTCGGCCCGACAGGCCCCGACGACGCCGGCTGCCGCGCCCCCCGCGCGACGTCAGGCACCTCTCGAGGGCGACCGGGGCTTTCCGTTCTGGGCGGTGTGGATCGCCTTGGCTGCGGTGGGCCTCTGCTTCTACATGCCCGTCGTGAACGTGTTGCTGGGCGAAGCCGCCGCCACGTTGTGCGGCCGCTGACCACGGTCCGCAGACACGAGCCTTCCAAGCACCTACAACTTCCGCGCAGCTACAAAAGGCAAAAAGGCCGACGGCCCCCGTTTGTGCGAGGTACCGCGGCCTGCTTGGCTCGGCCGAGGGCCCTTAGGCCGCTTGCGCCAGCTTCTGTTGGACGAGGCTGAGCGAGCTTCGCAGGGTGCTCACCTTCTGCAGCTCCGCGTCCTCGATCTTGATCTTGTACGTGCGCTCGATGGCGGCCACGATTTCAACGCCCATCATGGAGTCGATGCCGAGGTCCTTGAAGGGGGTTTCGTCGGGCACCTCGTCGATCTCCGCAATCTCGGAGATCATGGCCCGGAGTTCCTCCAAAAGCTTCGCGTCGTTCATCTTGGGATTCCTTCTATTTCAATCGGGGCGCAAACAACAAGGAAAGTGTCGGTTGTAGGCGCCGGCTAGGACGCCACCTGCCGGGTGGCGACTTCGTCAAGCAAGTTCTGCACGGTGACGACGTTGGCCAAGGCCTCGTCGGGAAGTTGAATCTTCAATTGGCGTTCCATCTCGCCGATGATTTCGAGCATGCCCAGGGAGTCGATGCCAAGCTCGCTGATTTGTGCCGTAGATACGATGCCGGAGAAGTCTTTTTCCACCACTTCGGTGGCGATTTTTCGGAACAAATCCAGTCGTTCGTCGTGCGTCATGTGCCGTTTTTGCCTCAGATATGTGCGCGCGGGAAACACCGGGCGCGAAATGATTTACGCGCCCAGGGGCGCCTCCGCCGCAGGGTCCGCGTCCGACGTAAAGGCCGGGAGGGTGTCTGTATTGTACATGGCTCGCACCCGGGTGCGTTGGAGCTTGCCGCTCGATGTGCGCGGGAGCGTGCCCACGGGAACCACGCGAACATCGCCCACGGTGAGGGCCATCTGGTCGCCCAGGACCTGGGTGACCAGGGCCTTCAGTTCGGCTTGCTCGCGCCGCGTGCCTTCGACGCAGACGGCAAGCTGCTCGACGCCGGCCAACGTGACACCGAAGGCCACGCTCGGGCGCTTGAGCCCCGCATCGGCGAGAGCCCACTCGAGGTCCGTCGGGAAGAAGTTGCGCCCGCGCACGATGATCATCTCTTTCATGCGACCGCAGACGAAAAGCTGTCCGTCGACCAAGTAGCCAAGGTCGCCGGTGCGGAGCCACGCGCCTTCGAAGAGACCGGCCGAAAGCGCGCGATCGCCGTAGTAGCCGGCGCAAACGCTCGGCCCCTTTAGCCTGATCTCGCCCACCATTCGGTCGTTGACCCGCGCCCCCGTCTCCGGGTCGAAGATGCCGATCTCGTGCCCGGGAAACGCGCGCCCGCACGCCACGAGCTCCCGGCCCTCGCCGGGCTCCGCGCGGCCTTGCTCGAGGGCGACGTCTTGAACCCGATCGGTGCCGAGACCCTCGTGGCGCGTATCGAAGGCCACCGCCAGGGTGCTCTCGGCCAGGCCGTACGACGGAATGAACGCCTTGGGCGAGAAGCCTGCGGGCGCGAGCGCCGTGGCGAAGGCGCGCAAGGTGTCGGCGGAGATGGGCTCGGCGCCGCAGCCGGCGTGCTTGAGGCAGGACAGATCGAGACCGGTGAGATCCGACGCAGCAACCCGGCGCGCCACCAGCTGGTAGGCGAAGTTGGGGGCGTAGGTGATGGTGCCGCGGTGCCGAGAGATGGCTTCGAGCCAACTACGCGGCGAGCGCACGAACGTGGCCGTGGGCAGGAACACCACGGGAATGCCATAGAAGAGCGGCCCGATGACAAAGCCGATGAGGCCCATGTCGTGGTACAACGGAAGCCAACTCACGCCCTTGTCGAAGTCCGGATCGGCGCCGAGGCCGTGGAACATGAAGGCCGTGGCATTGGCAGCCAGGTTCTGGTGCGTGACCACCACGCCGCGGGGCTGCGCGGTGCTGCCCGAGGTGAACTGCAAGAAGGCCACGTCCGAGGGCTGCGCCGGTCGGAAGAGCGGCCCTGCTGGAGCCTCTGCCAGAAGCTCGCTCATGAGGCGACGCTCGGTGCTGGGCAGCGCGCGGCCCACACATGCCGTGGATGCCTCGGACGCAATGCACATGGTGACGCCCGCGGTCGCACAAATGTGCGAAAGCGTGGCTTCGTACGCCGTGGTGGCCCGCATGGACACCGGCGGGAACATGGGGACCGGCACAGCGCCCGCAGCAATGCACGCAAGGAACGCGATGACGAACTGGTCGGGCTCGGGCAGAACCAGCGCAACCCGGGCGCCGACATCGACGCCAGCGGCACGGATGCTCGCCGCCACGCGCCCGACGGTGCCGTGAAGTTCGGCGAAGGGGATCACGCGTTCGCCCGCGGGGGTGGCAAAGGTAAAGCCCCGATCCTGAACGTCTTTGAGGGCTTCGAGGGCCTGGGTGACGGTGGTTGCAGTGCAGGGGGTGGAGGCCATGTTCGCGGTTCCCGGGCCCGAAGGGGCGACAGAAAGCTGCCGCTCGGGGTGCGGTGCCATACTGCGGGATCGGCCATGACGCAAGCCGACTTGACCGCGAAACAGTCCGGCACCGCGAAGCGCCTTACGCGCCGATAGTACTCGGCTTTCCCCCATGACGCGCAAACCCGCGCGAACGCTCGGACCTGCCAGATTCAGACCTGCCCGATGACGAGGCGGCAGCCGCCTGCCCCCTCGTCCGGCGCACCTTGGCCCGGCGGCCGTGCTAAGGGTCCCCCCGCTCCTGCCGTGAATTCCGACCGCATCTTCGTCACCGGACTTGGCGTCATCAGCTCCATCGGGCTGGGTCGACGCGACTTCTTCGCCGCGCTGGCGGAGGGCCGGTCTGGCATTTCGCCCGTCACCGCCTTCGACGCGGCGGCCATGGGCCGCAAGTTTGCTGGCGAGGTGCGCGGCTTCGTCCCGCACGATCACTTGAGCCGGCGCGAGGCCCGGGCCCTCGGCCGCTGCTCACAAATGGGCGTGGCCGCCGCGCGCATGGCCCTGGGCGATGCGGGGCTCTCCGAGGGTGCCCTGTCCGGCGAACGCACGAGCGTGGTGTTCGGTACCACCATGGGGGACGCCGACGTCCTCGAGCAACTCGACCACGCGCTCATCTCCCATGGCCCCGACGGTGTGCGGCCCCCACAAGTGCTTCGCTACGGTGCCGCGTTGCTGCCCATCCAGGTGGCCAAAGCCGTGGGGGCCACAGGTACGGTCCTCACGCTGCCGGCGGCCTGCGCCGCGGGCAACTACGCCATCGCCTTTGCCTCAGACCTGATCCGCACCGGTCGCGCCGACGTGGTTGTGGCCGGAGCCTCGGAGCTGCTGCAAAAGGTGCAGTTTGCAGGTTTCGTACGACTGCAGGCCATGGCCACGGAGCGGTGCCAACCCTTCGACAAAAACCGCCAGGGACTGCTGCTCGGCGAAGGCGCGGCGGTGCTCATCTTGGAGTCCGAGCGCCACGCCGCGGCTCGCGGGGCCAAGATCTACGCCGAGATCGGCGGCGCGGGCCTGACCTGCGACGGCTACCACATCACGAGGCCGCATCCCGATGCGGTGGGCAGCATCTCGGCCATGCGCCAAGCCATCGCGCGTTCGGGCATCACCCCGGCGCAGGTCGACTTCATCAACGCTCACGGCACCGGCACCAAGGCCAACGACGTCGCCGAGGCGCAGGTGCTGTCGCAGGTGTTCGACGGTCGGCGCGTGCCCATCTCGAGCATGAAGAGCATGTTGGGGCACTGCATGGGGGCCGCAAGCGCCCTCGAGGCCGTTGGCTGCGTGTTCACCCTCGAGACGGGCATCTACCCGCCCACCGTGGGCTTCGAGACCAAAGACCCCGAGTGCGACGTCGATTTGGTGGCGGGCACCGCGCGCCCGGGGCCATCGGACATCGTGCTCAACAACTCCCTCGCCTTCGGAGGCTACAACGCCGTGGTGTGCTTGGCGCGCCCGGGGGTTCTGCCTCCTCCCGCGGAGCGTAGGCCATGACCGACATCGTCATCACCGGCCTGAGCGCAAGCTCGGCCTTGGGCGTCGGACGCGACGAACTGCAAGCCGGCCTGGCGGCAGCGGTACCGCTCAAGAGCCGTCCGCTGCGTCCGTGTGCTTCGATCCCCGTCGAACGCCACGAAAGCCCACACGCCTACGAGGTCCCGGACTTCGACGCGAGCAAGTACTTGGGCGACAAGGGTCTTCGCACGCTGGACCGACTCACCAAGCTGCTCATCGTAACGGCCAAACACGCCCTCGAAGACGCCGGCCTCAAAAAAGACGGCGAGTTCCTGAGCGTCCCCGCCGAAGCCATCGGCTTCATTGGCTCCAACGCATACGGCTCCCTCGAGGCCATCGACGAAATCCACCGCGTGGCCACCCTCGAAGACGCTCGGTACATCAGCCCGCAGCGGTTCCCCAATACGGTGAGCAACACCGCGAGCGGTTACGTCAGCATCTGGGAGGGCCTCCGGGCCCTCAACGTCACCGTCTCCACGGGCAACCCCGGCGCCATCGACGCCGTGCTTGCCGCCGAACTTTGCCTATCGTCGCAGCGAGCGCAGGCACTTCTTGTGGGTGGCGCCGAGTCCCTGAGCGAAGCGCTCTATGTTGGCTGGAGCAAGCTCGGCCTCTCTCGCGCTGTCCCGCTGTCCGAGGCCGCGGGGCTCTTGGTCTTCGAGACGATGACGTCGGCCCACGCGCGCGGTGCCACATCGCTTGCACGTCTTCGCGGCGTGCACTCGGCCGTCTCGTTGGGCCCTTCCGGATCTTGGCTGCACCCGGGCAAAGACGCTCTCGTCCGCAGCATCACCCAAGCCCTCGCCCAAGCGGGCCTGCAGGCCCAAGACGTCGACCTCGTGGTCGCGGGCCTCGGAGGCATCGCACCGTTCGACGCAGCCGAAGTGGGCGCCATCACCCAGGTGCTCGGCGAGACCGTGCGCGTAGCCGCCCCCAAGCGCCTCTTCGGCGAGACCCTTGGCGCCGCCGCCAGCCTTTCCCTCGCCAGCGCGGTCGAATGGATGCAAAAGCCCATGTCCATGCCCCTCGTCCGCGGCGAAGTCAGCGCGTGTACGCCCAACGTCGTGCTGATCACCGAGCTTGGCTACTACGGCAACGCTGGCGCCGCGGTGCTCAGTCGAAGCTAGCGCCGCCGCCTGAACGACCAGGCGAAATGTCTGCGCGACGAGCGGCCCGTGTGCCTCTGTTGCCACAGTGGGAAACACCCACGCGAGGCGAGACGAAACGCCGTGGAAAACGCTGGTTTTCCTGGGCGTGACGTGTCATATCGGCCCCAGCAACGATGAGCTGGATCGACGATAAAGCGCACGCGGAACTGGCCCGTATTCGCGAGGCTCGCGACAAGCAGGTCTACCCGTTCTTTCGCGAGTTCGAGACCGGCGGCTTGCACACGCAAATTGGCGGCAAGCCCATCATCAACTTCAGCTCCAACGACTACCTGGGCCTGACCAATCACCCCAAGGTCAAAGAGGCCGCCAAGCGCGCCGTCGACAAGTACGCCTGCGGCCTGTCCAGCTCTCGGGCCCAAGCCACCACCGTCGAGCACGTCGAGCTCGAGCGGCGCCTCGCCAAGTGGTTCGGCTTCGAGAGCTGCCTCACGTTCACCACGGGCTACCAGGCCATGCTCGGCACGCTCATGAGCCTGGCCGACAAAGACACCACGCTCATCCTCGACAGTTTCTCCCACGCTTGCATTCTCGACGGCACGTTCTTGTCCGCGGGCATCCCCGGCAAGGCGCCCGAGATTCGCTTCTTCAATCACAACTCCGCCAAGAGCCTCGAGCGCATCCTCAAGAGCCGCGAGCGCAAGAACGCCCTGGTGGTGGTCGAGGGCATCTACTCCCTCGACGGCGATACCGCGCACCTCAAGGAGTTCGTCGAGATCTGCGCGCGCTACGACGCCGTGCTGGTGGTCGACGACGCCCACGGCACCGGCACCGTCGGGACCCGTGGCACCGGCGTCATCGAGAACATGGGCCTCGAGGGCAAGGTCCCCGTGGTCATCTCCACGTTCTCCAAGACCTTTGGCGGCATCGGCGGCATCCTTCTCGGCACCACCGAGGTCGTCGACCTCGTCAAGAACACCGCACGAAGCTTCCTGTTCAGCGCGTCGCTCCCCATTCCGGTCATCGCGGCGGCCTCGACCATCCTCGACATGCTCGAGTCCGACGGTCCGGCCATGGTCCAGGAGCTGCACCAGAAAGCGGGCTACATGCGCAGCAAGCTCACGGAGATCGGCTTCGACCTCGGCGCCAGCAACACGCACATCATGCCCGTGCTCTGCCGCGACGAGCGCAAGACCCTCTTCATGCACATCGCACTCCTCGAGTGTGGCGTCATGATGGTCCCCATCGTGTATCCGGCGGTCAAACATGGCGAAGAGCGCCTGCGCCTCAACGTCACCCGTGGGCA
>JBIKNA010000381.1:0-7370 GCA_044358965.1 Polyangiaceae bacterium
CTCAGCGATTTAGCTTCCTTTGTTATCGGAGGACGCTGTCCTCCGCCCCAGAGGCATTGCCGCTGGGGCCCCACCTCCTGCATTTGGGTCCCAAGCCCAAATGGCGCCCGGCGTCTGTAGTCGAATCACGCTCGGTGACTTAGGCTAGGTGCGCGTCACTTGTCTTTTGGTCGAAGCTCCGACCACACTTGCTGCGCCAGCGAGCAGTTGTTGACCTGTCGCTGCATCGCAAGGCGAGTCTCTTCGCTGGGAATGGCCCCGGTGTTGATGACATCTGCGGAGCCCGTGCGCCGAAGACGCACGAGCAACTTGCTCTCTTTGGTGTTGTACACAAACACCCGCGCCGGGTGCGCCACCTGCTGCAACACATCGCTGGTGATGACGCCACCGTCGCCCAGCGCCGCCGCCTCTGGCACGTCTTCGTCGAGCACCAACAAGAAGAAGCTGGCACGCTTGACGATGTCGATGACCAGCGGGATCTCCTCGCGCTTGGCCTTGTCGTACTGCTGGGAAAATACACGGAGTCGCAGATCATCGCCGGCAGCGTGCACCTCGGACTCCCACTCTTCGCCCAACACCCGGGTGGCCACATACGCTTGGCGCAGGTTCCAGGGGTTGTCGGCAAACGCGCTGGCGTCGCGCTCGCCGCGCAGCAACGCTGCGTTTTGCGTGCGGAGCAAGCACCCGGTGAATCCGTCGCGCAGCGACTCGCTCGCGGCCCGTCGAATGCTGCCCACGTCTTTGGCGTTGTCGACGCGCATGCGCAGGTAGATGCCGGGCAAACCGCGGAAGTCCCAGCTCTTGGCCTCGGGTTCCACGAGATCGCCGGGGTAGGGGCCCGCGGCCTCGAGGGCGAGCTTCTCGAGCTTGTCGCGCATGGGGTACCACTCGGCCCCCACGGTGGCTTTGGCCGCGCGTTGCTGCGCCAGCAATGCCGTCTTTTGCTGCGCCAGCTCGCGGGAGGAGATGAACCAGTAGATGAGCAGCGAGATGCTGACGCCGCCGATGGCGAACAACAAGAGGTTGGGCGTGGGCCGCGTGAACTTGCCGCGGGCGCGGCCGTCGCGTGCGCCGGACAGTGACTTGAGTCCGCGTTGCCGATCCATAACCAACGTCCTTCCAGCCATCGCCCCGGGGCAGGGCGCTCTTGGGGCGCCCAAACCGGCGCCTACGAATGCTTCGGAAATGAAAAAGACCCGCTCGGTCAGGAGCGGGTCTCGGGTACGCCAAGGGCGCGCCGCAAAAGCTCCGCTTAGTGTCCGCCGCCCGCGGGGCCAGACTTCGGGATCGAATTGACCATGAAGCTGACGTTGGGGTAGCCGGCAAAGGCTGCGGTCTGGAAGACGCTCTTGACGACCACGGCCTGGATGTCCTGGTCGATCTGCAAGACCACGACGCCGGGGAACTCCTTGCCCGGGTGCAGCTGCTTCCACGTCTCGCGCTTGCCCTTGAGGCTGTTGAACAGCTCGTCGATGCGCTGCAGGCGCTTGCTGTCTTCGATGGCGCGGGTGTTGCCCGACGGGGTGCCGTCGAGGAGGATCTGGCTGCCTGTGATGGCCACGATGGGCGCATCGAGCATGTCGAGGGTGTTCTCGGCCTTGGGGAGGTGGACGCCCTTCTGGATGGGCGTCTCGCCGGAGGCGCTGAACGTGATCAGCAAGAAGACGACGACGACGATGAGGAAGTCGATCATGCTGGTGAGCGACAAACCTGCGTTGACTGTACGTCCGCCGCCGCCGGAAACTTTCTTTTGGACGAACTTGAGCTGCACTGCGTGCATCAAGCGTCGGCCGGGCTCATGAATGGTCATGGCGTGCTGGTCCTTGGGTCAGTTGACGGCAATCAGTTTACTGCGAACGTGACGTTGAAGGCGGGCATGAGCTCCGACTTGCCGCCCACGTTGAAGGGGCGCTTGGCGTGGTAGATCGCGTCGATGACGCCGACCAAGTAGACGTACGGGGTCTCGTTGTCCGTGTGCAGGATGGCCTGGTCGAACTTCTTGTCGGTGCCGTCGCGGTGCTGGCCAGTGGCCTTCCACTCGGACTCGATCTTGGCCGCCAGGTCCGGGAAGCGAATGGCCTTGGCGCCGTTCTCGACCTGCATGTTGTCTTTGCGGGGAACGTCGACGGTGCTGACGACCTGACCGCCCTGCTTCCAGATGAGCACGAACTTCTCCGCCGATTTCATCTCGACGTGGAGCTGCTTTTCGGGCTCGACCTTGTCTTGCTCTTTGTCTGGGCGCGGGGGTCCGGGCACCTGGGCATCCGCGTTGATGCGGGCCATGTGCGACCAAACGGCCGTAATAAGGAGGAACGAAATGGTGACCATGAGCAAGTCGATGAACGGGATCATGTTGATCTCCGAGTCGAGGGCTTTACGCCCACCCTTGCCGCCACCGCCAACGTCTACGCCACCCATGAAAAACTCCGACTTGAGGAGGAGGGGGCCAGGAATGCCTGGCCCCTTTGGCTTCGCTCGATTGTTCGGGCCCTAATTAGGCCGCGACGCCGGTCAGGTTGACCTTCTGGCGGTTGGTGACCACCAGGTTCAGCACCTGCACGCTGGCCTCGTTGATGTCGTCCTCGAGCTGCTGCGTCTTGCCGTTGAGGATGGCGAAGCCGATGAGGCCGATGAGGGCAACGATGAGACCGAAGGCCGTGCAGTTCATGGCCTCGGAGATACCCTCGGCGAGAATGCGGGCCTTTTGGCTGGGGTCGACGCTCTCGCCGGAGACGGCGCCGAAGCTCGTGATGAGACCGGACACGGTGCCGAGCAGACCCGACAGCATGGAGAGGTTGGCCATGAGGGCGAGGAAGCCCGTGCGCTTGGCGATCTTGGGGATCTCACGGAGCGCAGCTTCGTCCATGGCGGCTTGCACTTCTTCGTCGGGGCGGTTCACCTTGACGAGGCCGGCCTGCACGATGCGGGCGAGGGGGGCGTTGGCCGCCGAGCACATCTTCACGGCCTTGGCCACGTCGCCAGCCAGGATGCACTTCTGCATGGTGGCAAGGAACACGTCCTTGTTGATGCCGGAGCCGAAGAGGTACAGGGCGCGCTCGATGATGATGCCGAGCGTGACGATGGACCAGAAAAGGATGAGGTACATGCCCCATCCACCGTCTTTGAAGTGCTTCCACAAACCAGCCATTTGAGCGTTCCTCCTCGATCTGGAAACGATTGCCGGGAAAAGAACCCCGGCGCTTTATTGAAGGACTTATGCCTTCGGAGACTTTCTTGGCGAGCCACGAAACAATAGGCGGCTCACTTCCGAGGCGCGGGACGTTATATGAAGGCCCCGTAGCCGCGCAAGCGCATCATTGTCTCAATGGCCATTCAGCAAACGATTGCTGAGGGGGCCACGGACCCGGACGCTGCCAGCACAAAGAAGCAAAGAAGGGCGGCTGCGCGAGCGAGCGAAGATTGCTGGCCGCGAGCGCCGCGCGAACACTGACCTTAGGACCCACTGGGGTCAACCAGCTTTGGACAAAAAGTGAAGGTGCAAACCGAAAAGGTGGGCCCCAAATCTATGAAAATTCAGTGTCTTTGAGAATTTGCACCCAGACTGGATTGTTTTCGCCGCCGCCGGGTTCCTTGGCGCCCGAACACGCTTCGATTTGGGGCCTTTCGCGTTTTCTGGAGCCTCGGGCGTTTCTATCGCTGGACGTTCGTTGACTTGCGCGAGAGAAGCCCGCTATCGTGCGGGCGGTTCAAGCGAAGCCTTTGCGTTTGGCGTGAGATAGGAAAGGAGCGGCGGGAATGTTCTTGGCACTTTTGAGTGCGTCTTCGAGTGGTGGTGGCAGCGCCTTGATGGAGGCGTTCAAAGAGAACCCCACGTTCCTCTCGATCAACCTCGTGGTCAGCGCCATCGTGATGGCCATGGTGATCGAGCGGGCGGCCTTCCAGCTGACGAAGTATCGCGTCAACTCCAAGGAGTTCTTCGCCCAGATCAAGAAGCTGGTCACCGCGGGCAACATCGACCGCGCCATCAAGCTTTGCGATGCGGGCGACTACCCCACCTTGCAGCTCGTCAAGGCGGGCCTCACCCACGCCAACAAGGGACCCGACGAGATCGACGCCGCCATGAGCGAGAAGCTCGGCGAGCTGAAGCCCGCCGTGGAAAAGCGCATCGGCACCCTCTGGTCGCTCGCCAACATCGCGACGCTCATTGGTCTGCTGGGCACCGTCGTTGGTCTCATCCACACCTTCGGCGCCGTGTCGGCTCCGGGCCTCTCCGCCGCCGACCGTCAGCGCATCTTGGCCAACGGTATCGCCGAGGCCATGTACAACACGGCGCTCGGTCTCGGCATCGCCGTGCTCTGCATGATCTTCCACTTGGTGCTTCACCAACGCGCCAAGAACATCCAGCACGACCTCGACGGCACGCAAGAGCGTGTCTTCAACTTGCTCACCATCCAGACCCGTCCCGGCGGCGGCTACTGATCGGCCGGGCGCTCTTTCTGGGCTAGCGTCGAACTCGTCGATCTAGCCCAGCTGGGCGCCTTTCTCCCTCGCTCGGGCAAATCTCAAGATGGCGCAGGAAAAACTTAGCGCAGCACAACGGAGCAAGATTCGTCGCCTCGCCGCGCCGAAAGAGCTTGCTCCCGACGAAGAGGGCGGCGAGCTCAACATCGTCCCGTTCCTCGACATCGTCATGAACGTGCTCATGTTCGTGCTCGCCACGGTGAGCGTGACGTTCACCGCCACCATCGACACGGCGCCCCCGCGCGCTGGTGGCGCTGGTCGCGCGCCCACCACGCCCACGCTTGGCCTCACGGTCATCGTGGTGCCCGAGGGCTTCAGCATCAAGGCCCGCGGTGGCAACATCGCGCCCGGCTGCAACGACACCGGTGCAGGCCTTGCGGTGCCCAAGAAGGGGCCCGAGTACGACTTCACCGAGCTCACGCGCTGCGCGCAAAAGCTCAAGAGCGCTTCGCCCGACTTCAAAGACGAAGAGAGCGTGACCATCAGCGCCAACCCGCAGATCCCCTACCAAGCGGTGATCAGCACCATCGATGCCCTGCGCAAAGACGACAAGGGCGAGAAACTCTTCCCCGAAGTGAACTTCGGTTTGGCCCGATAGGAACGAGCGAGAGCATGGCCAACCAGCCCCCGCCCAACTTTGGTGGACAACAGAACCCCAGCGCGCCGCCAGGCGGCGGGAGCCAGCCGCCCCGTCCGCCGACCAAACCGGCCAGCACGGTGTTCTACAAGCGCATGCTCCGGAAGGAGATCCGGCGCAATCACCAAGAGCACGAGGCGAACTTCCTCAACATCACGGCCATGCTCGACATGATGACCATCATCTTGGTCTTCTTGCTCAAGAGCATGTCGGCGTCATCCGCTTCGATTCCCCAATCGAAGGACATGACGATGCCCAAGAGTTCGCTCACCACCGAGGCCACCGAAGAGGGCCTGTTGGTCCTCATCTCCAAGTCCAACGTGGTGGTCGACGACAACATCGTGTGCCCGGTTCCGGGCGACGCCACGCACGGCATCGAGGGCAAGTACAAGCGCAGCGGCGCCAACGACTTGTACATCGTGCCGCTGGCCAATGCGCTGCAGAGCTGGCGCGAGAAAGACCGCTTGATCCGCGCGGCCTCGGGCAAAGACCCAAACACCTCCGAAGCCAAAATTGTGGCCGACGAGGGCACGCCCTACCGTCTCCTGGTCGAGATTCTGTACACGCTTGGGCAGGCCGAGTTCGGCAAGTTCCACCTCATGGTTCTACAGAGCCCCAAGAAGTAGCCTCGGCCGCACTTCCGGCTGATTGCCACGCGACGCGGTCCCGGGCCCACATTGGCGCCAAGTGGACCGCGTCACGCGTTTGTGCGACGCGCACGGCGACGGCTTGTGGGTACACTGTTGCTCATGGGGAAGCGTCGCTTGTCGTTTGCGTTGGTGGGGGCAGCGAGTGTGCTCGCGGGGGTGGCGCCGCAGGCTTGCCGCTCCAAAGACGCGGGCGCCGTCATCGTGGCCATGCAGTCCGACATGGACGTGCCCAAAGACATCACGCACGTCGGCGTGTTCGTGTCTTCCGATGGCATCGTCAAGGTGGCCACCATTGTGCCCGCGACGGAGCAGGGGGACGGCCGCCGCGTGGTCAAGCTCCCCTCGACCATGGCCATCGTCTCCAACGAAGACAAACCCGACGCCAAGGTACGCGTGCGCGTCATGGCGTTTCAGAAAGACACGGCCACGGGCAAACTCAAAGCCCGCGTCACGCGCGACGCCCGCACCACCGTGCCCAAAGAGCGTCGCGCGCTGCTGCGCATGCCGCTCCGGTTCATCAGCGACGGATCCGCCCAGGGCACCATCGACGAGAAGCAGTTCTCCGAGGTCAAACCCCTGGGCTTCGAGGTCAACGACGAGTTCAGCAACTCCTTCGGCCTTGGCGACAAGCTCACGTTCACCTGCCCCGATGGGCAGACCGAGATTGCCGGCGTGTGCAAGCCTGCCGACGTGGACTCGGCAGCGCTGCCGGAGTTCAAAGAAGAAGAAGTGTTCGGCGGTGCGACGGCCGCGGCGGCGGCCACGGCCGGCGAGTGTTTCAACCCGGCCAAGGTGTACAAGGGCGCCGAGGAGATCAAGCCGGCGTTCAACGAGGCCACCGGTGATTGCACGCTCGCGCTCTCGTCGCCGCAGCCCGCAGACAAACTCAACTTCGCCTTCTGGACCCGCAACGACAAGGGCGGCTCGGGCGTGTGCGTGCCCAACGAAGATCCGGCCAAGGTACTGTGCTTCGTGCCGCTCGACGGCGAGGGGTCCGACGAGCCCCTGTGGACTGTGGCCCCCGGTGGCGGCACGCCCGACGCGGTCACCAAGGTGCTGTTCTCGCCGCGCGTGTGCCAAAAGCTCAAGGCCGACGGCATCAAGCTCGGTCGCCCCGCGGGCCCCAACGGTCCGCTGGCCATTCGCGCGAAGACCGACAAGATCCCGCTCTGCGGCGGCGCCGTAGCGGGCAAAGAGGTGAACCAGGATTCCGCGGGGCAAGGCGACGCGCGGTTTGATGCCGGCGGGCCGGAAGCCGGCATCGTCGATGCCGGGGGGAAGGACGCAGGTGACGGAGGAGTTGCCGGGCCCTTCGGCCCCGTGGAAGCCATCTTGACCGGTCCAAACGGGGGAGCGATCAACGAGTATAGGCTTTCGGGGTTGGCCGTGGTCGAGACGGGACCAACTGCAGGCCTCTACTTCGTCCGCCAAGCGCCCCCCGGCGATCCGCGCGCCTACCAGTACCAGCTCCGCTATATCCCGTTTGGGCAGTCGGGCATTGGTGAGAACCGCTGCGCGCTCGGTACTCCCTTCGGCGTGCAGGGCTTTGGAGCAGCTGTCTACTTTCAGGCAGCAGCGCGCCCTGAGGTTGTCGGACTCGT
>JBIKNA010000382.1:0-7366 GCA_044358965.1 Polyangiaceae bacterium
GACCGATGATCTGCTCCGGGGCCATGTATTCGATGGTGCCAACCAGCATGCCTGTGCGCGTGAGACGCTCTTCCACGCTGCCCAAGGCCTTGGCCACGCCGAAGTCGAGCACCTTGGCAAACAGGGGATCGTGCGCCCGAGGAAATACCATGATGTTGGCGGGCTTCAGGTCACGATGAATGATGCCCTGAATGTGCGCGACGTGCAGGGCCTCGCAGACCTGAATGCCCACGTGGATGGCGTCTTTGAGCTGCATGCGCCCCTGCGTGCGCAAGATGGTGCTCAGGGTTTCCCCCGGCAGCAGCTCCATCACGAAGTACACCTCGCCGCCTTCGGTCTTGCCGAGATCGTAGACCTCGACGATGTGCTCGTGACGCAGACGCGCGGTGTGCCGCGCCTCGCGCAGGAAGCGCGACATCACGGACTCGTCGATGTCATCGCTGTCCGAGCTGTAAATCAATTTGATGGCAACGGGCCGTGCCATCTGCACGTCGAAGCCGCGGTACACCATGGCCATGCCGCCCTGACCGATGCGCGCGTCGAGCCGATACCTCGGGTCGAGGAAACGCGGCAGAGACTCCATATGGGCGAGCATGATGCGTTCGACGGGTGGCTCGAAGAGACGGCGGAAAAGCGGACCATGGCCCGACCAGGGCAGATCGTAAGCCCTTTCGGGCTCCGCTGGAACCCGCTATAGCCCCATCCCCATGAACCCCGACGTTCACAAGCGCTACCTCGAGTACCTCGAGCGCCGCAATTACTTCGGCCCGCAGGCTCCGCGCCTGGGCGCCCAAGACTTCACCGCCCTCGACGCGGAGTGGTACGCGCTCACCCGCTTGACCGACCGCAGCGACGAAGACGAGGAACGCCTGGCCGCCATCGGCGGTGTGCTGTTCCGCGACTAAGGCCACCAAGCAAGGTATCGCCCCCCCGAGGCGCGGCCAACCGCAGTCTGGGCCGACCCTTTCGGACAGCAAAAAGGCCCCAAGCGGGGCCTTTTTCGGGGAGGGCCCTGAGGCGACCCGTGGGCTTACTCGCCGGTGGCGCCGAGGGTGCTCACGGGCACCACGGCCGTAAAACTAACCTGCGAGTGCCGCTCGTTGCGCGTGCGCTCGGCGTGGTTGTGGAGCCGCGCGCCGCTCAGAATGTCCTCGCAAAGCGCGCCGTATTCGATGCCGGCGCTGGCGGCGATCTTGGGAAGCAACGAAGTGGGGGTCATGCCGGGCAGTGTGTTGACCTCGAGGACGTACTCGTTCTCGCCCTCGGTGACCAATAGGTCCACGCGGCAAGCCCCGGTGCACCCGAGCGCGCGAACGGCGCGCTCGGCCAGGTTCATGACGCCGATCATGCGCGTGGCCGGCATGTCCGGCGGGCACACGTAGTCGGTTTGGCCAGCGGTGTACTTGGCGTTGTAGTCGTACAGGCCACTCTTCGGGATGACCTCGATGGCCCCGAGAACCCGGCCATTGAGAATGCCCACGTGGATCTCCCGGCCACGGATGAAGCGCTCGACGAGCGCGTGGCTGTCGTGGGTGAGCGCTGCGTCGATGCCGTGCATCAACTGCACCATGTCTTCGCACTTGGACAGGCCCACGCTGGAGCCTTCGCTGCGGGGCTTGACGATGGCGGGGAAGCCGAAGCTGCCGTGGAGGTCTTGGATGTCCGTCAGGTCCGACGCGAGGACCGAGTAGTACGGGGGTGTCGGCACGTTGTGCAGGCGGAACATCTCTTTGGCCTTGAGCTTGTCCATGGCCAGCGCCGAGCCGAGCACGCTCGACCCCGTGTACGGAATGCGCAAAAGTTCGAGGAGTCCTTGGATGCAGCCGTCTTCGCCACCGCGACCGTGCAGCGCCAGGAAGGCAACGTCGATGCGGGCCGCCTTGATGGCCGCTGCGGCGTCGGAGCCAGGAGCATCGCCCAGAACCACCGGCACGACCTCGTGTCCGCGCGCCAAAAGGGCCTTGGCGACCCCGTCGCCGGTGCGCAGCGAGACTTCTCGCTCCGCGCTATCCCCACCCATGAGCACGCCCACACGCTTCTTGGTCATCGTAGTTCCTCCAGGCGGGACTGAATCCAATGTTCGGGCCAACAAGAAAGCCAAGTAGTTTCGTGGACCTCAGGAGGAACACGCGGCCCCGCGGACACAGCCCGCGTTGCATGCCGACCACTAACCTTTTTCTTTGGAGCTGGGCAACAAAACGACTGCTTGCCCGCGCAGTATGATCCGCCCTCCCGGCAATCATGCGGCAAATTTCGGGACACGCGGGGGCTGCTATGCCCGCCGGACGGCTTCGGACGAGGCTCGTGCCCGCGCGGGCCTGCTCGGCTAGTCGAGCTCGAGCAGAACGGCAGTGATGTTGTCTTTGCCGCCGCGTTCGTTGGCCAGATCGATGAACTTTTTGACCGCGGCCTGGCCACCGAGCGCCACGATGGGCGCAATGTCTGACTCCCGCAGGTACCCGTGCAGACCATCGCTGCAAAGTAGGAAGCGGTCCCCGGAGCGAATGGGCACAAGCCCCGTGTCGACCTGCACGTAGTCGCGGTTGCCGACGGCACGCGTGATCACGTTGCGATGAGGCGACTTTTTGGCCTCTTGCGGTGTGATGAGCCCTTGCTTGAGCTGCCAGGCGATGAGGGTGTGGTCTTCGGTCAGCTGCTCGACGGTGTCGCCGTTGGCCCGGTAGATGCGACTATCGCCAACCTGGGCGGTCACCGCGTAGTCGCCGAGCACCAAGAGCGCGCTTAGGGTGGTACCCATGCCGCTCTTGCCGCGGTCCATCTCGGCCATGGAGAACACCATGTACGTGGCCGCCTGGATGGAACTCTCCATCAACCTGCAGGCCGCCCGGGCATCTTCTTCGACGACAGGGTCCGCAAGCTCGTGGAGATTGGCGATGCCGCGCTTGACCATGCCGTAAACGGTCTCGACGCCCTCTTGGCTCGCGACTTCCCCCGCGGCATGTCCGCCCATGCCGTCGCCCACGACGTACAGGCCGAGCCGATCGTCGAAGAAGTAGGCGTCTTCGTTGCTGGTCCGCTTGCGACCGACATCGGACAGCGCGTGTCCGGTTCGGCGAAGCGGCGGGGGGGCAAACTCCCCGGGCGGTTTCTGGCTCATGATCCGTGGTCCGAACCCTCACAGTATTACCAAACGGGCACATCCGGGAAGGCCTCCTTTGCGTGCGCCAATTTCACTAGCAATAACAAATGGATCCGCGCAGCACCTCAAGCGCTTTGGCAGCTCAATTTCGTCATCCGACGAAGCAACAGATGCCTTTTCGGACGCTTGCACAGGCCGTTGCAACACAGCTCGCATCTGTCCGTCCTCAGGCGTTTTCGTTTGGCCGCTTGGCGCGGGTGCCCCACGTGGCCATCGCCCGCCCAAACATTTGTCTGCGACAGCAGCCGAACCGCAACCGGGGTGCTCTCACCCCTCCGGTGCGGAAATGCGCGGTAGCATCGCCCCGTGAGTAAGCCCTCCGTGCCCGCCGTGTTGCGCTCGTCCGGCCCTATCGGCGCCGCAGAGCTCGCCCTGTCGCTCGTGGTGTTCGCCGTCGTGGGGATGATGATCCTGCCGCTGCCGACGCCACTTCTGGATGTGCTTATCGCGGCCAATCTGTCGCTCAGCGTGGCCGTGTTGCTGGTGGTGCTCTACGCCAAAGACGCACTGAGCATTGCCACGTTCCCGACGCTGCTGCTGCTCACCACCCTGTATCGCCTGGCGCTCAACGTCTCGTCCACGCGCTTGATCTTGCTGCAAGGCGACGCCGGCGAGGTCATTCGAGCCTTCGGCAACTTCGTGGTTCGCGGCAACTACGTCGTCGGGGCCGTGGTGTTCCTGATCCTGACGCTCATTCAGTTCATCGTCATTGCCAAGGGCTCCGAGCGCGTGGCCGAGGTGGGCGCTCGCTTCGTGCTCGACGCGATGCCGGGCAAGCAGATGGCCATCGACGCAGAGCTTCGGGCGGGCAGCATCGACGGCCAAGAGGCCCGCAAGCGCCGCCGCGCATTGTCCCGGGAGAGTCAGTTCTACGGCGCCATGGACGGCGCCATGAAGTTCGTCAAAGGCGACGTCATCGCGTCGCTCATCATTACGATCATCAACGTGGCAGGCGGCCTGGCCATCGGGGTGGGCCAGCGGGGCATGGCGCCGGTCGAGGCGCTCAAGCGCTACGGTCTGCTCACCATCGGCGATGGCCTCGTCTCGCAGATTCCGGCGCTGGTCCTGTCGACGGCCGCCGGCGTGTTGGTCACTCGAACGGCGAGCGAGGACCCCGACACGCCGCTCGGCCAAGAGCTAGCTACGCACTTGTTCGGGGCCCCCAAAGCATTGCGGGTCGCGTCGGCCTTTGTGGCGGCCTTGGCCATCGTCCCGGGGCTGCCCGCGCTACCGTTCTTGGTCATGGCAGGGCTGCTCTTCGTGGCCTCGCGCCCCCGCAAGCCCAAGGCCATGCCCGTGGCCGACAGCACGAGACCCGTCGAAACCGGCGCTTTCGTGCCCATGCTCACCCCGCTCACCTTCGAGGTCAGCCCCGATCTGATCCCGCATCTCGAGGCCAAAGGAACGCGGGAGGCCCCCGGGGGGCTCGATCGAATCAACGCCCTTCCCGGCTGGCTCTTCCATGCCCTTGGCGTGCCGCTGAGCCCTCCCAAAGTGCGCGCTGTGGCCGGCTTGTCCGAGGCCACCTGCGTCATCTCCATGCACGAGGTTCCCGCCCAGGTCGTGCACGTCCCCGCCGGAGACGAAGCCCTCGGCAGCGTCATCACCGCTGCGGAGACCCTGCTCATGGCCAGGGCCCATGAGCTGTTGGGCTTGTCCGAGACGCAACGGCTGCTCGACGAACTCGAATTGCATGCGCCAGCCACCGTTCGCAACGTCGTCCCCAAGCCTCTGCCCCTGGCCACGCTCGCCGATGTGCTTCGTCGCTTGGTCGAAGAACGCGTGTCCGTGCGCGATCTGCGCGCCATTCTCGAGGGCCTGGCCGCCGTGGCCGCCACCGAAAAGGATCCCTTGGCGTTGGCCGAGCTTGCCCGCGCCCAGCTGCGGCGGCCCATCTCCTTCAACCTCACGGCAGGAGCGTCGGTGCTCAGCGTGATCACCGTGGATCCCATCATCGAGGACACCGTACGAAAGGCCATCACGAGGACGCCCGCCGGCTCGTTCTTGAGCCTGCCGCCCGCCCCGGCCCGCGACGTGATCGCGAGCCTCAAGCGCGCCGCCGCCGAAGCCGGCGCCAACGGCCACGTGCCCATCGTGCTCACGCAACCCGACATTCGAAGGTTCCTGCGCAAGCTCATCGAGACCGATGTACCCGCAGCCACGGTCGTCAGCTTTGCCGAGCTATTGCCCGAGCTCACGCTGCGGCCGGTGGCCAAGGCCACCCTCGCCGGCCTGGGCTGAGCAGCGTTGGGGGCACGGCGGAAGCCATCCCCCCCACGTGGCACGGGGCTTGGGGCCCGAGCAGCTTCGCGCGCTACATGCGCTGACGAACCATCTTGCGCGGCACGACGCCAAGCTTCATGACGATTTGCTTGGCCTCGCGTTCGAGCAGCGGATGAATCTTCTTTTGGCCCACGAACATGCCCAGCAGGTGCGGGTTCATGTCGGCGAGCTTGCGTAGCGCGCGGCCGGCACCCTTCATGTCGTTGGTGGCGGCGTAAGCAAAGGCCCGCGCGCGCCACATCTGCGCCCGAAGCTCTTCGAGGTCCGGGTCTTCGGGGTTGAAGAGCTCCAGCGTGTCCACGGCCTTTTGGCCCTGCCCCGTGCGCGCCCAGGTCTCGCTGGCCACGGCGGCAAACATGGCCCGGGTCTTGGCCTCTTGCTGTTTGCCCAGGTCGAGCTTCTCGGCCAGGCTCTTGGCCTCAGGCAGCTCGCCCAGCGTCAGGTGAATCATGGTGCGCATGGCCCGGACCTGCGCGGCCACTGGGGCCAGCTGCTTGTCCAGGTTCACGCTCTCGAGAGTGGCCAGCGCCTTGCGCGGGTCTTCCTGCATCTCGAGCTGCGCGCGGGCCAACACCGCAGTGGTGTCGTCTTTCTTGAAGTCGCTCTCGAGACGCCGAAGCGCCTCTTTGCGCCCCTCGTCGGAGTCGGCCCCCTTGAGCAGCGCACCAATGGCTTGGGTCTTTTCGAGGTACCGCTTGAGCCAGAAGCCGAGGCCAACAGCCGCGACGGTGAGCACACCGGCGCCAACCTTGCCCCAAGGCCCGGGGACGATGAACGCGATGACCCACGCGATGACCAGCACCACCGCGGCCCGCGCGTACATCTTCTTCATGTCCACGGGCGGCTTGTCGGGCCCCTTGCTCTCGGTCAGCGAGCGGAGCTCTTGCTTGATCTCGTCCTGGCTCTTCTTCTTTTTGGCCTTGGACGGCGGCGCCTTGGAGTCTTTCTTCGCCCGGTCTTGCGCTTCTTCTGCTTCGGTCACGGTGCGCGTACGTACCCCGGCGCGGGCGGAAGCGCAAACGCGTTTGGGAGTTCGTGTAGTTTCAGGAACTTAGACCCGCATCTCCGCCGCCCGGGGGCAGCATCGAATCTTTGGAACTCGCTGCAAAATCCGGGTCTTGCGCGTCGAGGCTGGCCCGCAGGTGCAGAAAAACGCTCTGCAGGATGGACATGCACGGGACCGCGAGGAGCGCACCCACCGTGTGGAAGAAGTGCTCGCCCACCAGCAGCGAAAGCACCACCAGCACCGGGTGAATCTTGGCTTGATCGCCCATGATCTTGGGGTTCAGGAAGTTGGCCTCGAGCTGGTGGATGCCGATGATCCACACAAGAACGAACACCCCGGTTCCGACGGACTGGGTGAGGCCCATGGCCACTGCCGGCACGGTGCTGATGATGGATCCGAAGATGGGGATCAACGAGAGCACCGTGGCGATGAGCGCCAGCACCGGCCAATACTTGAGACCCACGAGGGCGAACCCAATGGCCGAGAGCACTCCGTTGACCAGGCAGATGATGAGCTGACCGCGCACCACGCCCGAGAGCCCGCGGTCCATGCGGCTGAGCAGCCGGGCGAAGCCCTCGCGCTGCGATGGGCGCACCAGCGACTCGAAGAACGCGATGATCCGCTCGCGGGTGAGCATGATGTACGCCGCAAGCATGAGCGTCACGCCGAACACGAAGAAGACGCGGCTGACCGCGGCCACGATGTCGCGACCGATGCGGAAAATCTCGACGGCGTTGTGCTCCGCGTAGGAGAACGTCTTGGATGCTGCATCCCCCACGAGGCGCCCCGGGTCGAAGCTCTCGGCCTTGTCTTCTCGCGCAGGCTCCACCACGAACCCGCCCTTGACCGGCTGCACGAGCACGCCGGAGCCCACCTCGACGGCGAAGCTACCGTCGGGCCGGGGTCGCAGGACGAAC
>JBIKNA010000383.1:0-7306 GCA_044358965.1 Polyangiaceae bacterium
TGACGCCCTCGGCGCCGTTTTCGCCCCGGTTTGTGAAGTCTGTGCCAGCGTAGCCGCCGGGCAGCGAGACACCCGAGGTTGCCGACAGGTCGAACCATCGCTTGCTGAACGGCTCGCGCACCGCCGGGGCCGCAGCGTTGGCGGTCACTCCGTCGACGTCGTCGGCGAGCGCGGTGTACGCGCCGGCCATGCCCGTGATGCGGTTGGGCGCGATCAGCGGCCCCTGAAACAGCTCCAGGGCATAGTTGTTGTTCTGAATGGTGGCGGGGGCGGCTTGGGCCCACGCAGGGCGCGGAGCTAAGAAGATGCCGAGCGCGAGCCCAACAAGAAGCGCACCAATGGCTCGGCGTCGAGCTTGGCCGTTTGCAGCAGCGCCTCGAGAGACTTCTGCCCCAGCCGCGACAGCTCGAGGAGCTGTTTGATGCGGTCGTACTGGAGTTCTGCACGCCGGGCCACCGCGGCGTCCGTCGATGAGCGCTGCTTGTCCACCTGCGACAGCGCACTCTCGAAGGCCTCGATGGCGTTCCTGATCTCCACGCGCTCGCGCTCGGCCCAGACGCGAGAGATCATGCGCCACAGCTGCACCTCGGCGGCGTAGAAGTCTTTGCGCTCACCTTGCACCCACACCTTGCGCACCACGCCCCAGCGCGACAGCTCCGTGAGCGTCATGCTCACCGCGCCGCTCGATAGGCTGAGCGCATCGCGCAAGTCTTCGGCACTGAGCGGCGTTTCGGACAGGTAGAGCACGGACCATACGCGGCCCATGTTCTTCTTGAATCCCCAAAACTCGATGAGCCGTCCGACCATGTCGCTGACGATGGCCTCGGCCGGGGACAGAGTGTGCTTGTCGTTGCCCAATGGACATGACCTCCACGCGCGAAAGCCCGCAGCCTACCCCGAGCAAGGGGAAACATAGGGCGATTTTGTCGATAACTCGTTTGCGCTCCCTAGGCGGCGCGCAGCACCACTTGCTCGGCCACGGCCACCAGGAGCTCCCGCGCCTCGGTGGCCCCAAGCCCATGCAATGCCTGTTTGCCCTGCTCGACGTGCGCCCGCGCCTCCGCACGGCTCCGCTCGCAGGCACTGCCCGCGAGGATTCGGGACGCAATTTCGTTGGCGCTCGCCTCGTCCCCGGACCGCGCGCGACCGAGCAGCGGCAGAATCTCTTGGTCGTCTTCGGCGGCGAACAGCAGGGGCAGCGTTACCTTGCCCTCTTGTAGGTCTGCGAGCAGGGTCTTGCCCGTGGCCGCAGGGTCGCCCTGGTAGTCCAAGACATCGTCCACGATTTGGAAGGCGAGGCCCAAGGCCGCACCAAAGCTGCCGAGCGCCTCGATGTGCGCGTCTGCCGCACCGCCGCTGCGGGCCCCGGCGCGAAACGCCCACCGAAACAGCGAAGCCGTCTTGTCGCGCACGATCACGTCGTAGACGTCCCGCGTTGCGTCGAGGCTCGTGCGACCGCGAAGCTGCACGATTTCCCCACTGACCAGCGCCCGGAGGGTGCCGAGCAACTCTTGAAATGTCGGTCCCGGCGCCGCAAGGGCTGCCCGTTCGAGCGCTTGCACCAGCAAGTGGTCTCCGGCGAGCACGCTGACCGCATTGCCCCACAGGCGACGAGCCGTGGGCACGCCGCGTCGCTCGCTTCCATCGTCCACCACGTCGTCGTGGAGCAGCGTGGCCAGGTGCACCAGCTCGGCCACCATGGCGAGGTCCCGCGTCTGCGCAGAGCTCGAGCCCACGGCGCGCGCCGCAAGCAACACGCACATGGGGCGGATGCGTTTGCCCCCGGCGCGCAGCAGGTGACCGGCGCTCTGGGCTGCAGGTGCGGGTTGGTCTGTCACCACCCGCTCGAGTTCCCGCTCGATGTCGGCGAGCTCGGGGCCGAGCAATCCCTGCGCCAGGCGGAGCCGGTCGTCGGCCTTGGGGACCTCCCGCAGCACGGCCACTTGCTTCAGTCCTTGAATCCCGGCGGAGAGTTCGAGCGACAAAATTTCCTCGTGGTTTTGATTGGTTCCAAAGACATCGGAACTTTCAAAACAATTTGAAATATGTGGAAGGAACGCCGTCCGGTCAAGCGCCTTCGAGGAAATTCGAGCTGTCCCCGCCCCGGGGCAGGCCCATCGCGGCCGCGCCTGCGACGCGAGCGGCCCTTACCGTCCCGGCGAATGGGCGCGCCCCAGTCTAGTCTAGGGGGGTGTCCCCAATTGCTTCCGTCGGCTTTAGGCGGTCGCGCCGCCGCAAATGTGCAGGGCCTGCCCGGTAATGCCGGCGCCAGCGCTGGAAAGCACGAAGGCCGCGAGGTCCGCGACCTCTGTCGGGGCGAGGAATCGACCGATGGGCACATCGCGCGCCTCGGCCGCCCGCACCTCATCGACCGAGCGACCCGTGGCGCGAGCGATCTCGGCCAACCCTTGGTCGGCCATGTCCGTGTCGACCCAGCCCGGCACAAGGGCGTTGCAGGTGATCTGCTTGGGTGCGAGTTCGAGCGCAAGGGCGCGCACCATGCCGAGCAAGCCCGCCTTGCTGGCACAATAGGCCGCATAGCCGGGCACGCCGAATACACCGAGCACGCTGCTGACGGCCAGCAGGCGCCCAGGCCCTTTCATGACGCGGCTCGCGACCGCGAAGGTCGTATAGGTGCCGAGCACGTTGACCTCGAGGATCTCTCGGGCCCGAGCGAGATCCTGATCGATGCCCACGTGACCGGACACGCCGGCATTGGCGACCACGAAATCCAGGCTGCCAAAGGCGTCGAGGGCCTTGTCGACACACGCTTGCGCAGCGGCCTCACTTCGCACATCGGCCACCAAGTGCCGTGCTTTGCCGCCGCCGTTGGTGATCTCGCCGATGGTCTCCCCGAGCGCGCGTTCGTCTCGCCCGGTGATGAGGACCCGGGCGCCTTGCGCCGCGAGTTCTTGGGCCACCGCCCGGCCAATGCCCTTGCCTCCGCCCGTGATCCAGGCGGTCTTTCCTTCGAGTCCCTGAAACTTCGCCATGACCCCGGAACTCTTACTCCATGATCGTTCCAAGGACGGCCACAGGATGCGCATGGTAGCCTAGGCACCGCGTGACGGACGCCTCTAGCCAGCCCCAGATCAGCCAAGCCGCGGGCCAAAGCCCCGCCGAGCGGCGCGGTCGCAACATTGCGACCGTGCTCTTTTTGCTGTTCGCCGCGTGGTTCATCGTCTCCACCGTCGTCCAACTGGCCATTGGCGCCTTCCACGAAGAGCGGCCTTTGCCCCCGGGCAGCGCCTGCCGGGCGGCCCTGACGCCCATGTTGCGGGCCGTCGACGTGGCGACCAATGCCGACCCTTCGGCCCCGGGCACCTTCGAGGCGCTCCTCGGCCCCACCTGGAGCAACCCCGAGGCAGCGCTCGGCACGTGCCGAAGCGAACACGGCGGCGAAAACGCGTACCTGTCTGTCTTGCGCTACCACGACGCGGCCAAGCGGCGCCGAACCATGCACGGGGACGCCTTGGTCAGCACCCGAGCGCGGGCCGCACTCTTCCTGCAGTAACGCCGGGCCTTTGGACGCCGGCCGCGAGCGGCTCCTGGGCGTTTCACGCGGTTTGCGCGCGCTCGCTCGGCGGTTGTCGCGGTTTTGGTCCCTCGAATTGGCCCCGGCCGCGGCAAAAACGTGCTTTAACCCGCGGCACCTTGGCCATGAACAGCAGCAGCACACAGGCCGAAGAGGCCCCCCGCCCCCCCTTGACCTTCGACGCCCTGGCGCTCAGCCCCGAGGTTCGCAAGGCCATCGATGAGATGGGCTACAAGTCTCCGACGCCCGTGCAAGTTGCGGTGTTCGAGCCCATCAAGCGGGGCAAGAGCCTCGTCGTTCAGGCCCGTACCGGCACCGGCAAGACCGCAGCCTTCGGCTTGCCCATTCTCGACGGCCTCATCCGCAAGTCGAGCGATCACGTGCAGGCGCTCATCTTGGTGCCCACACGCGAGCTTGCGCTCCAGGTGGCCCGCGAGCTCGAGCGCATCGGGGTCCACCGTGGGGTGCGCACCACGGCCATCTACGGTGGCGCCTCCATGGAGAAGCAGATCGAAGAGCTTCGCGCTGGCGTGCAGGTCGTGTCCGGCACTCCGGGGCGCGTCCTCGACCACCTGCGCCGCGGCACCCTCGATGCCTCCAACATTCGCATCTTCGTGCTCGACGAAGCCGACGAGATGCTCTCCATGGGCTTCGCCAAAGAGCTGCACGCCATCGTCGAACTGTTGCCCAAAGAGCGCCAGGGCCTGTTCTTCAGCGCCACCATTCCGCCGGACATCGAGCGGTTGGCCAACGCGCAGCTCAAAGACCCCGAGTACGTCACGCTGTCGAGCGACCAGGTCGGCGCGCTGCAGATCGCCCACTTCGTGTACCTGACGCGCGGCGGCACCGACCGCAAAGAGGCGTTGCTCAAGATCCTCGAGGTGGAAAACCCCGAGAGCGCCATCGTGTTCTGCAACACAAAACACGAGACCGAGCTCTTGGCCGAGTTCCTCAAAAAGAAGGGCTACGACGCCGACTGGCTCAACGGCGACCTCGACCAGCGCGACCGCGAGCGCGTCATGGGCAAGAGCAAAGAGGGCAAGCTGCGCTTCTTGGTGGCCACGGACGTTGCGGCCCGCGGCATCGATATTTCGCACCTGACGCACGTCATCAACGCCGACTTCCCAGAGAACCCGGAAACGTACGTGCACCGCACAGGCCGCACAGGCCGCGCGGGCCGCACGGGCACGGCGGTGTCGGTCATCACGCCCAAAGACATGGGCAGCCTGTATCTCATGCGGCTGACCTACAAGATCCGCCCCATCGAAAAGCAGCTTCCGTCTGCGGGCGAGCTCAAGGCCCGCGAAGAGTCCGACCTTCTTCAGTTCTTCGTCGACGCCTACGGCGACCGAACGCCGGCGGCCGGAGACCTCGCCCTCGCGCGGCGCTTGCTCACGCACGATCTGGCCGAGCGGGTCATCGCCGGGCTTTTGCGCGACCACCTGGGAGGCCGCGACCCCGTCGATGTCACCCAAGAGGTGGCCGAGGCGCGGCGCGCCAAGAACCCCGCCCCGGTTCCGGCCGCGGCGCCCCCAGCCAAAGAGCAGCCACGCCAAGACGCGCCGCGACGCGCGGCCGAGGCAGAGGTCACCGCAAGGCCTGCAACGGCAGAGCGCCCGGCGCGACGCGACACCAAAGACGCACCGCCCCGAGACGCCGCGCCCCGCGAGCCCCGCGGTCGCGACCGCGCGCGCGCCGGGCGACCGCACGCCGAGCTTGTCTCCTGGGAACACAAGGTCGAGAGCGACGACGATCGCCCCATCATGGCCCCCGCCGAAGCCGCCCCTCGTGCTGCCGAGCCGCGCGCCCCTCGGCAAGACTCGGCCCGCGCAGACGCACCGCGAGCGCCGCGGCAAGAAGACCCCAACGTGGGGCAGCTCTTTTTGAACGTAGGTAAACGCGACGGGGTACACCCACGCGAAATCGAAGAGCTCCTGACGGGCCGTGGCGGCCTCGCCAAAGACGCCCTGGGCAGCATTCGCATCCGCGACCGCAACACCTTCGTCGATGTACCCAAAGCCCAAATGGGAACGGTCATCGACGCCTTGGCAGGCGCCCTTCTCGGAGGGCGTCCGCTCGTCGCCGAGATCGCCAAGCCCCGGGAGTAGCCACATGCGGCGCCTGCTCGTTTGCACCCTCGGGTCCATGCTGCTCCTCGGCTGCGAGGAAAAGAAAGCGGCCGGGCCCATCACCGTGTCACCGGGGCCGTCTTGGCGCACGACGGGGGCGCCCCCGCCTTCGCCCCCGGCCGAGCTCGTCTCCGACGCGGGCACGGATCTGGTTCTGCCTGCGCCAACGGCCATGGCTGCCTTGGCTCCGCCCGACGCGTCCACCGCGGCGCAAGATGCCGCGGTCGACCCGGACCTTGCGCCCATCGAAGAGGGCCGCTCCGCGGGTGCACGTTGCTTCGGTGCGGGCAAAAAGGGCAGCCGGCGCACGGCACAGGTCAAGGCGTACGTCATGCCCTCCGGCAGTGTTTCGCGCGCCGAGGTGTCGGCGCCGGGCGCCTCCGAGGCCGAGATCAGCTGCCTCAAGCGTGTCGCCTCGGGGCTACGCTTTGCCGCCAAAGACGTGCGCACGGTGGACATCGACATCGAAGCTGTTGCTCCCTAGCCACCGCCGCCGTTCGACCCGTCCCCCCGATCGCGTTGGCCACGAGCCATTCGAGCCACGGGCAAATTTTTCAGCCACCACGGACGCCATGGTGCGAGCCCGCCGGACATCGGGAGTGCGCCGGTAACTCGCGCTTCTCTTGAGCGCCGACCGCGATCAGATGTAGCGTCGGTTTATGGCCAATCAAGCCGCGCCCTACCATGCGGGCGCCGCCCCATCGCACGTGGTGACCTTGCGTCAGACGCTCGACCAGCGAGGTCGCCTCGAGCTCGACGAGGCGGTTTCGATCCTCGTGCCCGTGTGCGTCGATCTCAAGGAGCGGCATGCCCGTGGCGAGCTGCTCTTCGTCCACGCGTCGACCATCATCGTTGGCGCTCCGGGGGCGTCGCGGGTCGAGCCGTCGCTCACGACGCAGCTCGACAACCCCAAGGATCGCGCAGCCCTTGCCCCCGAAGTGCTCGCCTCACAGCGTCCCGGCGGCGCGCGGGCGAGTGTCTTCTCCGTCGGCGCGATCCTCTACGAGATGGTCACGGGCGCGTTGGCCGGCCCGGGCATGCAGCGCCCGAAAGATCTGGTGCCCACGCTGCCCGGCGCCCTCGAACTCCTGCTGGCCAAGGCTCTCGTCTCCGACCCCGCACACCGCCCCGACGATCTTGGTGCCCTTGCCGCGGCCATGCACCACATGGCGCCCATGCGCAGCCTTCCACCGCCAGATGCCGACCTCAGTCGCCTCGACCGTGGCAACGACTTCGAGGTCGACATCCGCTTGTCGATGATGCCTTCCAACGAGGCCCCGGCGGCGGCTGAGATCCCCAAAGCGCCGGCGGTCCCCAGCGCCGCGGCCAATGGCGACCCGTTTGGTCAGGTGGTGGACCGCACCAGCGTTCCGCGCGCCATCGACGCAACCACGCAGCTGGCGCAGCTCAAGGCGCGCCTCGAGGCCGATCCGTCTCCGCGGTGGGTGGTCAACAAAGACAAAATGGACCACGGCCCGTTCAGCGCCGTGGAGCTGCTGCAGCAGATCGCCAGCCACTCGTTCTTGCCCGAACACACGCTGCGAGACGATCTGACGGGGACATCGAAGCTCATCCAAGAATGGGAAGAGTTCGCCCCCTTCGCGGACCATGCGCGCATGGGCAAGATGCGGCAGATCGAGCA
>JBIKNA010000384.1:0-7304 GCA_044358965.1 Polyangiaceae bacterium
TGCACGGCCTCGAAGGCGCCATGGCCGGCGAGCTCCTCGAGTTCCCGGGCAACCTCATGGGCCTGGTGCTCAACCTCGAGTCCGACAACGTCGGTGCGGCGCTCTTCGGCGACTCCACGCACGTCAAGGAAGGCGCCACGGTCAAGCGCACCGGCCGCATCCTCGATGTGCCCGTGGGCGAGGCCGCCATCGGCCGCGTGGTCAACGCCCTCGGCCAAGCCATCGACGGCAAAGGCCCCATCGAGACCCCACACAAGCGCCGCGTCGAGCTCAAGGCGCCGGGCATCCTTCAGCGGCAGCCGGTCAAAGAGCCTCTCCAGACGGGCATCAAGGCCATCGACGCCATGGTTCCCATCGGCCGCGGTCAGCGTGAGCTCATCATCGGCGACCGTCAGGTGGGCAAGACCGCCGTCGCCATCGACACCATCATCAACCAGAAGGGCCTGGGCGTTTACTGCTTCTACATCGCCATCGGGCAAAAGCAGTCCACGGTTGCTGCGGTCGTCGACAAGCTGACGCAGCACGGTGCCATGGAATACACGACGGTGGTCGTGTCGGGCGCCAGCGAGTCGGCGCCGCTCCAGTTCATTGCGCCCTACACCGGCGTCACCATGGCCGAGTACTTCCGCGACAGCGGTCGTCACGCCCTCTGCATCTACGACGACTTGTCCAAGCAGGCCGTCGCCTACCGTCAGCTCTCGCTGCTCCTGCGCCGTCCGCCGGGCCGCGAGGCATACCCGGGCGACGTCTTCTACATCCACTCCCGCTTGCTCGAGCGCGCGGCCAAGATGGCCAACAACTGGGCCGTGCTCCCCAAGGGCACCAAGTGGGAAGACCGCGGCAGCGCCACCGTGTACGTGGGCGAGCAGGGCGAGCACGAGGCCAAAGAGGAGCTCAAGAAGCACGGCGACAGCCACGAGATGGTGCGTGATCCGCTCTCCGGCGGTTCCCTCACCGCGCTGCCCATCATCGAGACCCAGGCCGGCGACGTCTCGGCGTACATCCCAACCAACGTCATCAGCATCACCGACGGTCAGATCTTCCTCGAGACCGACTTGTTCTACTCCGGCGTTCGTCCGGCCATCAACGTCGGCGTCTCCGTCAGTCGCGTCGGCGGCAACGCCCAGATCAAGGCCATGAAGTCCGTTGCCGGTACGCTCAAGCTCGACTTGGCGCAGTACCGCGAAAAGGCCGCCTTCAGCCAGTTCGCCAGCGACCTCGACAAGGTCACCCGCGACATGCTCGAGCGTGGCGCGCGCCTGGTCGAGATCCTGAAGCAGGGCCAATACGTGCCGCTCCCGGTCGAGAAGCAGGTCGTCATCATCTACGCCGGCACCAAGGGCTACCTCGACACGCTGCCCAGCAGCAAACTCGGAGACTACGAGTCCCAGCTCTACAGCTTCCTCGAGTCCAAGTACCCCGACTTCTTCGGCAACGTCCGCACCAAGAAGGCCCTCGACAAGGATCTCGAAGAGACCCTCAAGAAGGCCCTCAAAGAGTTCGGTACGGCCTTCGAAGGCAAGGACGAGCCCAAAGAAACCAAGAAGGAAAAGAAGAAGAAGTCCTGAGTCCGTCCGCGGACGGCTCCAGTCCTTCACCCCAGCGGGCGCGTCCCGCTGGGTCCCGCCTCCCGGCGCTCTTGGCGCCGGAGGTGCCTGAGACCTTCCCCCCTCGTTCGATCCGAAAGAGCCCCACGTGCCTTCTCTAAAGACAATCCGAAAGCGCATCGGCAGCGTCAAGTCCACGCAGAAGATCACCCGCGCCATGAAGATGGTGGCTGGAGCGCGCCTCAACCGCGCGCAACAGCGAATCGTGGCCCTGCGGCCCTACGCCGAGAAGACCGCCGAGGTCTTGGGCGATGTCACCGCGGACATGAATGCGGCGCACCAGGAGGACGACGAGAAGAACGAGGGCCACGCGCAGCCCTTGCACCCGCTGCTCTCCCGCCGCACCGAGAAGAAGGTCGTCTTCGTGGTGATGTCCAGCGATCGCGGCTTGTGCGGCGCGTTCAACGCCAATGCGAGCAAGGCCGCAGAGCGCGAGTGGCGCACCCGCACGGCCAATGGCCAAGAGGTCGCCTTTGTGACCATTGGCAAGAAGAGCCGCGAGTACCTGCAGAAGCGCGGAGCCAACATCCTCCACGACTTCCAGCGCATGCACGACGGCCTCAACCTTGCCAAGGTGGAGCAGGTCTCCTCGTGGTTGGTGGAGCGTTACCTCAAGGGCGAGTTCGATGCGGTCTACTTGATCTTCAGCGAGTTCAAGAGCGCCATGACGCAGATCGTCCGCACGCGCCCGCTGCTGCCGCTGCCCAAGATCGAGAAGGCCGAAGGCGCCGACGCCGGCAAGTCCAGCTTCATCTATGAGCCCAGCCAGAAGGCGTTGCTCGAGCGTCTGGTCCCCATGTACGTCGACATCACGATCTACCGTGCGCTGCTCGACTCTCAGGCCAGCGAATTCGGTGCACGCATGACGGCCATGGACGCCGCCACGCGCAACGCCAAGGACATGATTGGTCGCCTCACGCTGCAGTACAACCGCGCGCGTCAGGCCTCCATCACCAAGGAGCTGATGGAGATCATCGGCGGCGCCGAGGCGCTCAAAGACTAAACAAGGGTGCCCGCGTGCAAGCGCTGCGCGGCGGCGGCCTCGGGGCAGCAGCTTATCGCGGCAGACGAGACACGCTGTCGGCGAACAGGGCCAATGGCTCGATGACAGGCCGGGGGTAAACCCCAAACAGCACGACAAGGGCAAGGCACAGCGCGAGCGCGAGGCGCCCGCCATGGCTTGCGGGTGCGCTGCCGTGGGAAAGCAGCGCGGGCAGACTCCGCAAGGCTCCGAGGCGGCCGAGCGCGGCTCCCAGGCCGGCGAGCACCAAGAGCCCCATGTGGGCCGGCAACAGGGACCGCACCACTTCGTAATCGCGCGCGAGTTGGAGTGTCCCGGGCAAGCCCACAAAGGCCACCACCGCAAGCACCACGAGCGGCGCACCCGCTTGCCGTCCGACAGGCCAGGTGTGCGCGTCAGCTCCCTCGACGGCGAAGCGCCCCGGCGCCACGGAGAGCACCGCCGAGGCAACGAGGGGCGCCGCAGCCAGGGTCAGGAGCGCCGCGACGCTCCCCGCTGGGGATTGGGTCCCCACCGCAGCAAGCGCCAACCCGAGGTCGAGCAACACAAGTTGGGCCCAACGTCGCCGGTGCTCGACGGCCCCATGGGCGCCGAGCGCGGCAAACAAACCCGACGCCGCCCCCACCCCGCAAAGTGCCCCCTCGGCCCATAGCGCCGTCTCCGGCAACAAGGTGCACCATACACGCACGAGCATCAGCAGCCCGAGCAGACGGACGGCGGCCAAGGTCGATAGTTCGGGCGCATCAGCCTGTTGGGCCACGCCCAAGAACGAAAGGTGCAGCGGCGGAACGCAGCCCAGCATGAGCACGGAGGCCACGCCGCAAACAAAGGCGAAACGTGGCAGCGGCAGACCAAGGAGCTGCGTGTGCCCCGCTTGAAACGACATCCGTGACAACTCGGGCAGCACGAACGTGTGGACCGTGCGCGCGCCGTCCAGGGAGAACGATGGGCCGCTGCCGTGGTGCAGGGCACCGATGGCGAGGAGCGCGAGCCCGGCGGCAACAGTCCATAGCCCTGCGAGCCGCAGCACGGCGTGCAGACTTTGCGGGCGGGCCACCGCCGTCGCCAGCAACGCAAACGAGAGCGCGGCGAAGAGCCCGCCACAGAGCAGAGCCAGGTCCCGGGCCACAATGCAAAGGAAGAAGCCCGCAAAGGCCATGATTCGTCCGGCGGCCGAAAGGGGCCGATCGCTCGGGAGCGCAGCGGATTGCAGGCAAAACAAGAGCGCTGCGGCCAGCAACAACACCGGCGACGATGCGTCGGCCGCCAAGAAGTATTCGGCACCAAGCGAAGGGATCAGCGGGAGGCGTTCCATCAGCTGGAGACCATCGTTTCCCTGCGCCGCCACCAACGCCGGAGAGAACTCCGATGCGACCACCAAAGAGAGCAGCAGTGTGGCGCCAGCGGTAGCCAAAGGCACCGTGCGGGTCACCACCGGGCGCCGCAGCGCCGCCACGGCACCGGCGCCGAGAAGGCATACAAGCGCAAAGAGCGACAGAGTGTACCCCCGGTACCAAGGACGCGTGTCCCCGCGAACGCCGATCGCAAGCTCGCCGGCTTGCTCGTCGCTGGACGTGATGATGACGTGGAAGTGTGCCTGCGACGGTCCGCCGGCTTCGGGTCCCCATTCGACCCCGAAAGATCGCTCCTCGCCGGGCGCCACGCTCAGCGGAAGCGGCTCGTGTTTGATGCGGACCCCACGGGGCGCCCGTATGTCATCCGCGTCGCCGTGCACGGCAATGCGGTAGACGACGAGGGGCGCATCGCCCGTGTTGCGCAACTTGGCGTCCCCGTGAAGCGCGCCATCGCGCGGAGTGAGCAGCAGCGCCCCCCGCTGGTCACCAGCAGCGACCACGGCCAAGCGGCCTTCGGCCAGTGCCGTAGACGACGACAGCAGTAGCCCCAGCACGAAGCTCCACACAAGCAGGACACGGAGGCTCATGACGCCGCGTCATCCGTGCCGCGTCGTGTGCCGCCTTTGGCATCGCGGAGCCTACGCGCCGCGACACTTAGCCAAAGGCGCCCCAGGAGCTCTCCGGGGCCGCGGCTTGCGCGGTCTTCGATTTGCGTCACCATGCGGCCGGCCCCAAGCAGGCCCAACGACGCCCCCCGGGCGAAGGGGGCAACGACCCATTGCTCGGTGTCCGCTGCAGCGCGAGCAAACACTCGCAGCGTCGCGTCGAACACACGCTGCTCGGGGCGAGGCCCGATGGCACATTCGCGCTGGGCGCCTGCCACCGCGGCGGCCACCAGCGCAAGGACTTGCATGGGGCCCGCACCGGCATGCGCGAGGAGTGCGACGAACGGTGCGCGGAGCAAGACCGCTTCCGCCACGCGCTGCACCTTGCGGGCAGACGGCTCCGGCGGCACGGATGCGACCAACAGGGACGCCCAGGCCACTACGAGGACGCCGGAAGAGAGCCGGTCGGCACCAAGCGCCACAAGCAGCACCAGGGTCAGAAGTGCGCCTTGGACGACCCGCGCGGACGCCCAACCAAACGCGGCAAACGCAGCGCACTGGATCGAAGCCAACGCGGCAAAAGACGGTGACAACGCGCTGCCTAGGGCGCAGCAAGCGAGCCCGAGCAGCGCTCCTCCGGTGGGCCGCGAACGTGACGTACCCGGGCCGCGCCACGCCATGGCGAAGGCCAAGCCGAGCGCCCCCAGAGACACGGCCGACACGCGGTCGAGGACGAAATGCGCGGGGCCCACGGGCAAGATTCTACGCGCGCGCTCGCCGCAGGTCACGAAAGCGGCGCAGGCGCCCGGCATCGAGGAAGCCCAAAAGGCGTGCGCGCCGGCATCGCTCGTGAATGGACGATGGGTGGATGGCCGGTGCCCCCCCCAAGCGCGGGCCGGCCTATTTCTCGGACCGGCGAGAACGCCGGGCGAGGCTCAAGACGCCGGCCGCGCCTTTCGGGTGAGCTTGACCAAGTCCTGCAGGGCGGGGGCTACCGGCTCCGGGGCGTCGAAAGGCTCTGTGACCAGCTCGAACAAGCCGTTGTCGAAGGGGTTGCCCTGTGCCGGCGCGCCGGGCACAAGGCGCTCCCGAAGGCCCCGGCGTTTCATGACCAAGGCGCGATGGTGGCAATAGGGTTGGTTCCCCGGACGTCCGAAGAACGAGTGGGCAGTGAACGTGCACCCTCCCATGCACACGCCAGCGAAGGGGCACTCGGCACAGTACCCCCAAAGACGGTCGCGATGCCGCGACCGTGCGAAACCCACGGTTTCGTTGTCTTCCCACAACGAGCGGAGGGTTTGCTCTTGGACCGAACCACCGACATAGTGTGCACTCTGCAGCGATGGGCAGCCCTTGACGGCACCGTTGGACTCGATGCCCATGACGAAACGCCCGGCCTGACATCCTTGAAAGTGGTCATCGTCATCGGGTCGCTGCGAGCGAAGCAGCCCCTCTTCGGGGCCAAAGTACCCGAGGTTGTTGCCTGGGAGCAGCAAGATGCCATCGGCGTGTGCGCGCCGTTTCAGAGCCGCGATGCGCGGGACAAGGTCGAGCAGATCGTAGGGTTGCAGGAGCATGTCCGGCCGGTCTGCCGCACGGCCAAGGGGCGCCGTAAGCTGCACCTGCCAGCTGCGGATCCCGCTCGCCCGCAGCGTGTCGTAGAGAGGCTCGAGGTCGCCCTGGTTGAAGCGGTTGAGGTTCGTGTTGGCTGCGATGCCTATGCCCGCATCGCGCAGATGCTGGAGGGCCGCAAGCGCCGAAGCGAAGCTGCCCCGCGCCGCGCGCATGCGGTCATGCTGTGCTTCGAGACCGTCGACACTGACCGATGCCCGGCGCAACCCCGCGGCAGCCATGCGTCGCGCCAGCTCCGCCGTGACGCCTCTGCCGCCGGTGGTCATGACCGGCGTCGCCCCACTTTTGGCCAGGGCGCCCACGACATCGAGAAAGCCCGGATGGAGGTAGGCCTCTCCACCAATGAGCACCACTTCTTGGGCCCCGAGCTCCCCGAGCTCTCGGGCCACGTCTACCGCTTTGCTGGTAGACAGCTCGCTGGGGCGGGCGGTCCCGGCGCGTGAGCCGCAGTGCGTGCACGGCTGATCGCAAGCGAGCGTGAGCTCCCACACCACGTAACGGGGCTGCGGCGCCGGCTCGGTGCCAAGCACAACGAGCCGGCGCGCATTGGCCTTGGGGCTCACCCTCCGTCGGTCCCCGCATCGGAGGTGCTGGCGTCATCGGCGCTGTCGGCGCCAGCATCGAGCGAGTTCGCATCGCCACCAGCATCGGTGCTGACGCTGGCATCAGTGCCGGCATCGGAGTTACCGGCATCGGTGTTGCCGGCGTCGTCTTGCTGGGATGATCCGTCCGGTCCCGCGTCGTACCTGTCGTACTCGTCTGCAGGCATTCCGTAGCAGGCCATGAGAGTCATGGCGAAGGCCGACGACCCCACCACCGTGGCCAGCGCGCCCAACTTGGTGGCGCGCACACGGCCGCCGCCGCAATGTCCGCAGATCTCGGACACCACGAACGAATCACACTCTGTACATCGCTTCAGCATTTCCTTGGTTCTCTCCTTTGGGGGCAACGGTGGAGCTGGAAGACTGCTACGCAAGAGACGCGCCGCCGCCAAAGGCCCCCCACGGCACCGCCCGGGGGCCGCAGGGTCAGAGCGTATCGCAGGGAAATCTAGGCCCGCCAGTGCTCAGTTGGGCCCGTGTCC
>JBIKNA010000385.1:0-7259 GCA_044358965.1 Polyangiaceae bacterium
TGGCCTTGGCATCGCTGCCCGCACCGCCCGCGAGGTGGCTCCCGGCACCGTCCACCTTGGGCACCCCCAGCTGGGGAGGCGACGATCCACACGCCACGACCGCAAAGGCGAAGGTCGCCCCCAAGATCGTTGTGATCGCACGCCCGTCGCCCAACATCGCAACCGCAGCGTGCAGCGATCGTGCCTAGACCCGATGAGGCCCAAGGCATTGAAAACATGCCCCCCGCGACGGGCCAATGGATCGCCCAGGGCCCAGACCTGTCTCGGTGGTGGACGCCCGAGGCGATCCAGCCACCCATCTTCGCTACGTTCGTCGAACGCTTCGTGCTTCGCGTTGATTCCGGTGTAAAATCATTCTCATGAAGCGCTCAGTGGGCGGGGGAATGTTCGGACTTGCGGCCGTGTCGGCTTGGGCGTGCATCGCCCTTGCCGCCGCGTGTAGCGACGACCCAAACCCAGTCACCCCACGTCGCGACGCAGGCGCGTCGGACGGAGGGGACAGCGCAAGCGGGCCAAGCCCCGAGCAGCTCTTTCGCGCGCTCCAAGGCGAACTCGTGCAGCAGTGCGGCGGAAACAATGGCATCTGCCACGTCAACGGCAGCTTCAGGGAATCCCCCAAGTGGCTCGCCAACCCCGATCCATACGTCTCGGCCAAGGCCTACCGAGGTATCTTGCCCGCATCGGGCGACCCCCACGACAGCCTTCTGCTGACGCAGGTCGAGCACACGGGCACGTCGCTGCAGAGCATCCCGCAGCTCTTCGACCGTGTGCGCCAATGGGTGGGCGCCGAACTGGCGGCGCAGACCAGTAAGCTACCGGCCACGGCGGCGGTCAGCGTGGCCACTGGCCCCAACATTCTGGATCTTGCACCGTTGGGCCCGGGCCTCGAAGGGGCTCAAGTGACCTTCGTCGCTCAGATCAACGGCTCGGTGCTCTCGCTCAGCAACATGCGCTTGCAGGCGGCCACCGGGGCATCGGTCCGCATCGATTCACCGTTTTTCGTCGTCGTTCCGCAGACGGGCAAAGTCGTGACGGATCCGATCGTCAATGGATTCTCGGGCGAGCTCGTGGCGCCCAAGGGCGGCAGCGTGGACTTCTACAACGGGGCCATCATCCTCATTCGTTGGGAGCCCACGGCCAAGCTCAAGCTTGTGTTCCGCAAGATTGAGACCTTCAACGAAATCATCGAAGCGGGGCCATCAGGGCAGTGCACGGCGCTCGAGGCATTCAAGACCAACGCGGTCCCTGCGTTCCAGCAAAGTGTTCCCCTGGTCGAGGGCGGCACCCAGACATGTTTCTTCTGTCACTCCGGAGGAAACGACTCGGCCAAAAGCGCGCTCGATCTCACTGGCCTCAACACCAACCCGGCTGCCGCGTGCGCGCAGACGCGCAACTTCGTCAATTTCCAAGACAAGACCAAGAGCATCGTCATTCTGAACCCCACCGGCCAGGCGAACCCGAACCACCCCGTGCAAGCGCTCGACCCCAATGGTCCCGTGGTGAACGGCATCCGGGCCTGGGTCAACGCCGAACAGCCCTAAGGGCGAACTCGCCAGGGGCCTGCCTCGGGTGCGCCCTACAGGCCGCACCCGGGCAACCTCGATCCACCGGCGCTTGTGTGCGCGAAGTGGCAGAAGTCGCGGAAATGGCGTCGATTCGCCCCTGCGGCAAGTGGCGCGGATGTTGCTCGTAGCACCCTCGTGAGCTCTCCCCTCCCCCTTCAGGTGAAGCGCCCCGCCCCCCTTGCTGCCTCCGTGGCCCCCGCCGCGAGCCCGGCGCAGGACAACCCATTCGCCGTCCCCGTCCGATTGGCGGACAATCCGTTTCTGACCCCCGCGCAGGGCATGCCTGCCTTCGAGCCGGTGCGTATCGCGAAGGCCGAGCGCGTCGACACCAACGACATCGAGATCGATGTCAGCGTCACCGAAGAGGCGCCCCGCGTGCCCACGTTTCGTCCGCCGCGCCCAAGCATGCTCATGCGCCCGGAAGCCACGAGTGCGCCGGCCATCCCCAATGACCCCGTGCTCATTCGCAAGATGCAGCACACCATCATCGAGCGGAGGCGCGGACTGCGAAGGTACGTGGTGGGCGCCATGGCTGCGTGTGCAGCTCTTTGCACGCTAGGCGTTGCGGCATGGGCACTCGGCGGCGAAGGTGAGGCCTCCGCGGCCTCGAAGCCATCTTCGGCCAGCGTGGCCACCAGCACGAAAGCACACCCTTTGGTCACCAAGGCTGCGGCGCTCGAAACGTCGGACGTTCAGAGCGTCATCAAGAAGCCAAGGAAGTCTGCCACGGCGCCGGGTAAGCGGCGCTGACTCCGCGGGCGTGTGCGCCTGTTGCTGCGCGCGCCCAAGGCCCGAATGAACCGAGGGTCTGCCTGCGCCGCATCTTCCGGTTGCGGGCCAACGGATACAAGCGCGAGATCTGGGCGCTACTTGTTGCTGATGCGTAGGCCGCGGGCCGTGAGGTTGGCGAGGACCCCCGTGTCGGCCACGGCGGTGCCGGCGATGTTGAGCTTCTTGAGCTTGCTGAGCTCGCGCAGTGGGCTCAGATCTGTGACCAGCGTTCGCTGAATGGACAACGACTCGAGCTTCTTGCAAGCGGCGAGCGGCGCCAGGTCTGATACCTGCGTGTCGTCGAGCTGCAGCTCGGTGAGGTTGACCAAGCTGCCAAGAACGCTGATGTCTCGGACAGCCGTGCGGCCGAGATCGAGACGATCGAGCATGAGCAGCTTCTCGAGTGGCTTCAGATCGCTGACCTTGTTGATGGACGCGCGCAAGGTCACGAGCTGATTGAGCCCGGCGATGGGCGACAAGTCGTCTAGATCCCCGGGGCCCAAGTACAAATCATGCAGATTCTTGAGCTTCGGGATGACGCAAGCATCGAGCTCATCGGTATGCTGATTGGCCGTCAGGTTGACCGACGTGACCTTGCCGAGCTCCGCGGTCTTGACGGGCTCGTCGGGCTTCTTCTGGAGCTTGAGACGCAGCTGCGCCATGAGGACCGTGTCCTCGGTCTTGACCTCGGCGCTATCGACACATGGTGCCTTGACCTTGGCCTTTGGCGCGGGCGCTGCGGACGCAACGGGCGCCGGCGCGCTGGCGCTTGCGGGCGCGGGGGCAACCGTGGCCGAAGGCTTGGGCGAAGCCTTGCTGGCGTCGGGCTTGTCGTCGCAGGCGACGACGGCGCACAACACGAGCCCTAGGAGCCCAACAACGCGCCCGGAAGCCTCGCGCGACATGACTCAGGCCTTCTTGGGAGCCTTCTCGGCCTCGGCGGCCTTCTTGAGGCGCCAAGCCGCGAGTTGCTTCGTGCGGCGCTTCTTCTGCTTGTTGCGGACCGGGGGATCTTGCGCGGTGCTCATGATGGCGGGCGACTCTAGGTGTCCGCCGGGCCCTTGCCAAGTCCTTCCGCACAAACGCCGGCAAACGTCCGCCTTCGGGGCAAGGGCCGGGGCATTTCCGGAAAAAGCAGGCATCACCAGACCCGAGGGGGGGGCGACACTCGCCCGGAGCTCCCCTTTTCGGCCCCTCAAGGCGGGGTGCCGAGCGAACAGCCCCCTATCGGCGCGAAAGTGGCCACTGGGAGCTGACCGCTTCGTCGGGGTTGGCCGATTCGATGAGCTGCAACCACGCGTCGATTTTGGACAGCGCCGGACCGAGCCAAACCATGCGCGAGAAGCGTCCCAAGAGCTGCGGCGTGTGGTCGCCGCAACGTGCACGATCGCCGAATGCCGCCCGGGCGAGATCGATTTCTTGAGCGGCGTCCGTCCAGCGCGCTTGCTTCTGGGCCAGCCAGGCGTGCACGAGGTGACGATGCTGCCGGGGCTCGGCCTCGTCGAGCACGATGGCGCTGGCGCTCTTGACGAGGTCCGGCGCCTGCGGATCGTCTTTGGCGAGCGCAACCTGGGCGATGAGCAACCTGGCCTCGAGCTCTCCCCAAGGGTCTTGAAGGCGCTCGTAGATACGCAAGGCAACGTTGGCGTGGGCGTTGGCCGCGGCGAAGTCGTCCGTATCGATGGCGATCATTGCCAACAGGCGCTCGCAAGCAGCCTCGCCCCGGGGATTTTGCAGCTCTCGGAAGGCGATGCGCGCGGCTAGGGTTCGTGCGCGCGCCTCGTCCATTTGGCCGGCCCGATGGTCGGCATGGCCCAGCACTGCGTCGCATTGGGCCATGCCCAGGCGGTAACCCATGGCGTCAAAGGCCGCGCGGGCGTCGACCAAAAGGGTGCGGGCGCGGACATAGCCTCCGACAGCGGTCTCGATCATGGCGAGCAGGATGAAGGCCTGTGCGCGCGTCAGTGCATCTTCGACGATCTCGGCGCGGCGCGCAGCCTCGGTGAGTACCGCCCGGGCTTGCGCGTGCTCGCCCAGCAAGTAGTCGACCTCGCCCAGCACCACGAGGGTCTGCGCGTGACTCTGATCGTCTTTGAGGCTTTCGAACTTCTGGATGGCTTGCAACACGAGCTGCCGACCCTGCGCGGGCTGGCCCATGTCCGACGACAAGTGACCGAGAAGGCGCAGCGTCCGCGCCTCTTTTTTCTCGTCTTGCAGTTGCCCGAAGGCCCTGCGGGCCGCCTCGGCCTGTTCTTTGGCCTCGTCGAGCTTGCCCGTGTGCCGAAGGGCTTCGGCGCGCCAATACGCGAACTCCGCGGCTGTCGTACCGGCCACGCGTCCTCCGAGCATGTCCAGGTCCTTGAGCGTGGCCGCAGAGTCCCGGCCCCGGGACCAGGCGCCCTCGATGAACCGGAACATCAACTGCGCCGCGACTTCGTCGTCGCCGGCGCGCAGTAGGTTGCGCACGCGGTGTTTCATGATGCGGCGGGAGCCCACCTCGGGGTGCCGGCCGAGGGCGTTGGCTGCGAGGCGGAAGATGGCCGGCGCGTCGCTGCGCTCGTGCAGCCGATTGAGCAGGTGCTCCTGCAAGAGCGCGTGGGCCCAGCGGAACTGGTCGTTGCCCGTGGCCAGCAACATCTGCGCGCGGGTGAGTGCCACCAACGCGTCTCGCGGGTCCATCCCGAGCGACTGCACCAAAGCGCGCAGCACGTTGCCTCGGATGTCGTCGCCGAGGGCAGCCGCGGCGTAGCCTGCCAAGCGAAGATCGGTGGGCACGGCGCGCAGGCGTTCGTCCCACAGCTCCGCCGTCGTGATGGCCCGCCCCGCCAGGGCCTCGCGCGGCACGCGGTAGCGATCGCCGTCGAGCGTCAGGTAGCCGCCACCGGACCACGCATGAAGGAGCTGCAGCGCAAAAAGCGGGTTGCCCCGGCTCTGCACCGAAGCTGTGCCCACGGCATCTTCGTGCAGGGGCAGCGTTGCCCGGAGCAACGCGTGGGTCTCCTCGGAGGACATCTGCTTGACGTCCATGACCTTGCCCTTCCAATCGGCGCGAAACGCCTCCATGCGCAAGGCCGCGTCGAGATCTGTCTCGAGCGCCTCGCTGCGGGCCGTGGCCAAGATGAGCAACTTGAGCTTTGGGGCCTCGCGGTGAAGCTTGGCCAGCGTCTCGAAGGTGTTGGCGCTGGTCAGGTGAAGATCATCGAACCAGATCATGATCGGGCGATCGCGTCCGATGCGTTCGAGGAGCCTTCGCACGACGGCAAAACGAAGCTCGGGGGTATCGAGCACGAAGCGTTTGCCCGTGGGGCCGAGGGGCGGCACGGCCCCCGGCGGCGTGGGCCGCAACCACTCGGCGGTGGCGGCGACCCAGGCGAGCGCCTCGTCGTCTTCCGCAGACACCTCCCACCGGTTCATGAGGGTCTGCTCGACGAGATCGCGGTCGGCCCCCTCGAGGCTGAAGTACTTGTTGATGGCACCGGTGAGACCGTCGAGCGGTGACGGGGTCTTGCCATAGCGGGCGCGCAATGGCCACATGAGCCCGCGCTCGTGCACTTGCTCGCAGATCCACTCGGCCAGGCGGCTCTTGCCCACGCCGGCCTCGCCGATGAGCGCGACCATGCGATGTGCCGGCCCGATGCCCGAACAGACGGCGCCGACAACGTCCAAGAGTTCACGGCGCTCTTCTTCGCGGGCCACCATGGGCGAAGGGCGCAGGGACAGGAGCCCCGGCGCAAGAGACCTGGCTTGGGCGATGGCGCGGCCCATCTCGGGCGTCGACGACGGGGCCGGCGGCAGCGACGGCACGCTCGCGACGGTTTCCTCCATGGTGGGGGCTTCGGCGGGTCGCAGCTGATTCCACGCGCGCCGTGCATCGCCGGCGAGCTCGAAGCGATGCCACGGCTTCTTGGCGAGCAAGCGCTGAATGAAGGTGCCTACGGCGGCGGGCACTTGCGGCGGCAAAACCGGCGCCGGCACCGGCGTGCGCTTGTGCGCCCGCAAGACCTCTTGGGCGGTGCCTTCGAACACCTCTTTGCCCGTGAGCACGCGATACAGAATGCAGCCGAGGGCGTACAGATCCGTTGCCGGGCCCACAATGGTGGCGCTCTTGCGAATCTGTTCGGGCGCAACCCATCCGACCGTGCCTGCACCGGCGTGCACTGCGAGTTCGGGCTCCGGGGCACCATCGAGCCGGGAGTCGTGCCGCGACTCGCGCAGCCACGCAAGACCAAGGTCCAAGATGAAGGCCCGCGGGCCTCGTCCGGAGCTGGCCATGTCGAGCATGACATTCGACGGCTTGAGGTCGCCGTGAATGACACCGCGGGCATGTGCATGCGCAAGGCCCGCGAGCACTTGGTCTGCAAGTGACCAGATGACCGGCCAGGGCATGGTCGTCGTGTGCATCCATTCGTGCACGCTTCGACCCGGTAGCGCGTCCATGACCAGAAACGGCGAGCCGTCGTGAAGAGTGCCGAAGTCCCGCGCGCGGACGATGGCCGGGTGCTCGAGGGAGGCGACGGCCCTGGCTTCTTGCTGGAACCACCAGCTCTCTTCGGCGCGGGTGGACTTGGTCTCCTCCGGCGGGCGCAGGCGCTTGAGGGCCACGCGATCGTGGGTGACGATATCGCGGCACAAGTACACGACGCCCATGCCGCCGCGGCCAAGCTCGCGCAAGACCTCGTAGCGGGTGGCGAGGATACTGCCGATCTCCGACTTGGGCTTGGACGGAGCTGCCTCGGCGGGCCGGGCTCCGCTCACGTCTGCGGGGGAGCCAGCGGGAGTTTGCTTGGGGGCCTTTTCCTGCGTCATCGCCAGCTTAGAAGCCTAGCCTGGGCCCTTGGGGCCTTGCCATGAATTCGTGGCCCCCGGCGCTGCTTTTGCGCGCGAGTTCCCCTCGAGCAAAGCAAGGGATTAGCCAGAGCCAAC
>JBIKNA010000386.1:0-7253 GCA_044358965.1 Polyangiaceae bacterium
AGTACGCCTCGATGAACCCATCGAGGTCGCCGTCCAACACGGCGTCTACCTGCGTGGACTCGTGCGCCGTGCGCGTGTCTTTGACGAGACGATAGGGCGCGAGCACGTAGTTGCGAATCTGGCTGCCGAAGTTGATGGCGCTCTTGGTGGCCTGGAAGGCCGCGTTTTCTTGCTCGCGACGCTGCATCTCGAGCTCGTAAAGGCGCGCTTTGAGCACCTTCATGGCCATCATGCGGTTTTGCAGCTGGCTGCGCTCGGCGCGGCAAACGATGTTGAGGCCCGTGGGCAAGTGCCGCAGGCGCACCGCGGTTTCCACCTTGTTGACGTTCTGGCCGCCTTTGCCGCCAGCGCGCATGGTGGTGATCTCGATGTCCTTCTCGTTGATCTCGATGTTCACCTCTTCGTCGGAGTCGGGCACGACCTCGACGGCGGAGAACGACGTTTGCCGGGTGTGGTCGGCATTGAAGGGGCTCATGCGCACCAGACGGTGCACCCCCATCTCGGACCGCAAGTAGCCATAGGCGCTGGGCCCCGTGACGGTGAACGACGCGGCATCGATGCCTGCTTCGTCGCCCTCTTGGTAGTCGATCATCTCGGTTTTGTAGCCGCGGCGCTCGCAGAAGCGCAGATACATGCGCAGCAAGATGCTCGCCCAGTCTTTGGCCTCGGTGCCGCCAGCACCGGGGTGAATGGTGACGATGGCATTGGCGTGGTCCATGGGGCCCGAGAGCATGCGGGCCACTTCGGCCTTGTGCACACCGGCCTCGATGCCGGGCAACAGGGCCTCGACCTCGGCCAAGGTGTCCTCGTCCTTTTCGGTGGCGCCAAGCTCCAGCAGCACCTGCGCGTCTTCGACGTCGCGAGCCAGCTTTTCGAAACCCTGGAGGGTGGCTTCGATGCCGGAACGCTTTTTGGTGACGGACTGGGCTTTTTTGGCGTTGTCCCAAAAGCCCGGCGCCATGGTCTGCTCTTCGAGCTGCTCGATCTCGCGCTTTAGTCGAGGGACGTCAAAGAAACCCCCTTAGCGTGGTTACACGCTCTTGGAGGCCAGCAAGGGATTCGCGAATTTCTCCGGGGGTCACGAGAAAACACCTTACCAGGCTCGGGCCCCCGCCGGGAAGGAAGACGGACGCACGGGACGGACGCGCAGGTGCTCCGAGGGGGCTGCCTCGCCCACAGGGATGCCCCGGAAGACCCCGCTGGTTTGCCCGTCCGGCGGCGCACGAGCTAGCCTCAGGGAGAGGGTTGGAGGAGCCACATGACTTCGATACGCCGTGCTGTTGTCTTCTTTGTCGGCGTGTTGCTCGCCAGCCTGGTGGTGGGCATTGGTTGCAACACCGGCGCGGTCCAGAACGGCTTCGCTAGTTGTGCGACGGACCTCGACTGCCCTTCAGACTTTCACTGCGCGACCACGTTCACCTGCTGGCGCAATGGCACGGACCCGGCCGGAGACGCATCTGTTGCGCCGTGCAAGACCACTTGCGGCATCACGTGCGTGGACACGGCGAGCGATCGTGCGCACTGCGGCGGCTGCGACAAGAAGTGCGCCGACGGTGAGGTCTGCTCCCAGGGAGCGTGTGCGCTCTCTTGCGGCGGCGGCACCAGCCTGTGTCGCGAGGGCTGCCGGGACCTCAAGACCGACCCCACCAACTGCGGCGCGTGCGGAACGGCTTGCGGCGCAGGGCGCGCCTGCGTGAAGGGCGAGTGTGTCTCGGGCTGCCTCGACGGGCTCACCACGTGTTCTGGACCCGGCGCCGACGGCGGGTCTTTGTATTGCGCAAACATTCAAACAGACAACAGCAACTGCGGTGCTTGCGGCAAAGTCTGCGGCCCGGGCCTGGCCTGCAAGAGTGGCGTCTGCAGCACCACCTGCGGCGGCGGCGACACGTTGTGCCCCGGCCCCACCGGCGGCGATGCCAGCGGCGTCGCGTTCTGCTCCAACCTCAAGACCGACCGGCGCAACTGCGGCACCTGTGGCGTCGAGTGCACCCCCGGACTCCTGTGCTCCAACGGCACGTGCGCCGTCTCGTGCCAGGCCAATCTGGTCGAGTGCGGAGGGACCTGCGTGGACCCCAACAGCAGCCGTGCCTTTTGCGGCGCAACCCCGGGCTGCGGGGCCAACGGCGGAAGCGCCGGAACCGCCTGCGCCGACGGCAACGTGTGCGCCAACGGCGTGTGCAGAGTGTCTTGCCCCGGCACGCAGATCAACTGCGGCGGCACCTGCATCGACCCGCAAACCAGCCGCACGCAGTGTGGTGCCACGGGCGCATGCGGCGCCGGGGGCAACGGCAGCGCCGGAACGGCCTGCGCCGCGGGCAACGTATGCGCCAACGGCGTGTGCACCGTCTCGTGTCCGGGCACGCAGATCAACTGCGGCGGCACCTGCATCGAGCCGGCCACCAGCCGAAATTATTGCGGCGCTACGGGCGCATGCGGCGCCGGTGGCGGCTCCGCGGGTGTGGCGTGTGCCCCTGGCAACGTATGCGCCAATGGCACCTGCCAGGTCTCCTGCCCCGGCGGGCAGATCAACTGCGGCGGCGTATGCACCGATCCGCTCACCAGCCGCGGCTTCTGCGGCGCCACCGGCGCATGCGGCGCGGGCGGCGGCAGCGCAGGCACGGCATGCGCCGCGGGCAGCGTGTGCGCCAACGGCACTTGCCAGGTCTCGTGCCCGGGCCTTCAGATCAACTGCGGCGGTGTCTGCGTCGATCCGTTGACCAGCCGTTCCAACTGCGGGGCAACCGGCGCCTGCGGCGCGGGTGGCAACGGCACTCCCGGTGCGGTCTGCGGCGGCGGCAACGTGTGCGCGGGTGGCAGTTGCCAGGTCTCGTGCCCCGGCAGCCAGGTCAACTGCGGCGGTGTCTGTGTCGACCCGCTGACCAGTCGCTCCAACTGTGGCGCCACGGGTGCATGCGGCGCTGGCGGAAACGGCACTCCCGGAACAGCCTGCGCCGTTGGCAACGTGTGCTCCGGCGGCACGTGCCAGGTCTCTTGCCCGGGTGGGCAGATCAACTGCGGTGGCATTTGTGTGGACCCCACCACCAGCGCCGCGAACTGCGGCGCCACCGGCGCCTGCGGCGCGGGCGGCAACGGCAGCCCCGGCGCCGTATGTGGCGCAGGCAAGGTGTGCACCGCGGGTGTGTGCCAGGCCAGCTGCCAAGCACCGCTCATCGCTTGCAGCGGCTCTTGCGTCGACCCGCGCTTCGACCCGGGCCACTGCAACGGCTGCGCCCCCTGCCCTGCGGTGCCCAACGCCACCAACTTCTGCGCCAACTCGGCCTGCGGTATCGCAAGCTGCGCGCCAGACTTCCTCAACTGCAACGGCACAGTGGCCGACGGCTGCGAGGTCAACCGGCTCACCGACAACAACAACTGCGGCGGGTGTGGCGTGGTGTGCTCGGGTGGAACCCCGGTGTGCGCTGGCGGCGTGTGCATCGCCGTGCCGCAGCCCACGTTCCTTTGGCTCGACGCCACGGACCCGACCACCATCACCAAAGACGCCGGCAACAACGTGTCCCAGTGGCGCGACAAGAGCGGTCTCAACCGCCACGCCAACCAGGGCGCAACGGCTCCGGTGTGGAACGGCGCGGGCGGTCCCAACGGCAACCCGGCCATCTTGTTCAACGGCGCAACGGTGCGCATGGCCACGGCTCCGGTGCCCACCAGCTCGGACATGACCATCTTCGTCGTGTTCAACATGATCTCGCCGATGAACTGGGGTTCGCTCATCAACCAGGCCCACGACACCTACTTCTCCATCCGCAAGTCGGACTGCTGTGGAGGCAACGGCAACCTGAACTTCCACATTCAGAACAACAACGGCGCGCCGTTGCAACCCATCACGCTGAACAGTTGGAGGATCGTCACGGCCATGCGCCAAGGCAGCACGTCGACCTTCTATTACGTTGGTGGCCCCGTCACGACGCACAACGGAGACACACTGCTGGGCGGCCAGAACGTGCCCATCACCATCGGAAACGCGCAGGTCGTCGGCGAATCCATGGGCGGTTTCATCGCCGAGATTCGTGCCTTCTCTTCGGCCCTGACCGCAGGTCAGCGCACCGCCGTGGAGACCAACCTCAAGTCCAAGTTCGGCCTGTAGGCGCGTCGGCCTGCGGCCTACCGAAGTCCGTAGACGTCGGCAAGGTAGCTGCGGGCCACCAACAAACTGCGAGCAATGGGTTCGTCGGTGCAGTGGGCGCGCGCCGTGTCGATGAGGCCGATCGCGAGCGCCATCATGGGTGCATGGCCCGGAAGCTTCGGGTCGAACTCGGCCGTGGAGAGCGTGTGACGGACTGCATGCGAACCGCGCCCGACAAGCGTGAGCTGCATGCCGTCACGCCCAGGAGGACCAGGCACCGGAGGCACGACAGCCTCGACGAGGTCCTTTAGCTTGCTCGTTTGACCGAGGTCGAGCGTCAGGTCCTGGTGCAATACGGAAGGAGGCGTCAGGGCGCGTAGCACTTGCGGACTCATGCGTTCGACAGCGTGGACGTACCCGAAAATGGAGGCGTCGGCGACCCGGACCCCCAAAGAGCACGGCTGCTCTGTTCGCTCGAGATCACCAAGATGCAGGGCGAGTTCCGGGTGAAACGACGGAGCGAGCAAGAGCGAATAGACCACCTGGCCCCGAGGGGGTTCCGGGGCCAGCAGCAAGGCCGCAACGGCGTCGTCGTAAAGCGTCACCCCCAGGCTACCTGGCTCCGGAGGCGCTGTCGGGGCCTGCACTTGGGCTGCGCAATCGCGAGAAGACTTGTTCGGCGAACATGCCAATGGTCATGCCCAGCACGAACACGACGGCTGGCACGGACCCCGCCGCAGCGCTCACAAGCCCTGGTCCGGGACAAAACCCACCGAGCCCCCAGCCCACGCCGAACAAGGCGGCGCCCGCAAGAAGGCGCGTATCGATGTCTTTGCGTGTGGGGATGTGAAAGCGTTGGTCGAAGAGGGGCCGGACGCGCCGGGTGATGAGGCGCAAGGCCACAAAGTGCACGCCGATGGCACCCACCATCACGAAGGCGAGGCTTGGGTCCCACGCGCCCCCGAGGTCGAGGAAACCGATGACCTTGGCCGGACGCGTCATGCCGGAGATGGCAAGGCCAACGGCGAAGAGCGCTCCAGAAAGCGCCGCGAAGAGGTGCCCTGCTACCGCGTGCCCCTTCACGGCGTACCCCCGAGGCGCAGGACGTGGCGCAGGATGAACACTGTGGCGAAGCCCGTGGCCATGAAGGTTCCCGTGGCCAGCAGAGACCTCACGGACAGCCGGCTGATGCCGCAGACCCCGTGACCACTGGTGCAGCCGCTGCCGAGTTGAGTACCCACGCCTACGACCACACCCGCGAGCAGTGCCAGGGGGAGCCCCGGAACGAAACTCGACACGAAGGCCCCGGGCAGAAGGCGCCCGAGCACGAGCCCCGTGCCCAACAAGCCCAACAGAAACGAGGCGCGGAAGCTGCGGTCGGTGGTGCCAACCCGAAGCAGCGCTCCGAAGATGCCGCTGATGCCAGCAACCTTGCCGTGGGACAAGAGCAACAACGAGGCGGACAAACCGATGAGGGCGCCACCGATGAGCGCGGGCACGGGGGTGAAGTCTTGAACGTTCATTGTTGGAGGGGGCTGGGGCGGATGGATCGCGCAGCAGACGCGCGGCGGGTTACCACGGCGATGACGGAGAGCACCAGCACGGCGATGCCGGATGCCATCCATAGTGGCAGTTGTTTGAAAAAGAGAAAGAGCCCCATGGCGACAACCAGCCAGGCGAACCCCTGCCGCAGCAAATCTGTGGGGACCTTCTTGCCCAGCGTGGCGCCAACAAGGCTGCCCACAACGGAGGCGAGAGTGACCGTCCCAACCAGACCCAGGTCGAGGTGCGCATGGGACACATGCCCCAAGAAGCCCGCAAAAGACTGCATGCCGATGACCAGGAGCGATGTGCCGATGGCTTGTCGCATGGGGAGGCCGCCAAAGAGCACCAGCGCCGGCACGATGAGGAAGCCCCCTCCGGCCCCCACCAGCCCCGATAGCCCGCCAACGGCCGCGCCCAGCGCCAGCACCATGGGCACATGCATCGGTCGCCCCGAAGCGCTTTCGTCGCTTCGGCCGCGGAGCATCATGATGGAGGTGCTGACCATGACCACACCAAACAGCACGAGCAACACCGTGGCCGGGATGAACGCCGCAACCCTGCCACCGGCGTAGGCCCCCGCCATGGCGGCAACGCCGAAGAGCCCGCCTACGCCCCAGCGTACGGCACCAGCCCGGGCATGAACGAGCATGCCCACCAAGCTCGTGGTGCCCACCACCACCAGCGAGGTGGCAATGGCGCTCTTGGCTTCGAGCCCGAGAACGTACACCAGCATGGGGAGCGTCAGGATGGCTCCTCCGCCGCCGAGCATGCCAAGCAGCACGCCGATGAACAGGGCCAAGACAACACCGACGTAGAGCACTTACTTCTCCGTGGGGAGCTTGGCCTCGTTGTACGCCAGCATGCCCCCCGTCATGTTGACGACCTTGGTGAACCCCAAGTTCTTGAGGCTCGCTGTTGCGCGCCCGGAACGACCACCCGAGCGACACACCAAGACAATCTCCTGGTTCTTGTCCCAGGCCGCGGCAGCAGCTTCGACGGTTGCCAGGGGGACCAGTTCGGCGCCGGGGATGTGCCCGAGCTCGCCGACGAACTCATCGGGCTCCCGCACGTCGACCAGGCGTGTGTGCGTTCGTACCGAAGCGACATCTTGCACGGTGGCCTCGAGAATGCCGGCCGCGCTGCTCTTGGCCAGGGAGACGATGGTAGTGGTCATGGGGGTCATGTGTCCTTGGGTTTGGTTCGATGCGGAACGATGGTGCTGGCCCGGGGAGTGGCAGGTCATGAACGAGGCCGCCCGTCGCGCTCGGTCTTGCCCCGAAGGTTGATCGGAACGCGAAGGTACCGGATGCCATTGCTTGCCTCGTCGGGCAGGTGCCCGGCGTCGATGTTCACCTGCACGCTGGGGTACAGCAGCCTCGGCGCTGCGAGCGTTTGGTCTCGGCCGGTTCGTCGCTCGACGAACTCGGCGCGACCGGTGCTTGCGCGCAGCTGGATGTTGCTCTCTTTCGATGCACCAATGCTGGTCTCGTAGCGGAGCGCCCGGCCACCCGGCTGGTAGTCGTGCCCCACGAAGACCCGGGTCTTGTCGGGCAGTACGTAGAGCTTGTCGTGCACCGAGGTGTAGAGCTCGTCCGCCGAGCCGCGCGGAAAGTCACAGCGCCCGGTG
>JBIKNA010000387.1:0-7252 GCA_044358965.1 Polyangiaceae bacterium
CTTCCACTCAAGGCCCGTGGTCTCGAGCTTGCCGTTGTTGACCTTGACCTTGGTCGCGTTGTCCGGGTCTGCGACACGCTTGAGGGGAACCAAAATTTTCACGACGGAAGACTCCTTGAAGGCGGGTTCGCTATCGGCAAAAAGCTGTGTGATTTTGAGCGCTTGTGCGAAATGTTGGGCGGCCAACAGTGCGCGCGGCGGGCAAATCATGGGGGAGGCCACGGCGACTGTCAACGGGCGGCGCAGACTTCTTCTTTTCTGCGGCGCGAATCTGCCGCCCAGCGCGCGAGGGGTTGGTTCCAGGCGCGCTTTTCTGGCGTTTGGCGCTAAGCTGCCCGCGCAAGGAACGCATGGCACTTCGTACGGACTACCTCGTGATCGGCAGCGGCATCGCTGGCTTGTCGCTGGCGCTCGAAGCTTCCGAAAAGGGGCATGTCGTCGTCGTCACCAAACGCGAGGCCACGGACTCCAACACCCGCTGGGCCCAGGGGGGCATCGCTGCGGTGCTGGCCGAGGGCGACACCTTCGAAGCCCACATCAACGACACGTTGGTGGCGGGCGCAGGTCTCTGCCATCGCAAGGCCGTCGAGATTTGTGTGCGCGAGGGCCCGGATCGGCTTCATGCCCTCGAGGCCTGGGGGGCCCGCTTCGACGCGTCGAGCACCGGACCTGGGCTCGACCTTCATCTCGAAGGGGGCCACAGCGCCCGGCGCGTGGCCCACGTTCGGGACGCCACGGGCAAAGAGATTGGCCGCGCTCTCGTCGAGGCCGTGCGGGCCAACCCTCGCATCACCGTGCTCGAAGAGCACATGGCCGTGGACCTGATCACCCTCGCCAAATACGGCGGCCCCGAGGTCTGCGTCGGAGCCTACGTGCTCGACGTAGGCAGCGGCAAGGTGCTCACGGTGCTCGCCGCGCAGACGGTGTTGGCCACCGGTGGGGCCGGCAAGGTCTACCTGTACACCACCAACCCCGACGTCGCGACGGGAGACGGTCTTGCCATGGCCTATCGGGCCGGGGCCGAGATCGCCAACATGGAATTCTACCAGTTCCACCCGACGTGCCTGTTTCACCCGCAGGCCAAGAACTTCCTCATCAGCGAGGCGCTTCGCGGCGAGGGAGCCATCTTGCGCACCACCGAAGGTGTGCCCTTCATGGAGCGCTACGATGCGCGCAAAGAGCTCGCTCCGCGCGACGTCGTGGCGCGGGCCATCGACCACGAGATGAAGCGTACCGGCGCCGAACACGTGTTGCTCGACATCACGCACAAGCCCGAGGCGTTCATCAAGGAGCATTTCCCTGGCATCTACGCCGAGTGCCTGCGATGGGGCTTCGACCTCGTCAAGCAGCCCATCCCGGTGGTGCCCGCGGCCCACTTCTCTTGCGGCGGTGTCACCACGGACCTCGACGGCCGCACGACAATCCCTGGCCTCTGGGCCATTGGTGAGTGCGCACACACTGGCTTGCATGGCGCCAACCGGCTCGCCTCCAACTCGTTGCTCGAAGGCGTCGTGTTTGGTCACCGGGCGGCGCTGGCCCTGCCGGCGCCAGACCCCTCGGCGCACGCGCCACAAGTGCCCGATTGGGATTCGGGTCAAGCCGGCGACAGCGAAGAGGCCGTGCTCATCTCCCACGACTGGGACGAGCTTCGCCGTCTGATGTGGAACTACGTGGGCATCGTGCGGTCGCACAAGCGGCTCCGTCGGGCCGCGCGCCGCATCGCACTGCTGCAAGAAGAGATCTCCGAGTACTACTGGAAGTATCTGGTGACCCGAGACTTGCTCGAGCTACGCAACATCGCCACCGTGGCAGCGCTCATCGTGGAGTGTGCCTCGGCGCGCAACGAGAGCCGAGGGCTCCACTACACGCTCGATCACACCGAGACGGATCCCAAGCTGACGCGTGACACCGTCGTTAAACGCGGTGTACTCGCCCATCTTGTAGACCGATGAACGACGACGACGAACCCCGGGTGCGGCCACTCACTCCTTTCACCGCAGGGCTCTGGACCTTCGGAGCCCAGATCCTGAGCGTCATGCTCATGAGCATGGCCGAGTCCGCGCGGCCGGGTGCCGCAAGCGACATCGTGACCTTGGGGGCCGCCGAAGGCGCCGCGTACGGCCTCGCGCTGTTCTTCATCTTGCGCGTGCACGACCCCGAGGCGAGCATTCGCGCTGCCATGGGGCTGCGGGCTCCGAACCCCTTGGTGTTGGGACTGGGCCTTGTGCTTGGCCCGGCCATCTACTGTGTGTCGGATCTCATCGACAAGCCCCTGACCGGGCGATTCCCAAGCAGCTCGCGGGAAATCGAGGCCATGGAGAAGCTGACGGACGTGTCGACCGGGGGCAAACGCGCCGCGTTGGTGCTGGTGTTGCTGTTCGTGTTGCCCGCCGTCGAAGAGCTGTTCTTTCGAGGCATCTTGCTCACGCAACTGCGTCGGCGGTTCTTGGGCTTCGCGCCCGTGGTGAGCCTGACCATGTTGTTTGTGCTGCTGCGTGCCGACCCAAGGCATGCGCTGTCGAGCAGCTTGCTCGCGCTGAGCATGTCCTTGTTGGCGGTGGCCGGGCGCTCGTCGGTGGCGGCCTGGCTGTCGCGCATGGCCTACTTTGCCGTCGCCGTGGTGCCACTCGCGCTCCAGGGCCGCGAGCCCACGCCCGCCAAGGGCGTGCTCTGGGCAGCGTTTGCGGTGATCGCCGTCGCGTTGCCCTGGCTCTATCTGGCCGCGCGCAAAGAGCTGCGAGCCCCCGAGGCGCCGGTGTCGCTGTCAGGCTGATGCTGTCAGGTTGATGCGCTGAGCGGCTCGATGAGCGCGAAACGCACCGCCGGCGAAAGCCGGTAGCGGGTCTTGCCGTGCTCACCGGCGTCGCGGACGCGTTCGATGGCAGCTGGATCGCCCAGCAGATCACGGACGCGGGAGATGAGCACGCGCACACGGTGCTCGGCGTCGGCGGACTCGGGGCCCGGACCCCCGGCGGCGCGGAGGATCTCTTCGGCGGAGAGGCCTTCGCGCGCCCGGCGCAGCAGCTGCACCACGAGCGGCTCGAGGGCACGGCGCCGCTCGAGCGAAATCTCCCGCTCGTTGACCCTGAGCGCATGGGTGATGGTGTCGACGACGAGTGCCGCGTCGATGGTGGCGAGCTTGACCTCGCTGAGCTTGACGCGGGAGACACCTGCCGGGGTGGTCACGTAGATGAGCGCATCGCCGTCACCGAAAGACTCGATGACGGGATCGCTATCGACCTCGACTGGCAGGTGATAGGCCAGCGGCGGAATGGTGGCCAAGGGCATCTTGGGGGGCGGCGGCAAGCTGGGCGGCGGCGTGCCTGTTGTCACGTACGCGATCATTCGCTCGGCGTAACGAACCACCCGGCTGTCCCCAGACCTGAGCGCGAGCTCCCAGAGGGCGCTCGACGCAGACCGCTCGGGGAAGATCCAACCGTGTTTGTCGCCGCTGAGGGCGGCGCGCTCGGTGGCGACTCGCGCCGTATCCATTTCGCCCAAGGCCAGCGCCGAACGCGCGATCACGAGGTTCAGGCTTCCGGTGACAAAGGCGTCGGGAAGCTTGTCGGCGTAGGGCGCCGCGGTGTCGATGGCTTCGCGGTACTGCCCCGCAGCCTCGAACACCCGGGACCGGGTGGCGATGAGGTCTTGGTCGTCGATGGCGTCTGCGGTGCCCAACTCGGCGCGGAAGCGATCGGCCTTGGCGAGCCATTGTTTGGCCGCGGGCACCCGCCCCAGCAACGCAAGCACCCAAGTGCGGTGCCCCGCGAGCTGGTAGCGCAGCGTTGGCTGCTCGAACTCGCCGAGGGCGGCCACGGCATCGTCCAGGGCGGCCAGCGCCGCCGCAGGACGGTCCGCTGCGATCTCGACAATGGCCAGGACGTCGTAGGCATCGGCGTGACGCCAGCCCGCGGCGATCTCACCGGCGATGCTGGATGCCGCCTGGGCGTGCGTGCGGGCGTCGTCGAACTTGCCCGTGGAGCCAAGGGCGATGGCCAGGTTGCCCTGGGCGCGCATGGCCGCGAGGCCGCGTTGCGGTGCTCGTGCGTGGGCCGCGGCGTAGTGTTTGGCGGCGGTCTTTGGGTCTGCGAGGCGCATGGCCAGGTGACCCAGCAACATGGACACGGGGATGCGCCAAGCGCCGTCTTCGAGGCGCTCGGATACGTGCTCGGCCAGGCGTAGCGCCGCCTGGGCTTGGGGCACGCGGTGCATCTTGAGTTCGAGCTGCGCCGAGGCCAGGTGTAGATCGAGCTGTTCACGGAGCCCGGTGCCCCGGGGGGCCGACGCCAGTGCCCGGGAGGCTTGACGGAGCTCGGCCTCGGCGTGCTCGGCGCGACCATCGAAGGTCCACAGAAGGGAGCGCTCGATGGCCAAGCGTGCCGTGTCGAGCACGTTCCATGTCGACGGCGAGGAGGGCAGGGATGCGGCGATCTCTCGCGCGCGGTCCACGCGTCCGATCTCGCGGTAGGCGCGAAGCAAGCGAACGGCCAGGGTGGGCTCCAGCCGGCTGCGGGTTCCGAGTACCGAGTCGATCCACGAGGCCACGAAGGCTGAATCGTCGGCGGCGGCCAAGCGATCGAGTAGCTGCGCGACCATGGCGCTGGGCACACCGCCGTCACCGGTCGGCGGAACGCTGATGCGCGCATCCGATGGAAGCCCCGGCGGCGGCGGCACGCTACGTGGCGGCGGCGGCGCGCTGCGCGACGGTGGCGGGACGCTACGCGACGGCGGCGGCACGCTGCGCGACGGCGGCGGCTGCGAAGGCGGGCCTCCGGGGGGCGGAGGGATTGTGGGTAGAAAGGCGCGGCGCGCCATACCCTGAGCATACACAGACTTCGAGCCGTTAGGCCATGCTTAGGGCGACCTGATCGGTCGAAGTCCTTTTTTCCCGGCAAACGGCGAGACCCGCGTGTTTGCCCCAGGCCGCGCTGCATGGGTCCGTGGATGATTCGCAAATATTCGATATGTTGCTGAATTTCGGCCTTGCGTGGGGGGGCGCGTTCTGGGCTAAGGTGCGCAGCTCCTCCCCATGGCGAAGACCGATCACGCGCCCTCGGTTTCCAGCGAGCGTCCGCAAGACGGCGATGTGCTTTCGTCGCTCGTCACCTTGAGAGTGCTCGACGAGCACCTTGTCGCTTGTCAGCGGGACGGCGAGCTACCTTTTTATGCCTCGCTGCAGGGCGAAGAGGCCGCGGTGCTGGGCTCGCTGCTCTCGCTTTCAGCTGCCGACACGGTGTTTGCGACGCCGCGCGAGTGCATCGGCGCCTTCAGCCGCGGGCTCGACATGGAGGCTCTCCTTTGTCAGTTGTTCGGCAAAGAGGGCGATCCGGCCAAAGGGCGCCAGGCCCCCGGGCACCTTGTCGCGCCCACGGTCAAGTGGAACGCCGCAAGTGGTATCGCCGGAGCACACCTGGCGCACGCTGCGGGCTTCGCATGGGCCGCGCGCACCCAAGGTGACAGCGCGATCGCGCTCGCGTTCTTTGGTGATGGCGCCACAAGCACGGCGGACTTTCACAACGGGCTCAACTTCGCTGCGGTCTTCGGCGCGCGCGTGGTGTTCGTTTGCCGCAACAATGGTTTTGCTCGCTCCTTGCCCGTAGACCGGCAAACCCTCTCCAAAGAGCTCGCCGACAAAGCCGTCGCCTATGGCATGCCGCAGGTCCGCGCCGACGGCAACGATGTCTTCGCGGTGTTCGATGCGGTCTCTTCCGCCGTGCGTCGCGCCCGCGATGGCGATGGTCCGACGCTGGTCGAGCTCGTTACCAAGCGCCTCGAAGACGACGCTGCTGCTTGTCCCATTGCCCGGTTGGCCAAAGATAGCCAGGGCGCCCTCGACGCCGCCTTGGGCGACGCACGCAAGCGCGCCGAAGCGGCCGTTTCGCTCGCACTTGCCAAGGTGCGTGCCTTGCCCAACGCCCATGCTCCCTTCACCGACGACGTGTTCGCCGCTCCCGCACGCTAAGGAATCCCCATGGCACAGATGAACATGGTCCAAGCGATCAACGACGCGCTCCGCATCGAGATGCGCAAAGACCCGCGCGTCGTGGTGCTCGGCGAGGACGTTGGCAAGGTGGGAGGCGTGTTCCGCGTCACCCAAGGCCTCTACGAAGAGTTCGGCGACGATCGGGTCATCGACACGCCATTGTCCGAGGGGGGCATCATCGGCTGCGCGATTGGCATGGCGCTGTATGGCCTGAGGCCTGTCCCAGAGATCCAGTTCGCAGACTTCATCTTCCCTGGCTACGACCAGATCGTGAGCGAGCTCGCCAAGTTTCGTTGGCGCTCCGGAGGCGAGTACACGGCCAACATGGTGGTGCGAACCCCTGTCGGCGGCGGCATTCGCGGAGGCCTGTACCACTCGCAGTCCCCGGAGAGCCTTTTCATCCACGTGCCGGGCCTCAAGGTCGTGTGCCCGTCCAACGCGTACGACGCCAAAGGCCTTCTACTGGCGGCTCTGCGCGACCCAGACCCAGTCTTGTTCTTCGAGCCCAAGCGCGTGTACCGCGCCGCCAAAGGTGATGTGCCCGAGGGCGACTACGAGGTTCCCCTTGGCAAGGCGGACCTTGTCCGGCGCGCGGCCAAGACCGAAGGGGCTGTCACCGTGGTGGCCTGGGGCGCCATGCTCTACGAGGCGCTCGCGGCTGCAGACCGCGCGGCTGCGGAGCACGGCATCGAATGCGATGTCCTCGACCTTCGCACGTTATGGCCCCTCGACATCGATGCGCTCGTCGACAGCGTCAAGCGCACGGGTCGTTTGGTGGTGGTGCACGAGGCGCCGCGAACCTGCGGCTTCGGCGCAGAGCTCGTCTCGCTGGTGGCCGAGCGCGCCATGATGCACCTCGAGGCTCCCCCGGTGCGTGTGACCGGCTTCGATACGCCGTTCCCGTACACCCTGGAAATGGAATACCTGCCGCTCGCGCACCGGATCCTTCCGGAAATCGTGAAGACGTCGCAGTTCTGACAAGGAAGAGAAGGAAAGAACGACATGGCGCGTTGGGAATTCAAGCTTCCGGACATCGGCGAGGGCGTCACCGAGGGTGAGATCGTTGCGTGGCACATCAAGGCCGGCGACGTGATCAAAGAAGACGCGCCCATGGTCGAGGTCATGACCGACAAGGCAACGGTGACCATCACGTCGCCGCGCGCCGGGCGCATCGTCGCAACAAGCGGCGCCATCGGCGAAGTTGTCGCTGTGCACGCGGTGCTCGTGGTGTTCGAGCTGGACGCTGCGGCGGATGCGGGCCCGGCTCCG
>JBIKNA010000523.1:0-4892 GCA_044358965.1 Polyangiaceae bacterium
GCAAAGAGCGACGACGGCCTCGCTTCAATCATGGTGCGCGCCATGGTTGATGGTCCGCTGCGCAACGCGCTCGTGTGGCTGCCCATCGCCGCGGCTACCGCGCTGCTCATGGACTTTTGGGCCGCGGTCTTGCATAGGCGCATTTGGCACACGTGGCTGTGGAGGGTGCATCGATCGCATCATGCGCCGAGCCGCGGCCGCCTCGAGGCCAACGACGTGCTCAGCTTTTTGCACGCGCCTCTGGCCATTGCGCTGTTGCTGTGGGGGGCCGCCTCGCGCCCCACGGTCACGCGCGAATTGGCGTTCGGCGTGGGGCTCGGAATGAGCTTGTTCGGCCTTGCGTACTTTATGGTGCACGACGGACTGGTTCACGGACGTCTGCGCGTGGGCCTGCTCTTGCGCATGCCATACCTTCAGCGCGTCGTTCGCGCGCATGCGGTACATCATGCGCGCATACCGTCGGGGCCCCCATATGGGTTGTTCTTTGGGCCGGGCGAGCTTGCACGCTGGCTGCGACGCTCTAGGAAACATGGTCGCTCCACAGCGCCGATGCCGCGCGGAGCCCCCAAAGGCCCAGACTTGCCGGAGGCATGATCCGCAAGACGGTTCGCCACACCGACGGATGTCGTACCGCCGTGCGGCGCAAGAAGGTGGCGACCTCCCGCGGCGACATCTCATCGCGCAACAGTCGAGCGTAGGGCTCGTTGCCCATGGACCATAGCGTGTGGAATGCGGCGTCGAGCAAGGCGTTCAGCGCGGCGCCGCGAAGCGCGCGCGTCGCCATCACCGAAGCCAGCGCGCCCGTCAGCCCGTGTACCTTTGCGTCGTCTACGGCACAGGCGGGCGCAGGTCGACCCGCGACCAACCCTTGGACTGTGTCTGCGGCGCGCCCGAGCGAGCGAAGCGTGGCACCGAACCCACAGTACGTTAGCGGTGATTGCCTGGCCGCGGCATCACCTACAAGAACGATTCGTGAGTGCGGCGCCTTCGGCGCGGGCACCAAGCGCGACCATCCGGGGATGAAGCCGAAGGTGGGCCGCAAGAGCCGCGCGTCGCCCCGCTTGTAGCGCGGCAGCTCGGCGAAGAAGCGCGCGTACAAATCCATCAGAGGCGACACCTCGCGGGCGTTTGCGTAGTGGAACAAGTAGACCGTGGTCTCGCCAGTGCGACCGGGGAACGCCTCCCATACGTGTTGCCGGCCAGCAGAGACATCGTCGATGGTGGCCAAGATCTCCCCCACGTTGGGGTCGATGCAGGATGGATCCTCGGCGGAGCCTTGCGCCAGGCCGCCAAGTACCCCACCCACTGTTGGACAGACCAGATCGGCCGAAGAGTACGGACTGCACACGCCGCGGGCGTCCACGAGGACCGCCGCTGCGAGCTCTCTCTCGGCGCCGGATGCGTCGCGTATGCGCACGCGCACGCCGTGCTCGCTTGCGGACTCGGCTTCGACGGTAGAATAGTCCGCAAAAACCACACCACGCGTCTGGCCGAGGCGACGCGCGTGCTCCAAGAGCAAGCCCGCGTTCACGGCGTGGTCGAGCACCCCCCGTACCGGATACGTGCCGCCGCCCGCGAAGCGGCACGTGCCCTCGCGGTAGTGAGCAACGATCATGGCCTCGAGCTCGACGTGCGTGAGTAAGCCCACGCGCACAAGGGCTTCTAGCTCCGGGCGACTTGCGTTCCACTCGCGGTGTACCGCTCCGGCGCGTGCGCGCTCCACGACGATGACCGAGAGGCCGCTCGCAACAAGCAGCGGTGCGAGGAGCAACCAAAGTCCGCCTCCAGCGATGATCACGTCTGCATCGAGGGCGTCGCCTCGCTCCGGAGGCCGCACAGCTCCCGGGTGCTCGCCCAAAGCTGGCGAAGTGATCCGGGCCGTACGGACGCGGTCGAGATGCTCGAGCCGCTCGACGAGTTCTGGCCCGCCAGCGGCGCGCACCCGTGCCAAAGTGTCGCAGGAGGTCACGGCGTCGCCTCGTCGCAAGCCGCGATCAGAAACCGCGCAGGGTCCAACGGTGGCGCGCGCGCGAGCAATCCGTTTGGACCATCCGGACGCGGCGTTCGCCAGAAACGGGCCCCGAGAGCCCGAGCGAGCAGCCAGACCTTTCGCCAGCGCGGCACCACCGCGCGCGTGGTCACCGAGTCATAGTGCGACCGGCGTACCTGCGCGCCGATCTCGGCATACACAAGTCGAGCCGCGCGAATGGCCACACGGCAGTCCGAGGGCAAACTCGTGATGCCCAGGTCCCCGCGGCAGTAGAGGGGCTCAGCGTGCGCAAGCAATCGGGCGACCACGCGACGAACGGCAGCGGTGGGCATGGGGTGTTGCAGCCAGGCGTCCGGGTCGATTCCCTCCTCGCGCAACCACGCAAGGGGCAAGTAGATGCGCCCGTTCCGGGCGTCTTCGCCCACATCGCGCGCGATGTTGGTGAGCTGCATGGCCACGCCCAGATCGCATGCGCGTGCAAGAACCCCGGGCGCGTGCACGCCCATGATCACCGTCATCATGGCCCCTACGGTTCCGGCCACCCGGGCCGCGTACGCATAGAGTTCGTCCAAGGTCTCGTAGCGTCGATGGCGGGCGTCCCAGACGAACCCTTCGATGAGCGCGTCGAAGAGCGTCGCTGGAATGCGCTGCACCCGTAGGACGCGAGACAGAGCCCGTTCTACAGCGCTCTCGGTGTCGTTCGTGTGCCTGGGCGTGCCGGCGTACGCACGTTGCAAGATGCCGCGCAGGTGCTGCAGGGTCTGGTCCGTGGGAGCGTGCCCCTGGTCGATGGCGTCGTCGGCTATGCGGCAGAACGCGTAAATGGCGATGGTCGAAAGGTGCAAGCGTCCTGGAAGAAAACGTGTCGCCGCCGCAAACGTCTTGGAGCCCGCGTGCATGAGCGCCCGGCAAGTCGCATGGTCCGCAAGTTCGTCAGGCTGCATCGGGTATCAAGCCGTCGAGCACGCGTGCCGACGACAGTACGCCGGGGACACCAGCGCCGGGGTGTGTGCCCGCCCCGACAAGAAACAACCCGTCCACCTCTTCACTCCGATTGTGCGGCCGGAAGTAGGCGCTCTGTGTGAGCACGGGCTCGAGCCCGAAAGCCGCCCCCCGCTCACTCAGGAGTTCGTCGTGAAAATGCTGCGGGTTCATGACCCTGGATGCAACCACGTGCGCCCCCAACCCCGGCAAGACCGTGGTCTCGAGGTAGCTGGCGATGGATGCACGATAGGCCTCGGAGCGTTTGCCCCAATCGACCTTGGCGTCGAGATGTGGCACCGGCGAGAGCACATAGAACGACTCGCACCCTGGCGGCGCGAGCGCGGCATCCGTGGCCGTGGGACGATGCAAGTACAAGCTGAAGTCACTGGCCAGGAGCCGACGGTCGAAGATGTCTTCGAGCAGCTCTCGGTAGCGTGGGCCAAGCAAAATGGTGTGGTGCGCAACATCCGAGTACGTGCGGTCGGTGCCGAAGTACCAGACGAACAGGCTCATGGAGTAGCGCGCACGAGCCAGCTTCTTGTCCGTCCACCGGCGCCGATGGCGTGGCGGCAACAGCCTGCGGTACGTGTACGCCGAGTCCGCGTTCGAAACGACGATGTCTGCTGCGATCTCTCGGCCGCCCTCGAGGCGTACGCCCCGCACCCGTCTCCCCTCGACGAGGATCTCTTCGACCGTGGAGCCGTACTCGATGTGGCCACCTTGGCCCTCCATGAGCTTGACGAGCCCACGGACCAGGGAGCTGGTTCCTCCGATGGGGAAGTGAACGCCCCACTTTCGCTCGAGATAGGGGATGAGGCTGTAAATGGATGTGGTCGTGAACGGATTGCCGCCCACCAAAAGCGGATGAAACGACAGCACCTGGCGCAGCTTCTCGTTGTCGATGAACTTGGACACGAGGCCGTAGACCGTTCGGTAGCTTTCGAGCTTCATCATGGCTGGGATCACACGTGCCATGTCGCGCCAAGAGCCAAAGGGCACATGTGCGAGTTGCTCGAAGCCAACCGTGAAGATGTCTTGGCTCATGGCCACGAAGCGCTCGTAGCCATCTAGGTCCGCCGGCGAGAGTTGGGCGATCTGCGCACGCATGCGCGCGGGATCGCCGCTGTAGTCGAAGCTCGAGCCGTCGTGGAAGTGGATACGATAGAAGGGGTCGACGGGACGCAGGTCGATCTCGGCGCTCATCTCCTTGCCGCACAGTGCCCAGAGCTGTTCGAACAGGATGGGCGCGGTGATGACCGTGGGCCCGGCGTCAAAGACGAACTCGCCGCCCTTGGCATACTCCTCTCGGAACACCCGGGCGCGGCCACCAGGCTGGTCGTGCCGTTCCAGTACGGTGACCCTCCAACCGCGCGCCCCAAGTCTTACCGCGGCGGCCAGACCACCGAACCCGCTACCGATGACGACAGCGTGATTTCCATTCGAGTGCTCAGTCATTATCGATCCCTTGGTTCGGTAGCTCCGCCCAATGCATCCTCGATGCCATCGTCGTCATGAAGAACGGCGCGGCGATTGAAAGTGGGCGCCAGCAACCTCACTTCAATCTGAACGAGTCCCGGCATCATTGTGGTGGTCTGCGGCAACTTGAACGTGGCCGGCGGAGCCATGTCCTCTTGTGGCGCCGCCGGGCACGATGCGTGCAGACATACGGCTGCATTCGGACGACAAGTTGCGGAAACTCGTGGACGCACACTCGCGGCGAGCAACCGCCGGAGCAAACGAAGATGACTACACGCGCACTCCTTCGCGTCATTGTGCTCGGTACGGTGTTCGCCACGGTGACGCTCGCTTCACCGCGCTTCGTCACGGCGGCCCCGGTGGCCACGCTTCCGGCGTCTGTGCGGCTCGTCGACGCGTGGGACCGCAGCGACGATATCGGTCGCTATCGCGGCATGCCGAC
>JBIKNA010000069.1:0-23682 GCA_044358965.1 Polyangiaceae bacterium
TGGGCTTGGGACCCAAATGCAGGAGGTGGGGCCCCAGCGGCAATGCCTCTGGGGCGGAGGACAGCGTCCTCCGATAACAAAGGAAGCTAAATCGCTGAGCTTGATCGAAGATCATGCTCGGAGAATTTAGCGGGGAAGGATTTGCCGGAGCCCGGGCACCTCGGCGGCACGCGCCAAGAGTCGCTCTTTGGGGCGCACTGCAAACGGCATCTGGGCCATGGCCAACATGGGCACGTCGAACGCGTTGTCGCCAAATGCCGCAAGTACCGGGGCCCCAGAGGTGCGAAGCCCCAAAAGGTGAGCCTTGCCCTTGTCGTAGGGGATAGGGCGCCGCACGTCGGCGACGACACGTCCATGCTCAGCCGCGGGCTCCACAGCGATGACCCGCGCCTCGGGAATGCCCAGGAGCCGCGCGGCCGACGTAACCACGTGCAGAGGTGAGGCGCTCACCAAATACACGGGGACCCCAAGCTCGGTGCACAGGCCCAGCACCTCTTGCATCTCGGGGTGCAGCCGCCCCAGCAGCCCCCGAGAACGCAGCAACGCATCGCAGAACGCGTACACCTCCTCGTGGGTCGCTCCGGCAGCTAGCCACGCGATCATTTCGCAAATACGATCTTCCGGGGCTTCGTGTCGTGCGTACGCGTCGTACAAGCGTTGGGCCAGTTCGTGCGGCGGGCCGCGCGTATCGAGCCCACAGGCAAGAGCGAAGTCCCGGAGCGCCGGAACTGCCGCCTCGCCGATGGCCCGCTGGGCGATCATGCCAAACAGGTAGTCTTCGCCGATGTCCCCGGACCACAAGGTGCCGTCACCATCGGTGGCCACCACGGAGGTGGGCTGCTCGGCAAACGCTTGCCGCAGCCGCTCAAGCACTGAGTTCGCAGGTTCTCCCCGATGAGGCATGGCGTTTGGTTCCCTTAGGGGCTGCGACGCAGATCGCCGGGCGACCCGGCGGTGAAATAGAACGCCTTGCAGTCCCCCGATGCCTGAAGATCGCGCGCGGGGCCCAGATCCGCAGTGGACGTCACAGCTCCGGTGACGCCCAGGCTCACCGCCAGGCTCTTGGACTGCGCCTCGTCGTAGACGAAGAGCGTCCGAAGATCTTCGCTCGCACCGGTCACGATACGACGCTTCCCGCCCGTCGATGCGAGCGCCGTCTCGGCGTAGGGCGTGCCGGGCGAATACGGGTCCGTTGCGAAGATGCGGGTGCCCGCATAGACCGTGGTGCCGAGACCGCCGCCAAAGCGTGAGAACACGAAGTATGCGGCCGCAGAGGCAAACAGTGGGTCGGCGTAGCGCTGCCCTGCCGGCCCCAAGACATTGGCGCCTTGGTCGTTGAGCAATTGGAACGGCCCCACTGTTGGCGCACCGAAGTCGTCGCCGCGCTGCGCGCGCGACAGAAGAGAGAACCCGAGACCGTCGGCGTTGACCACCGCAAGGCCCAACCCATCGGGGGTCAGGGCGACGCGCGACGCGGCAAAGGCCGCGCTGGGGCCAATGGTCTTGGTGGCACCAAAGGCGTCAGACTTTTGCGCCCGGTCGGCGTAGTGCAACGTGACTTGGCCGGCAGTACCGGTAACCCAAGCCATGGACAGTTCGTCGGCTGTCACGGACAGGCCAAAGTCGTCCGCAGCCGTCGACGACGGCAGCGCTGCGCCGTTCCCGACGTTGAGCGTCGCGCCACAGATGCCCGGCGGGTCCACCGCCGCATCGGCCGCGTCGCCGCCCGCATCGGCAGGGCCCGCGTCGCAGCCATCGGGGGACACACCGGCATCGCCCGCATCGCCAACGGAAGACGCGTCGCCCGCGTCCGACGCTGCGGCGTCACGCGGGACGGAGCCCGCGTCCGGTGGGAGCGTGCTGCCCACCACCGTCGGATCGCTGCTACAGGCCAGAAACAGCGCTGCTACTGGCAACGCGAGAAGAAGAGAGGCTACTCGGTGGGTACACATTCGATGGTCTGACGCCAATCAAGCAAGGTGGGAGATTTGCTGCGGTCGGTGCTGGCAAGCAGGTTGACCGTCACGCGAAGCTTGTTGAGGCTGTTGGCCTTGTTGAGACCGAGCGCGGTGGCCACCTTGATGCCCGAGGTTCCCCAGTTGGGTGCAAGGATGTCGGCGCCTTGGGCCAATCCAATTTGCGGCGCCGTTGCCGGGTTCCAGGTCACGCCGTCGCCATACTGGGCGGAGAAGCGAATCTTGGCGTCGCTCGGGGTCTTGGACCGCCACTCGAAGAGGCCCCACTTGGGTAGCGTGCCCGGCGTGCACTGCGCCGTGAACTCTGTCGTGAAGGTCTGGTCGGCGTAGTAGGGCGGCGGGTCTGCGCAGACACCGTTGGCGCAAACGGCACCGGCCGCAGCGGCGCAACACGTGCTGGTGGTAAGGCAACTCTGACCGATGGCCCGGCAGGTGGCTCCACTGTTGACGATGCAATGCTTTACGGGCGGGCTCGCCAAGGGCGGCGGGTCGAGCACGCAAGACGAACCCGCGCAGCAATCGAGGTTGCTGTCGCAGAGATTGGCCGCGGTGAGCGCGCCGGTGGTACCAGCGCGACACGAGTCGAGGGCAAACACCGCCGCCGCGTTGCCGGCGATGAGTTCTTGGCCCGGCAGGTAGAAGGCCGGCCAGCTCGGGTCCGTCCCAGGGGTGGGGTTGGGGTTGATGGCGGAGATCCACAGCTTCTTGGTGGTGGGGTCGATGCTGATGTTGTCGAAGCGCGGGTCCGATGCGTAGGGGTTAATGGTCGCCACGTTGCCGTACAGGCGCCGCGACGTAAATGCGACCCACGAGTATCCACCAACGAGCTGCGGCAATACCGTGGGCTCATAGTTGTAGCGTTGCTCGTAGAACCCAGTGCCCGCCGGGCCGTTCTGCGCTTCGACGCCAGGATGGCCGGTGGACTGCATCGTGGGGATGGCCGTGGTGACGCCATCGGAGGCGTAGCCGTTGGCCCGATGGAGGCGCGTCGCCACCGGCGTCGCGCCGGTGCTCACCCACCAGAGTTCACCGGTCGCACCGAAGAACGTGGAGCATTCGCAGTCGTGCCGTGTGAAGCTGTAGCCGCCGTTCGGGCTCGTGCGGGTCTCGAGCTGGTACACCACGCCACCTTGGCCGGCGGGCAAGAAACGAGGCCATACCGACGGCACCGCGGGGTCGACAAGCGTTCGGAAGTTCGAGAACGTTCTATCGCCATCGAAGTTCATCATGGCCACGGCGCGACCGTTACCCGTGGTCGAGGAAAGCGGGGTTGCGCTGCCGGCGCGGTGGGTGAACGTTACCGCCGAGTTGTCTGTCGCGAAGGACGGGTATGCCCCCTTCAGCGCCGCGGGTACGTTGGCCCCACTCAGCAGAGCACCATTGATGTCGTACAGGCGCGAGGTGGAGTCGCCGGAGTGGGCTCCAGAACTACTAAGGATCCGCGTGGAGTTCGGGTTGATGCCCGAGAACACCAGGTCGTCGGAACCATAGGAGACGCCACCGTTGGGCGGCGTGCCCGGGAAGGTGTACCGGTGCGCGATGTCGCCGCCGGACGACCGCGCAGTAATGAGCGTGGTCCCCGTCGCCGACGCCGAGTGGCAGACGTAGCAACCACCAGCGCCACTGAACCCCGCCACCGCCACCGGGGCAGTTGCTCCAAGATCAATGCGCAAGGTGGCTGCGCCGAAGCCTCCACCGACGAACGCGCCACCGGTCGACTGCAGCGCGCCGTTGTAGTTGTTGACCAGCGCCGTGCCGTACGAGTTGTAATAGACTTTACCCTTGAGCTGCCCGGTGGCGAAGTTCACGTCGATGAACTTGGCCTTGTAGGTCGTGGTTCCCACCCGGCGGCGGACAGAGATGCGTCCCTTGCCACCAAGGGTGGCTCGGTTTCGGTGCACCGTCTGCTCGAAGGCGAACCAGATGTTCTGAGGGATCGGGTACCGCGGCTGCGCGGCGCGCAAGGGCACCGGCGCCGCCAAAGACTCGGAAACGAGCTGGGACACAGAGAAAATGGGCGTCCCCGTGGCGGGGTACTGCAGCGTGACAACCACACCGCTGTTCGCGGCCTGACCGCTATTCGTCCACTGCAAGAGCGGCGGCAACAAGCCGAGCGGGAACATGGTGTCGTTGTACGGGTAAACGATGTTCAGGTTGGCGTCGGTGGCGTCGAGCGCGGTCTCGGCAGGGAACTGAGCAAAGGACACGCCTGCTGGTGGCGGGTTGACGGTGCCGGGCTCCTGAATCGCCACCCGGATGTTGGCCGGGGTGATCGCCGAGAACGAACCGAGCGCCGCCCCAATCTGGACGGGCCCGGCAATCGGAACGACGACACTGGCGCGCCCGGGGACCGCCGGGTCCATCTGCAACACGTCGAAGTTGTCGGTGAACCAAAGCGGCGGCGGAGCAGAGGGGTTGCAGCCCGTGGGCAGGAGCGTGCTCTGGAACTGCGCGGTGGCCGTCGTGGTGCTCGATGTGACGGTGATGATGTTGGACGTGGCGGGGAAGATGCTGAGCCCCACGCAGGTGTTGGGCGGGGGCGGCGTGGGAATGATGACGATGCCCGCATCGGTGGACACCCCTGGTGGGAACGATGCATCGGTAGGCGGCGGCGTCGAGCAGCTGGGTGCGCATGGGTCGGCGCAGGCCCCGGCGTCGCCCGCCAAGAACTTGAGGCCCGTGCTCTTGACCACGATGCGCTCACTCTCACAGGTCCCCCATTGCCCCGATGCCTCGCATCGCGTGCGCCCGATGGCGCAGGTGACTTCGTTTCCGAGCGTGGACTTGATGTGACCGCACTCCGCAAGCTCTCCGGGCGATGCGCAGGGACACCCCTTGGTCGGGTTCCGCGGATCGCAAGAGTCCGATGGGCCCACCGGGGTACCGCCGCTCGTGCCGCCGCCGGTCGCTGGCTCGCCGGAGGGGTCGGCAACGCATGCAGCCGCCGCGGCAACAGCCACGACGCAGGTGAGCGGGAAGACCAAAGACAAGAGTGAGCGACGCACGACTCAAGAATAGCCCGAAGTATCGATGAGACACCCCATTTCTGTCTTTCATTTCAATAACATGCGCGCATCACCGCACATCGACGGAAGACTCGGTAAACCGGCGCCGCGGTAGCGCGCGCCCGGCGTTCTCGTGGGGTCCGGCGGGTGTTAGGAGGGGGTTGACCATGGGCCGCTCCTCCCTATACTTGACACTGTCAAGTCGCCCCCAGGGGCCCCGTCGCACTGGCAAACACGCGAAAGGTAAAATGAATCCCATGTACATGCGTTCGGCTGGGCGTAGGCCACGGCTCCTGATCACCGCGGCAATCCTGGCGCAGCTCCCTTTGCGTGCAGCTTGGGCGCAGGAGCCTGCGAGCGTCGACCCGGGCCGCCCGGCGCAGCCCGCAGCGACGCAACCCATCCCAACGCCGGCGGCCGCGCAGGGCGCGAGTGCAAAAGCTGGCCCCACGGGTTCCAAGGCGGAGACGGCCCTTACGGCCGACGCCGTTGCCCGACGCGCCGCCGAGACGAGCTACAACGCGAAGGCCGCCGAGGAGTCCGTGCGAGCCACGGCGGCGCGGGTCGACCAAGCGTGGATGAACTTCTTGCCGCGGCTGACGGCAACGGGACGCTACACCAGGCTCTCGGACTTCACGCCTCCCCCGTTGTTCACCGGCCCGTCCATCAACTTCGTGGGCACCACAACCCCCGCCGGGCAGCCGCCGCAGCCGGGCAGCGAGTTCGCCGTCAACTTGTTCGGCGGCGGGGGCGGCTTCCCCATCATCGTAAACAACTACCTGCTGCAGGCCAGCATCGTGGTGCCCATCTCCGACTACTTCTTGCGCATCAACGAGGGCTACACCGCGGCCACCAAAGCCGAAGACGCGGCCCGCGCCGATGTGGACACCGCCCGGGCCAAATCGAGCGCCGAGGGAAAGCTCGCGTTCTACTCGTGGCTACGCGCCCGCGGCGCCCTGGTGGTGGCCCAGCAAGCCCTGGTCGATGCCAAGACGCACCTCACCGACGCGCAGAACGTGTTCACCGTCGGGCAGGCATCCAAGGCCGATGTATTGCGCGCAGAAACCGGCGTCGCCGCCGCCGAGCTGGCCGTCGAGCGCACCAAGAACCTTGTGGAGCTCACGGAGAAGCAGGTCCGTGTTGCCATGCACGCAGCAGACGAAGAGCGGCTGTCGCCCGTCGAAGACCTCGAGGGCTCGCTGCCCCCAGTGCAGGGCTCCCGCGCCGAGTTCGAGCGCGAGGCTGTGGTGCATCGGCCCGAGCTCCGGTCGGTAGATGCAAACCTCGAGGTGCTGGGGCAGCAGGCCAAGGTGGCCAAAGCGCTCTACTACCCGCAAATCGCCGGGGTGGGCAACGTGACCTACGCCAACCCCAACCAGCGACGCATTCCGCAGTCCCAAGACTGGTTCCCCACCTGGGACGTCTCGGCGCAGCTCACCTGGTCGCCCAACGACGCCCTGCTCGCGGCCCCCACGCGGGCGGAGCCCGAGGCCCGCGTGGCCCAGTTACGTGCACAACGCAAGCAAATCGAAGACGGCCTCGCGCTGGAGGTCACCCAGGCATTCCAAGCCATTCGCGAAGCCGATGTGGCCATGGACACCTCTCGGCGACAGGTGCAAAGCGCCCAGGAGGCCTATCGTGTGGCCCGCGAGCTCTTCAACGCCGGGCGCGCCACATCGACCACGCTCACGGACGCCGAAACAGACCTCACGCGCGCCCGGCTCGAGGTGCTCAATGCCCGGGTCGATGCCCGCGTGGCGCGGGTGCGGCTGGAGCACGCCGTTGGCCGCGACGCACGGCAAGCGCCGGCCAAGTAACATAGCCCCAGCGCGCTCTGCGGACCGGACAGCCGGTGCCACGGAGCGCATTTCCCGGTCTCGAACGAGATCACGTCAACGGACTCTTAGCTTGGTCTGGCGCAAACGCGCCCGCAAGGAAACCCCGGCGTCTAGCGCCCGCGCTTGGGGCCTGGACGCCGCCCGGCGTTGCCAGCCCTGGAGGATGCAACAGGACCGCGGCCCCCCGGCATGCGCGGCCGCATGCCCGGACCGTCGCCGGCATAGTCTGGTGGCACCAAGCAGTGCGCGCCCTTGCCAATCAAGTCCGCGCGCCCCGCCTTGCGCAGGGCCTCTCGGGCCAGGGGCCAATGCTGCGGGTCCCAATAGAAGATGAGCGCCTTCATCATGCGCTTCTCCCTCAGGTCTTTGGCCGTGTAGACGGCATCGCCGCTGAGCGGGTCTATACCTGTATAGTACATCGTTGTGGCGATGGCCATGGGTGTGGGGATGAAGTCCTGGATCTGCCGCGGTCGCATGCCCTTCTCTTTGAGATAGAGCGCGAGCTTCACCGCATCGGCCAGGGTGGAGCCTGGGTGGCCACTGATGAAGTAGGGCACCAAGTACTGCTCTTTGCCGGCCTCCTCGCTGGCCTGGCAAAACGCCTCGGCAAAACGCTCGTAGGAGCGGACCGGAGGCTTCTTCATCTTGGCGAGCACCCCGTCGTCGTTGTGCTCCGGGGCCACGGAGAGCTGCCCGCCGGTGTGGTGCTGCGCAAGCTCGCGAATGAACTCTGGGCTTCGCTCGGCCAAGTCGTAGCGCACGCCCGACGCAATGTAGACGCGCTTGATGCCTTCTTGGGTCCGCGCCTTCTTCATGAGCGACACCAAGGGCGCGTGGTCCGTCACCAGGTTCTCGCAGATGCCCGGGTGAACACACGACAAGCGTCGGCACGCGCTCTCGGTCTTCTCGTCCTTGCAGGTCATCTTGTACATGTTGGCCGTGGGGCCGCCCAGGTCCGTGATGGTGCCGCGAAAATCGCCCATCCGTGACAGCGCACGAACCTCGCGGAGCACGCTGGCCTCGCTCCGGCTTTGGATCACGCGGCCCTCGTGCTCGGTGATACTGCAGAAGGTGCAACCGCCAAAGCAGCCGCGCATGGTGACGATGGAGTGCTTCACCGTCTCGAAGGCGGGGATGCGTTCGCGATAGGTGGGGTGCGGCAGACGCTCGAAGGGCAGGTCGTAGAGCCCGTCCATTTCGCCCTCGGAGAGGGGCAGCGCGGGCGGGTTGAAGTACACGGCCTGATCGCCATGGGGCTGCAACAGCGGACGGCCGTTGAACGGATTGGTCTCGTACTGGAACAACTTGGACATGTGGGCGAACTTGGCCTTGTCCACCAACACTTCGTCGTACGAGGGCAGCACCAACACACCGCCATCGCGGACGAACTTGCTCTGCCGGTCCCGAACGATGGGCTCCCAGACGGACCTGTTCTGCAGCACCCGTGCGGTGCCGCGAATGTCGGTGAGGTCCGTCACGCGCTCGCCGGCCTGAAGGCGCTTGGCGATCTCCCAGGCGGGCCGCTCGCCCATGCCAAAGACCAGCAAGTCGGCTTTGGCGTCGAGCAAGATGGACCTTCGCACTTGGTCGGACCAGTAGTCGTAGTGCGCGATGCGGCGCAGCGACGCCTCGATGCCGCCCAAGACCACCGGCACACCGGGGAACGCCTGCTTGGCAAGGTTCGAGTACACGATGGTGGCCCGATTCGGGCGCATGTTGGTGGAACCACCGGGCGAGTACTGGTCTTCACCGCGCACCTTCTTTTGCGCCGTGAGCTTGTTGAGCATGGAGTCCAGGTTGCCGGCGCTGATGCCCACGAAGAGCCTGGGGGCTCCCATGCGCCCGATGTCTTCGGGGCTGTCCCAGCGCGGCTGCGCGATAAGGCCAACCCGATACCCGCGCGCTTCGAGGAAGCGAGCAATGAGCACCGGCCCAAAGGCCGGGTGGTCCACATAGGCGTCCCCGGTCACGATGAGTATGTCGAGCTGGTCCCAGCCGCGGGCTCGCATGTCTTCGGCTGTGGTGGGCAAGAACGCCGAAGGCTTGGGCCCGCGTTTCTTGCCGAGCGGAACAACTTGCATGGATCAGGCTCCGAGTTCTTGCGCGCGGGCGCGCAGCGCAGCTTCTGCTTCCGCTTCGTCGGCTGAGGCGATGCCGAGTTCTACGAAACCCTTCCAGGTGAGGGTGTGACGATCATGGGAGAACAGAGCGTACCACAAGCTCACCAGCCGGTAGCTCTTGCGCCGCAAGGCAAGGGAGATGAAGTACGCGTCGCATCCGTACGTCTCTTTCGCAGCGGTGGGACGAAACAGGTTGGGGTACCTGGCAACCACGTTGGCCACGCCCGCTTGTCGAAAGGCTGCGGGCGTTTGGTAGAAGGTCACTACATCGAGATCGTTCGGATCTGCGCGGTCGTCGACGAAGCTGCCACCCAGCCACTGGAAGCCGGTCTCGATGCCCGCTTGTCGCGCATCGGCGCGGAGGCGAAACAAACCTCGGAGCAAGGCCACACGTTTCTTGGATGTCGCGAAACGTTCGACGAGAAGCGACGGCGTGATTCGATAGGGGGAGCACCCGCCGCGAAGCACGAAGCGCTCGCCCAAGTGCGGCGGCAAGAAGCCCGAAGGACCATGCGGCGGGAGCGGCACGGTCTCTTCCGAGGCATCGGGCGCAGGCACCTTGGGCACCATGGCCATGGCCCCCATGGGCACTCCGATGAAGGCCCCGAACCCGGGTGCCGGTCGCTTCTTCATTCGTGGGGGGCTCGCCGCGGACGCCGACGCGCCACGAGCAAGCCGACGCCGAGCCCAAGCAGCACCAACGCCAACGGGCGCTGCCCTGGCTGGTGTCCCACGGCGCAGGCTGCACAACCCGACAGCTCGGGTGGCGCTTCGGAAGTTGCGCCCCCCGAGGACGAAGAGGCCCCCGCGTCGCTGGTGCCTGACGTTGGCTTGACCAGACAGGCTCCAACGGTTCCGGGCTCCTTGCTGCACAAGGGTCGCTCGGCGGAAGGGCATGCGCCGGCGCCGCCGGTGCCGAAGTCCGCATCGCAAGGGACACACCGCCCGGAGGTGGCGTCGCAGATGGGCGCCGTGTTGTCGGTGCAGACCCCCGCGGCGCCCTGGGCTCCTGCGGTACAAGGTTGTGCACATGTTCCGCGGTTCGCGCCGCTGGTCACGCAGAGCGGCGCGGCCTCGGCGCAGGCATTGGACGCACCAGACGCCAAAGCTCCGGGGAAGGCACCGCAGCCTTTCTTGAAGTCTGCTCCACACGGCGCACACGAGCCGGTGAGCGGTCCGTCGGTCACCAGCAAGGGTGCGGTCGCGGGGCACGCATGCGGTGCCTTGGACCCGAAGTCGCCATCGAAGCAGTCGCGCGGTTTCTTGGTGGGATCGCTTGCGGTGCCCTTGTACCAACCCTCGGTGCCGTCACTGCAGCCATCGCCGTCGGTGTCGAAGGTGTTGAGCGCGTCCGGGGCGAACTTGAGTTCGTTGTCCGAGGGCTCGCCGTCGAGATCCGGATCCCAAAACACGTTGAAGCCGATGTCCCCGTCGACGCGGAACAACAGATCCGGAAATCCGTCGCCGTTGATGTCGCCGCCGCCAGCCACGGCGCGCCCCAAGCCCTTGACCCAAGGGAACAGTCGCGGGGTCTTGGCGTTTCGCTCTTTTTCCCCGTCGGGGATCACCTGCGTGGGCAAGATGCCCTGGCAGCTCCCGTAGAAGACCCAAGCGCTCTGCGCACCTTGGAACCCCACCACCAAGTCCGAGAATCCGTCTTTGTTGAGGTCGCCGGCGCGCGATACCGAGGCGCCCAGGCCCGCGGTTCCGCGGAGCGTTTTGACGCCGGGGATGAGCGTGCTCGGGGTCTTGCCGAGGCCCGGCGATGCGCCGTGATAGATGAACAATGCACCGGCATCGGCGACGCTGGGGGAGTCGTACCCCGGTGCGCCCACGGCAACATCTGCAAAGCCGTCGCCGTTGACGTCGCCAACGCCGGCCAAGGCCTGACCAAAGCGCGCCCCCGGCTGGTTGCCGTACAAGTTGAGCGAGGGCACCGCCGACAACCCGCCCGCGATGCCACGAAACACGGCAACGCGACCTTCGTCGACTTGCCCCTCGTCGAACAAGGGCGACCCCACGACCACGTCGGCAAAGCCATCGCCATCGATGTCGCCGGCGGCTGCGATGGAGCGGCCGAATTCGGCGCCGGCTTGGTCGGGCTCGAAGCTCCATGCGGGTGTGGTGCTGATGGATCCAGCCTTGGAGCCAAGGAAGAGCAAGGCACGCCCTTCGTTGGTCTGCCCACCGGCATACAAGGGCGACCCCACGACGAAGTCGGCGACACCGTCTTTATTGACGTCCCCCGCACCAGAGATAGACGAGCCGATGCGCTCACCAGCGTTGTTACTCTCGAAGGTGAAGACCGGTGTGGTCGCCGACGTGGAGCCGCCGGCGAACACGTAGACTGCCCCCTCTTGGCTTTGGCCATTGGAGACCCCGCAGGCCCCCACGAGGATATCGTCGATACCGTCGCCGGTGACGTCCCCGGCGGCAGCCACACCGCAGCCGAGATTGTCGCCGGCTGCGACGCCAGCCAGTTTGAAGCTGGCCTCGGAGGGCACCCCCGCCGCGGAGCCCAAGAAGATGGAAACTTCGCCGGCCGCTGCCCGAGCGCCGGGGCTGGCCGTCGGCGCGCCGACGGCGAAGTCCGCAAAGCCGTCCTTGTTGATGTCGCCGATGAACGCGAGGGTCTCGGCTTGCCCAATGGCTCGGGTACCCGTAGGGGTGGACTTGGCCGCAAGCGTGGGGTCGATGAGAATGGGGAATGCCGCTTGGGTGACATCGACGTGGATGTCGATGGCACCGTCCAACGCCTTCATGTTCGCCGCGAGCTTGCGGCCGGTCGCGTCGACGACGGCGAGGCCATGGTAGAACAGCACCGCGCCCGAAGGCTGCGTGAGCGTTACGCCCTCGCCTGCCTGGCGCACGACGGCGCCGCGCACGGCCAGCGACAGCTGCACATGGTTGCCTTGCTTGGCGCCCGCAGGCACGCGGAAGCTGTGCTCGAGGCCCCCGGGGCCGTTGTCCCAGGTCTCGACGATGCCACCTGAGTGGCGTAGCTCGAGGCGACGGCCCGCAAGGCGCTCCTCGACGATGCCCGAGCTGCCCGCCAGCTCGACGGACACAAGGTCGTCCCCAGCGAGTCCCGGCGCGCCGTAGCGCGGTGCCGCCGTGGCACCGTGCGACGGCAAGGGCGCGCGCACCTTGGCGACCCCGCGCTCGGTGCGAAACAGCGTTCCGCCCTCCACCGAGGGCGCAACGATGGCCCCGGTCACCGTACGTCGGAACGAAAGGACATCGTCAGAGGCGGGCTCCGCTGGCGTCTCGGGACCCTTTGCCTTGACGTTGATGGCCGGCGGCTGCTCGTTGCTGCTGCAAGAGGGAACGAGCACCGCGAGCAACGCCGCAAGAGAAGAAGAAGCCGATGGGGTGAAGCGCCTACGCATCATCATCAGAACACGATCCCGAGGCCGTGCGCCGATGGCACAACCCGAAAGGAAGGAGGAGGCGTCTTGGCCTGGGCCTTGACGCTCGGAGTCTCGGCGCCGGAGGGAGCGACGAAGAACAGAACCAAGCCCGCGGCGAGAAATGCGCCGCCGGCAATGAAGGAGACCGTCGAAACGTCGGCGCGCCCCGCGGCCTGTTTCATGAGCAGATACCCCTCGGCGTTGCAGGCCGGCGTGCAAAGAGGGTCTGCATCGCTCTTCTTGCCGGACGCCATGATGCCGAACACCGATCCGACGCCGATGCCGACGACCCCGACGCCCGCTCCGATGAGGCCCACTTTGCGCAAGGTGCCGCTGCCGTGTTTGGCCTTGTCGGGTTCCGGGCCCGCGGCGGTGGGTGCCGGTTTGGGCGCTTCGACTTTCTCGACCTTCTTCACGAGCAGCGGAATCTCGAGAGACTGCTCTTTGGCCTCGGGAACCTCGATGGTCAGCGTTTGTGGCTCGTAGCCCGGGGCCTCGACGCGAACCTCGCGGGTGCCCGGATCGACGGGGATGGCGAGCCCCCACTGGGCGCTGCCGATGGGCGTGCCATCGCGCCGAAGCTCGAGGTTAGGGACACGAGAGGCCTCGGGCACCACCAGGCGCAGCTTGGGGATTCGCGGCGCCAAGTCGGCGGCACGCTCCCGGGCCACGCGCTCGCGCTCGGCCTGACCTTGCGCCTTGGACATGGACGCAACGTCGCTGAAGGCCGACCACGCGCTGGCCACGCGCCCCGTCTTCTCGTAGCACTCGGCCAGGTTGAACTTCATGCCGACACCCGGCGCGATGCGTTGCCCCTCCTCGAACTTGACGCATGCCTGGGCGTACTCGCCCGCTGCCATGAGCCTGCGCCCCTCGTCGAAGAGCGCTCGACCGGCGGCTTCGTTGGCCACGTCGGTGCCCTGGGCCCGCGACATGTTCGGGACAAAGGCACACGCGGCAATGGTGGCCGCGGCACACGTTGCTCGGAAGAAACGTCGGTTCATTTGGACACCCGGAACACGCGTTTGCCCGCCGCAAAGTAGACCGTCGTAGCGTCGGTCACCACGGAGACAACAGGTTGCGGCGAGGCGATCTGCCCCGCGGGGTTAGAGGAGCCCTTGTCGAAGATGGCCACACGGTAGCCACCCTTGTCGGGTGAACCGGTGCCCACGTACGCGTATTTGTCGTCGACGGCGATGGGGCCCGTGGCCGTAGGAGCGACGGTGACCACAGAGTCGCAACCGCCAGCCAGGTTTGCGCAGGCTTTGCTCTTTGCGATGGATCGCACGGCAGTGGCGTCGGCCCAGAAGATGCTCGTGGGCCGGTTGGGGTCCGTTGCGTTGTCGACGGCGATGGCCCGGATGCCCGAAGCCCCGGCGACCAAGTTGACGGACGGCGTGCCATCGCGAAAACCGCGAACGATGCCCGTAGCGGTTGCATAGTACACCGAGTCGAGATCGACGGCCAACGCCACCGCCCGGGGGAGGTTGCCCGCAAGCACCTTCTGCTGCGGAGCGGCACACGTCGATCCGGCGAGCGCTTCGAGCAGCTGGCCGTCGTTGCCTGCGGTGTGTTGCGCAAAGTACACGCTGGTTCCGACGCGGGCCGTTGCGACCACCGGTCGGCCTCCGATGAGGCATGTGGCAACGCCGGCGCCATCGATGGATACGACGTCGGTGCCTGCGGCCCCTCCATCGGTGACCGCGAAGGCGTTTCCAACGACGAGGTTCGTGCCGCTGACGGCAAAGGACCCAACGTAGTTGTCTGGCGGGCTCAGGCGCTGGATGCGCTTGCCGGTGTCGAGCGCGTAGGCGCTCAGGCTCCAATCGGACAACACGTGCAACACGTTGTCGCCCAGGCGAATCTCGCGCACGTCGCCGTCGGTGTCGACGAAGGGGACAAGTTGGCACACGCCGGCGCTGCACTGCCCGCCAGCGCAAGCATGAGCGCAGCGACCGCAATGCTGCCCGCTGGTGGCGAGTTCCGTTTCGCAGCCATTGCTATCGACCTTGTCGCAGTTGTCGAAGCCGGCGTTGCATGACTCGACGGCGCACGCCCCGGCCACGCACTTGGCCTTGCCGTTGGCGCCGTTGCACTTGGCTCCGCACGCGCCGCAGTTGTTCACGTCCGTCGCGATGTCCACCTCGCAGGGCTTGTCGCCACCGCAGGTGGCGCGGCCGCTAGGGCAAACAGAGCCCCCGTCTTGGTTGTTGGACGCGCCGGCTTCGGTGCGAAACTCGGGGTCCGAGATGTCGAGCACCGCACGACAAGACGTGAGCGCGACGGCACCCGACAGGGCCCCGAGGGAAACGGAGGTGAAGGCAAGAAAAGTTGTGAGCGGACGCATGCTACTTGGGGTCGTCGAAGAGGTCGCCACCAGGGCCTTTTTTGACGGCTGGAGGCTTTGCACTGGCCGAAGCGGCCGGCCGCGGCGCCGTGGGGGTGACAACCGAAGTCGTGGTCGCCACGGGTAAGGAGACCGCCCCGACCTTGGGTGTCGTGACGGTCGGTAGTGCAGAGGTAGACGGGCTTGCAGCGATGCTTTGTGTTGGGGCTGGCTCCGCCGAAGGCACGGCCGTTGGGCCGGTGGCCACGGTGGCGCCCACGGTACCGGCGGTGGGCGCGGAGTCGTTGCGAGAGGTCGTGGTGGTTGCCGTTGCGCCAGCCTTGGCGCGCCAGCCCGCAACCCCACCGACGGCCAACAGAACCAACACCACGCCGACAATGGCAGGAACCAGCGGCGAGGAGCGCTTGTTGCGCTCGCTGCTGGGGCCCACAACCCCGGCCGCCATGGTGCCGGACGCGGACGAGATGCCCGACGCCGTTGAAATCGATGGCAGGCTGGGCTGGGAGTCGGCGGCCGGAGAGCCCCAAACCTGCGTGACCGCGCTGCGGGCGCCAGAGGCAGACGCTGCGTCCGGCTCCCCGAGGGTGCTGAGAATGCGGCCCAGCCGCGCCTGAGAACCGGGGACAAAACCGGCGATGACGCGAGCGAAGGCCGCGACGTTGGGTGTCCGGCTCGCGGGGTCTTTGTCGAGGGTGCGCGCCAGGAGCTGTTCGAGCTCTGGAGGCACTGTTGGCAAGTACTGCCGCACCGGGGCCGGCGCCTGCGTTGCGATGGCCACCAGCAACATGCCCACGCCGTCGCCCTTGAAGACGCGCTCGTTGGTGAGCATCTCTTGCATGATGACACCGAGGGCCCACACATCGACGCGGTGGTCGATGTTGCGGCCACCGGAGATCTGCTCCGGCGACATGTACCGGGGCGAGCCCACCAGCGTGGATGTCTGCGTCACCTCTTCGGACTTCTCGCGGTCGTCGCGGAGCTTGGCGACACCGAAGTCGATGACCGTCACGTGTTGCGTCCCGTCGGACTGCGCCGTGAGGAAGATGTTGGAGGGCTTGAGGTCGCGATGCACCACGCCCGCTTGGTGCGCCGAAGCCAAGGCCTCGCACACTTGCATGAGCACATCGCAAGTAAACGGGATGGAGAGCTGGCCAAGGCTGCGGGTCAGCGACGAGAGGTCTTGCCCCTCGAGGTATTCCATCACGATGTACGGCGTGGCGGCGTCGAGCTGCCCCACGTCGACAATGCGTACGGCGTGTTTGTTCTTTACCTTGGCCATGACGCGGGCTTCGCGCTTGAAGCGCGCCAGCGCCTGAGGGTTCTTCGCGCCCTCGAGCAAGAACTTGATGGCCACGCGCTGACCGATTTCGGTGTGCTCGGCCAAGTACACAACGCCCATGCCCGACGAGCCGAGCACCTTCTCGATGCGGTACTTGCCCGCGACCATCTGCCCGATCTCTACGGGCTCCGGAACGGGCTGCGCCTCCGTGAAGTCGCCCGGCGGCTCGCTGAGCAACGCCGGAGCGGTGCCCAATGGAGCAGTGATGGAAGGGCGGTTGGACGACATACGAAAATTCAGAGTATCAGGCTGGTCGAAACTGGGGCAAGGAGCGTGGGACAAATTGGGGGCCGGCGGCTGCCCCTACCGACGGACTTGGCACCGGTGCAGTCGGGCGACCTGCGGGTCGGGCGACCTGCGGTAGGTGCTCCTCCTCGACCGCACATGTGCCGTCCATAAGCCCACAGCGTCACGGGCCGCGCTGCCCTTGCGCACACCGGCACACGCAGCTTGCCGTGGCACATGTCTCCGCCAAGAGACACGGCGAGGGATCGAGGGCCCCCTAAGACCTTGGCGAACGCTGCGGCCGGGCGCCATAATGACCTTCTTGCGATCGCTTGACGCTGGAAGGACTCAACAAGCCATGAATTTGCGTGCATCACTCATCGCTGGTCTCGCGGGGTGCATGGTGGCCGTGGCGTGCGGCCCGGAGGCGACCACCGGGGAACCCGGCGGCGGAAGCGTCGATGCAGGCGTCGACGCGACGCTCGCCGAAACGGGCACCGGCGGCGAGGCAGGGGTTCCGGTAACCCCGCCAGGCGCCAAGTGCGGCGTCGGCGGTACCTGTGCAGGCGGTCTTTCCTGCTGCGACGGCATCTGCATCAGCACCGCCGCAGACAACAACAACTGCGGCGCCTGCGGAAAGCTCTGCCAAGAGCAAGGCAACGCCGAGCGCACCTGCGTTGCGGGCAAGTGCTCGTTCAAGCAGTGCAAAGCAGGCTTTAGCGACTGCAACGGCACCACCGACGATGGCTGCGAGGCCAGCACCAGCGAAGACCCCAACAACTGCGGCGCCTGCGGCAACAAGTGCCCTGCCGCAGCCAACACGCGCGCCGTTTGCAACGGGGGCAAGTGCGGCCTGGCGGCCTGCGACAACCAGTACAAAGACTGCGACAACAAGAGCACCAACGGCTGCGAGACCAACTTGCAGACCGACGTGAACAACTGCAACGCGTGCGGCGCGATCTGCACCGTGGCCAATGCCAAGGCCAAGTGTGCGGCCGGCGCATGCGCCATCGACACATGCAACGCCGACTTCAAGAACTGCGACAACAACCCGGCCAACGGCTGTGAGCGCAACACCAAGACCGACCCGAACCACTGCGGTGACTGCAACCAAGTCTGCAGCACGCGGCCAAACACGGCCGCCGTCTGCACGGCGGGGCAGTGCACCACCTGCAACACGGGCTTCCTCAACTGCGACGGCAACCTGACCAACGGGTGTGAGGTCTCCGGAGCAAGCAACGACCTCAATTGCGGGGCTTGCGGCACGACGACGTCGAACGCGCAGTTCTGCAGCGGGGGCAATCGGCTCAATTGCCCCAACGGCACCGCCAACTGCAACAAGTCGCCCACGGGCTCCAACTGCGAAATCAACATCCAAAGTGATCGCAACAACTGCGGCGGCTGCGGCACCAGTTGCGCTGCGCAAGGCAAGCCAGAATGCCGCGGTGGCGCCTGCGCCAACTGCGACGCCAACGTCGGCAACTGCGATGGCAACTTGGCCAACGGCTGCGAAACGTTCCTCATCAACAACCGCGCCAACTGTGGTGCCTGCGGCAACAACTGCGCCAACGCAGGGCAGCCCGAGTGTCGCGGCACGACCTGCACCGGCTGCGACCCTGGATTCGACAACTGTGACGGCAGCTTGGCGACCGGCTGCGAGACGCCGCTCGAGAACAACCGCTTCAACTGCGGCGCGTGCGGATACAGCTGCCCCAACAACGAAGGACAGCCCGAGTGTCGCGGTACGAGCTGCGCCAGCTGCGACGCCAACTACGCCAACTGCAACGGCGACTTGAACGACGGCTGCGAGGTAGACCTTCTGAACGACGGCAACAACTGCGGCAGCTGCGGCAACTTTTGCCCCAACGGCTGCGACGGCAACGGCAACTGCAACCCATGAACAACAACAAAAAGGTCACCATCGTCGGCGGCGGCGCCTGGGGCATTGCCTTGGCCGCCGCCGCGGCCCGGGCGGGCTCGAACGTCTTGCTCTATTCCCGGCGCGAGCAAGGCCTGTTGCCCGACAACGTGCATCGGAGCGCGGACCTCAAAGAAGCTGCCGAGCACGCCCGCCTGCTGCTCCTCGCTGTGCCCTCCGATGCCGTCGCACGCGTGGCCGCCGGGCTCGGCGACCACCTGAACGGGTCGCACTACGTGGTGCACGGCGTGCGTGGCCTGTCGGGCACCAAGCTCGACACCATCTCCCAAGTGGTGCGCCGCGAAACCCCGGTGCGCCGCGTCGGAGCCATCGGCGGCCCGGCCATCGTCGAGGACCTCGTGGCCGGGCGCCCCAACGTCATCGTTTGCGGTTCGCGGTTCCCCGAGGTGCTCGAGGCATTCACCCAGGCCTTGGGCTCCAAGGCCCTTCGCGTGTACCCCACGCAAGACCTGGTGGGGCTCGAGTGGGCGAGCGCCCTCGTCGGCTGCCTCATGATTGCCGTCGGCTTTGCGCAAGGTCTCGGCATGACCCCGGGGCTCATCGCAGCGTTCTTGTCGCGCAGCATCGGCGAGGCGGCGCGCATTGCCGCTGCGGCGGGTGGCGACGAACAGACCCTGCTGGGCCTTGCGGGCTACGGGGATCTGTTGGCTGCAGCTAGCCAAGAGTCGCGCCCGGAGGTCATGCTCGGGCATCGACTGGCCTCGGGTGGCTCGCGCACCAGCGCCATTTCTCAGGCCAAAGAGCACATCGAGGCGCTCGAACTCATTCCGCGCATCGCAGCCTTCTGCGAGGAGCACAAGGTCCGAGCGCCGATCTTCCGCGCGCTCAACGACGGCATCGGGTCGGACCGCGGCGGCGAGGCGCTGCTCGCGGACCTGATGACCCAGCCGATGGAAAGCCGCGCGTAGCCAACGGGTCCCAACAAAGCCGGAGTTCCTCTCGGCCGGAAGGCGCGGGCTCAATCAGGCCTGCGCCAACTGTAGTGTGCGCGCGCTTCGGGCGCCTACTTGCCCCGGCGCTCGATGCGCAGGCGCACCTTCTCGCTCGCGCCATTGAACGCGAAGGCGACCTCGCGCAGGTTGATGGTCAGCTCTTTGCGCTCGTTTGCCTGCTTGGAGCAGACCACGCTCATGACCCCTTGGGCGTTGGGCTTGAGCTGCAACGTGAGCGTGGCCTGGGAGTACAACCGCTCGGTCAGAATGACCCGCGAGGCAAAGGCGCCGGTGAACTCTAGGGGGGCCGGCGTGACCAGGTCTGCGCCCGTGTGATCGCGATAGACGGAGCAATAGAAGGGAGCCACATCTGCCGCTGACTCCAGCTGCCCGTTGGCGAAGCGGTCGCTCTCGACGGCCCCGGCTTCGAGGCTGGCACCAAAGTGCAGCGGCGTGAGCACCATCATTGTGAACGCGCGAACGTCCTCGTCCGCCGCTACCGGGCGCTCCATCTCGTCGATGGGCGCCGCCTCGATGGGGGCGGCCTCGATGGGCGCGGACACCACATCGTCTGCGGACGCTGATGCCTGTGCCTGACACCCCGGAAGGACCAAGGCCCCGAGCCAGAAGAGCAGTGGTCGTGAGCGAGACAGCGGCACCGAATGATGAGGGAGCATCTGTCGTGCCGGCGGCGCAACGAGTGAGATCGGCAATTTTGGCCGTCCACACTGACCTCGGGCCGCCCCGAGGCCCAAGGGTGGGCTACGACGGATCCACCGGCATGGGTCCCGACGGAGGGCCCTGCGTGGCGTACGCCGCAATGCCGAGTCGCTCCCGCAGGCGCGACAGCGGCTCGCTCACGGCGAAGCGCAAGAGGTCTGCGCGCTTGTCTTCGAGGCGCAGCCCTGCGATTTCGCGCTCTTCTTTGCGCAGCTCGTTCATGCCGACGCGCAGGTCGCCCGCGATGAGCACGCCGGCACGATGCGCCGTGAGCTCGATGCCGCGGAGCAACGCCGGCAGATCCATGGTGCCGCCGCGTTGCTCGAGCGCCGTCACGGCCTCTGCCAGGCGCGCGCTCTCTTCGTTGGTGAGCTCTTTGCGCAGCGCCTTGTGGGCCTTGTCTGCAAAATCCGGCGGCGACGCCCCCTGCGCAAGGGCCACGGCGCCCAAGAGCAGCGCCGTGAGGTCTTCGAGGGTGGGGTAGAAGATGAGGACGTATGGTCCCGGCCGAAAGTACGTGAGGTGCCGACCGACCAAGAAAGAGAGATCCTGCACGGATCTGCCGCTCGCGACCCCCTCCCCTACGGCGGTGCTGGGCGCCGCTGCTGGCACCGCGGCCAGACCGCCCTTGATGTCGCCCATGGAGTACAGGGCGCAGGTGTCGACGCCGAGGACCCGGCTCGCCCACTGGAACGTGCGCATGATGGTGGCGGTGCTCGACGCGGCGATGCGGGCAGACTCAGGCAGCGCTGTCGCTTGGCCCTTTTGTTCGAGCTCCCGGAAGCGGATCTGCGTGGCTGCGCGGGAAATCGCTGCCAAGATGTCGAGCACAATAAGGTCGACGCCCGGGGCCGAAAGGTCCGCCCACCACTCGTCGGTCATGGCGGTGGTAGGCCGAATGGGCGCGCCGGTGCGGTACTGCCCAATGAACAGTTCGTGGTCGACCTCTTCGGCGCCGAGCTCTTCGAGGCACAACGCAGCCAACCACGCTTGGTCTGGGCGTTGGGCCCGAAGATGCAACTCGAACAAGCGCCGGTAGGTCTGCACACGCAAGGGCGCGCTGTCGGCGGCGCGGGTGAGCTCTCGCACGGCATCGTCTCGCTGGCCCTTGGCCACGAAGAGCTCTGCAAGGGCGGCCCGGGACTCGACATCATCGGGTCGAACCTCGAGGGCACCGCGGAAGGCATCGATGGCCCCGGGGCCATCGAGCAACTTGTCGCGCTTGAGCATGGCCAACTTGCGACAAACGTCCCACACGCGGTCTTTGTCTTTGCGCGCGGCCAGTGGCGCGATGAGGCCCTCGTAGGTTCGCCCTAGCTCTGCCCACTCTTCGCGCTGCTGCCGCACGCTGATGACCGCCAAGAGGGCTCGGTCGTGCGCGGGGTCTGCCGCAAGGCACTGCTCCATGAACGCAAGGCCCGGAGCCTCTTGGCGCAAGCGCCCAAGGGAGATGTCTCCCTGGGCAAACCTATGCGTTGCGATCTCGGCGGGGGACTCCGCCGCCATGGCCATCAGACCATGCAGATGCACGAGCCGCGTCCATGCCTTCGCGCGCACCAGCATGTCGCGCAGACGCTCGAAGGAGGCGCCGTGCCCCGGCCGTAGCTCGCAGGCCTCGGTGGCGGCCACGATGGCTGCCTGGATGTCGTTTTTGCGGGTCTCGAGGATCTCTGCCAGCGCAAAGAGCTCCCGCGCGCGCTCCTCGGCCATCTCGACGGACTCGAGGCGGCGTCGACGGTAGGTGATGACGCGGTCCCAGTCGCCGTGCAGCTCGGCCAAGTCTACCAAGGCCGCCAGCGAGCGATGATGGCTCGGGGCCTCGGTGAGGGCCTTCTCGAAATTGCTCTCGGCCTCGCGGGTGCGCCCCTGGGCCTTCTTGATTTCGCCAAGGCTGGCGTAGACGCTGGCCCGGGAGCGCGCATCCGTCGGGGCCAGCACCATGAGCACCCGCTTGTAGCAGTCGAGCGCGGCTTCATGGTCGCCCCGGGCCCGGGCCTCTTCGGCTTGGTCGAGCAGGGGCTCCATGGCGGGCATGGGCGGCAGCGTGCGCGAGCGCGGGGGCGGCGGAATGCTCGAGGGATTGTTCGCCGGCGGATGCACCGACGGCTCCGGCGGCATCAGCGACGTACGACTGGGCGGCAGCGCACTGGTCTCCTCGTCGTCTTGGCCTTGGTGCTCGTTGCTCATGCGGCGACGAAGATTGCGGCATTTCCATGGAAAGTTCGAGCGGCATTGTTATACGTCGCGCGGGGCCAAGCAAAAGACCGCGTGATTACCGTTAGCAACCTCTCGAAGACGTTTCGTGTGCCGACCCGCCGCGCGGGCCTAGGCGCCGCCGTGCGCGCCCTGTTCCAAAGGGAATGGACCAACGTCGATGCCGTCAAAGACATCTCCTTCGTGGTCGAGCAAGGCGAGCGAGTGGGCTTCTTGGGCCCCAACGGCGCAGGCAAGACCACCACGCTCAAGATGTTGGCGGGGCTCTTGTACCCCAGCCAGGGCAAGTGCTCCGTGCAAGGCCACACGCCGCACGAGCGCAGCGATGCCTTCCTGTCGAGCATCGCTCTGGTGCTCGGGCAGAAGCAGCAGCTGCTCTGGGACTTGCCACCGGCCGACAGCTTCGAACTCGCGCGCGCGTTGTACGCCGTCCCTCACAAGACCTACCACGAGCGCCTGGACGAGCTGGTGTCGTTGCTCGGCATCTCCGATGTGATGATGCGTCCGACGCGGCAGCTGTCGCTCGGCGAGCGCATGAAGTGCGAGATCACGCTGTCGCTGCTGCACGGCCCGAAGGTCATGTTCCTGGACGAGCCCACCATTGGCCTCGACGTCGCCATGCAAGCCGACCTGCGGGCCTTCGTCCGGAGGTACAACGAAAAGGAGAATGCAACGCTCGTGCTGACGAGCCACTACATGGACGATGTGCTGGCGTTGTGTCCGCGGGTGCTGGTCATCGACAAGGGCGGCCTGATTTTCGACGGTTCCCTCGAGACCCTGGTGCGGCAAAAGAGCCACGGAAAGCGCCTCACGATCAAGGGCGCGGGCCTCGAAGCCGTGCTTGCCCAAGAGGGTCTCGGCAACGTCGCGAGCCACCAAGGCGACCGCCTGGAGCTAGAGGTGCCGCGCGAAGAGGTGGCCCGTGTGCTTGCGCGCGTACTCGAGCTTGCGCCCGGGGCAGACATCACCCTGTCCGATCCGCCCCTCGAAGAGATCTTCCGCGATTTGTTCCATTCGGCGGCCCACGCCCAGAGCAAGGCACCGTGAGCGTCGCCCGAAACCTGCAAGCCATCCCGGCGTTGCTGCGTGCGGGCTACCAAGACGCCCTCGCCTACCGGGCCGAGATGTTCGTGTGGATCTTGTCGACCACGATGCCGCTCGTGATGCTGGCCATGTGGCACACCGTCGCCAGCGAAGCACCCGTGGGTCGCATGGGCCCCGCAGACATGACCCGCTACTTCTTGTGCGCGTTCATCGTGCGACAGCTCACGGGTTGCTGGATCTCCTTCATCATCAACGGCGAGATCAAAGATGGGACCTTGGCGCTTCGGCTGCTGCGGCCAGTGCACCCGTTGCTTGGCTACGCCACCTTGGGCTTTGCGCATGTACCGTTGCGGGCGCTGCTCTCGGTGCCGCTCGCCGTGGTGGCCCTGGTGGTCACCAGCGGCATCGAGTCCTTGCCCCGGTCGCCGGCCATGCTCGTGGCCCTCTTGGCATCGGTGGTGCTGGGCTTCTCCATCTCGCTGCTGACCAACCTCATCATCGGCACGCTCGCGCTGTTTCTTGGCTCGAGCCAAAAGCTGATGGACGCCTGGACCGCCGTGTATTTCGTGCTCT
>JBIKNA010000388.1:0-7230 GCA_044358965.1 Polyangiaceae bacterium
AAGAGGAACCGAGCCATCGCGTCAACTCCCGACGATCCGCTGACGCGCCAGTTCGACCAGGTCGCCGTAGTTCTTCTCGAACGGTTCCACGAGCACGTGCTCAAGTGCAGCTTCGATCCTCCAAAGGACTCGCTTCTCAGCCTCGCCCTCAACGAGCTTGGCTTCGTCGAGCTTCGCCAGCCATTCCAAGAGGACGAGCGCCTCATCTCCGCTGAGTTCGATCGTGACCGGCTTGCTCATGTACCTCGTCCTACCACCACCGGTTGGTCCCGTGGCCCCCCGAAGACCCGCCTGCGCCACCTGGTTTGCCTCCTGCACCGTGAATGCGGCGAAGCCGGGAACGAGCCTCTCCGCGCTCTCGACTTGCCGCAGCGAGGGGACACGGACGAGACCTCGCAGGCTCCGCTCCGTAGCTGCTCCGCCCTGGCCAACTGGATCACGACCCTGGATTCGCGATCTTCGTCGGCCTGGCTCAACGAAGGGTGGACTGTACCAGTGGCATGGGCGCGCCTCACCGGCCACGGTAAGGGCGCTACACCGCTGCCACCAGCAACAAGGAGCACCCGCCCCGGGCGAGGGCAGCAACGGCGGAGCGCTTCTTCGATGACCCGCTCGAAGCGGTTGCTGTATCCCTGCCTTTGCTTTCGTAGAACGCACTCGGTTCGGTCACTCTTGACCCGCTGGCGCCGCAAATCGGACTCAGTCGTCATTGCCCGTGGTGCGTCCCCTTCGGCGCCCGGGGCCTCCCCGGTCGTACGCCGTGCGGAAGCGACGTGGGCATCGCTCCCGAGGTATGCTGCTGCGCGCCGATGATCCCTCGCCAAAGCTCATCCATCTGCGCGTCGGATATCAAACGGCGCACGCTCGAAGGGAGACGGCGTTGCGGCTTCTGGCCCCTGTTGCGCGGATGGACTGCGGCTGCGGTCGCTTTGTGCATCGTCTCCTGCGGAGGCACATCCGCAGTGCGCTTTCCGACCCGCCCTGCGCCCGCCGGTTACCCTGCTGCGCGCGCTGAAGAGCTGCCCGGGAACTTCGTTGCCATCCCTGCAAACGAGATCGCGCTCGCGCTCGTTGGTCGCGAATACCGCGCTCGGTACGGAATGCTCCAGCTGCCCAACGCTGATCAGCCGACCGACGCGCTCACCGGCGCATATGGGTTCCAAGCAGAAGGACCATTGGAGCGAGAGATTCGTGTTTCGCCGGATGATGTCTTCGTGTCGGTGTTTCCGGCGAAAGTGACGATGCCGCGCGCGCCTGCCGTCCATCGTCTCGTCGCGTGCGTGGACATCCGCCCATCTCACCTTACGCAGACGCCGCCGGGTACACTGGTCGTTCTCGATGTCCGGCCGGTCGGCGAGCATCCGCGTGTTCCGCTCGCGATAGACGCCGTGACGGCAGAGCAGCTCTCTCTAGACGCATCAGAGCTGTTCGACGAAAACAATAGGCCCTGCGACGGGCGAATCCAGTCACGGATGACTTGGGACGACAACCTTCGTCGCCTATCGCGACGCCCCTCCCGCTAAGGTGTGGCGATCACGCCGCCGTGCTCGCCGTTTCCGTCGAAACGAGCCCGGCGACCCGCCGGAAGCCGCGGCCAAACGACGTCGAGCGATTCGCTGGCGTGTCACCGCCTCACGAATCGCTATCGCGCCCCACGTGTGCTGCGCGCGCTGGCAAGACCCGACAAGAGCACCGAGAGCGCGCGCTTGGCTTCCGCGAGCGCACTCTCTCGATCGGCTGACTCGGCGATCAGGAAGACAGCTTCGTTGAGCGCGCCCGAAACCCAGTGCGCGAGCACTCCGACGTCCACATCGCTGACGCCCAGCGCGTTTGCCTCGCGGCAGGCGATGAGGCCCTGCTTCAAGGAGCCAAGGCCGTACTCGGCGTCGATGGCGCGCCACTTCGACCAGCCGAGCACGCTCGGAGCGTCGGTCAGTACGATCTGTCGCAACTCATCGTCGGTGGCCAGTTCTAGGAAGACCTCGCAGCCGGCTCGCACTGCGTCCAGCGGCGATCCACTCGCGTCGGCATGCGCTTCGATGCGCGCAGTCAAATCGCGTTGCACCTGGCGAAGCACAGCCTCGAAAAGGCCCTCCTTGCTTCGGAAGTGGTAGTAGACGGCACCCTTGGTGAGGTTTGCTTCTGCGGCGATTCGGTCGATCGATGTGTCGACGTAGCCGCGCCGAGAAAACTCACGTCGGGCGACGCCGATCAGCTGTTCTATGGACGCGGCGGACCATTGCTCGTTTGTCCGCGGCGTAGCATTCGCTTTTTTGGGGCGGGTGGCAGGCCGGCCTGGCTTCGGAGTCGCTCCTTTTCGTGTTTGCTCAGACATCTCCAGTCGTCGCCTCGCAGCGCCCCCTCGAGTGAATACAAGTAGTAGCAGACGGGCAGAGGCCGCCCGGCGAAGCGAACCATACGGACATAGGCCTGGGCCGGCCCAATGCTCTCGAGTGCCCGGGCGTTGCGGATGCCCACCTCAGCCAGCCTATGGCACACCGTTGAACCCAAGTTCCGAAGCCTCGCGAGGTCGCTCATGGCTCCGCTCCGGTATATGCCGCCGCGTACTCATCGGCGGGGGCGATCTTCTCGATGACGTCGACCAAGACCCCATCGGGGCCCCGGACCATGAAGTGCCGCTGGCCCCATGCTTCGTCCTTGAGCCCGTGGACGAAGTCGGCACCAAGGGTGACGAACCGCGCGTGCTCCGCGGAGGCGTCCGTGACCTCGAAGCTCAGTAGTACACCAGCGGCTGGTGTCTGTGCCCCGCCCGGGAGCGACTCGTGCTCCGTAGTCATGACCGCGAGCTCCAACGCAAGGGTCGGGTGCCCGAGTTGAACGTACCAGTCCGACTCGAAGCGAGGAACGAGCCCGAAGTAGCGCTCGTAGAAGCCTCTCGCCTCTTGCACGTTGCTCGACAACAGAACCGAATAACAGCCGATTGCGCCCATGCCTGACCTCCGCTTGTGATGTTACATACCGCGGGTATGTATGTCAAGGAGGCCATCTCATTTCGCATGGAGCTGTCCGTCGAACACCCGCAAGACTGTCGTCAACGTTCAACGACGAACCTGCGGCTATTCCGGACGATGCTGGAGGGAAGCAGGTTGTTCCGCTCCCTCGGTGCCCGAAGAACCCGATGGTTGCGCCGGACCAGAACGCATCAAACCCTGCCGCACGCCCAGATGCCGGCGCGTAGCCGGCGGTGCTCAAGACCAAGACGCCGTTGTCCGGCTCGCACTGCGTCTAGCGGCGATCCACTCTCGTCCGTCGCGAGGGCCCGTGCCCGCAGCCGCTAAACGACTCCGTCGATGGCGCGCGCTCCCGCAACAGTCGCCAGTGCGCTGAGCCAAGTGTGGACGATGGCGCGACCGTCGCACGCCGGGACGCTGTCCCTCGCTTCTTCCACCAGTCCGGCAACGCGCCTCCGGGCAATTGTGACGCCGTAGGTGCTTACCAGACTGGGCCGCCCGAGCGCCGCGTCTCGCCCGGTGCACTTGCCGAGATCGCTCTCGGTGCGCGTTGCATCGGCCAAGTCGTCTGCAGCTTGATACGCGCGGCCCACGATTTGTCCGAACCTGCGCCAGGGAGCTGCATCGGCTTCCGCGGCGATGGCGCCCATGGCTGCCGCCGCCTCGAAGAGCGAAGCGGTCTTGGCGCGGTGATACTCCTCGAGCGGAGGAGCGCACTCACTCTCCCAGGCCTGCCCTGCGACGATCCCGCCCCGGGCACCCGAGGCGTCTGCGAGCTCGCAAAGCACCTCTGGTGCGCCGACGCGCGCAAGGGCCTCGAAGGCGTGCACGATGAGCGCGTCGCCGACGAGAAGCGCCAGCGGCTCGCCGTGCAGGATGTGCACGGTAGCCTTGCCGCGGCGAAGCGCAGCATCGTCGAAACACGGCATGTCATCGTGAACCAGCGACGCGCAGTGAACCAGCTCCACACCCACCGCCGCTGCATCCGACAGGTGCGGACGCGGATCGCCGCAGACACTGGCCACTGCGAGCAACAGCCTCGGGCGAAGCCGCGCGCCGCCGGGGAACACCGCATAGGAGATCGCCTCGGCGAGTCGCGGAGGGCATCGCCCGTCCACAATCCGCGAGACTGCACTTTGCAGCGCGGCCTCCGCACGTGCCGCCAGCACCCGCTCGTCGTGCGGCATCAAAGTGATTGGCCTGACATTCATATTCGAGCCCTCATGCAAACCATGGGCGATCTCCATCAGGGATGTTTAGGTTTCGTGGATGCCTCGGTCGTCGCATGGTCTTGTCTCCGAGGAACGGGTGCGAGGCCCTCGAACGCCCCGTGTCATTGTTGTGGGCGCGGGCATCGGCGGACTGTCTGTGGCCATGCGCTTGGCTGCGCACGGCGTCGATGTGTTGGTGCTGGAGCGTGAACACGACGTAGGAGGCAAAGCACGTGCCGAGCAGCTCCACGGCTACGTTGTCGACGCGGGCCCCACCGTCGTCACCATGCACTGGGCGCTCGAAGAGGTGTTCGCGGGAGCTGGGGCGCGCCTCGAACAGTGTCTGCGCTTGGAGCCGAGTGTTGTCATCGCGCGTCACGTGTGGAGGGACGGGACAACCTTCGACCTGTTCGCCGACCCCCAGCGGGCACTCGACGAAGTGGGGCGCGTGTTCGGGGGCCGCGATCGTGCAGCCTACGCCGCCTTCCGGCAGGACGCGCGACGCATCTACGAGACCATCGAGGAACCGTTCTTGCGTTCCCCTGCGCCCACCCTGCGCAGCATGATGAAAGAAGCCCTCCACGATTTCGGCGCTCTGGCACGCATCGGCGCGCACCGCAGCATGATGCGAGACCTCGAAGGGCGGTTCCAAAGCCCGAAGCTCGCGCAGCTGTTCGGACGTTACGCCACCTACTGCGGATCGTCGCCGTACGATGCGCCGGCAACCTTGAACCTGGTCTCACACGTCGAGGCCATGGGCGTCTATCGCGTGTCTGGCGGCGTTGCTGCGCTGGCGCAGGCCATGCGCTCCGTCGCATCGGCCCACGGCGCCACATTTCGTTTCGGGGCGGTCATGACGGCGGTGCTCGATGGCGCCGCTGGGGCGCGTGGCGTGCGGCTCCAGGGGGGCGAGGAGCTGGCCGCCGACGCCGTCGTGTTCAACGGCGACATTGCGGCGCTTGCCGAGATGACCGAGCGCCGCGCCGTCGTCGCCCATCGGTCCGAGAACCGCAGCTTCTCCGCCGTGACATGGGCCGCCGTGGCACGCGCCACCGGCGTGCCCCTCGCGCATCACAATGTGTTCTTCTCCGACGACTACCGGGCCGAGTTCGAAGCGCTGCGCGCGCTGCACGTTCCCGCGCAACCGACGGTGTACCTCTGCGCGCAAGATCGCGGCGATGCGCCTCGGCAACTCGGGCCGGAACGGATGCTGCTCATCGTCAACGCACCAGCCACGGGGGATGACCCCGCGCGGTGGCAAGCACTGGAGAACGAACAATGCGATCGAGCGGCATTCCAACAAATCGAGCAATGTGGGCTCTCGCTCGAGATCCTGGCGCGCCGGCGCTGCACACCGCGGGAGTGGCACCAGAGGTTTCCGGCGACCGGGGGATCACTCTACGGCCCCATCACCAGTGGCTCGATGTCGGCGATGGCGAGGCAGGGGTCGAAGACCAAGCTTCCGGGCCTGTTCCTGGCCGGCGGCAGCGTCCACCCGGGCCCGGGCGTTCCGATGTCGGCCCTCAGTGGAACCCGAGCCGCGGAGGCTACGCTCGCGTACCTGGCTTCGACCGCCCCATCGCGGTCGGCGGGTATCGCTGGCACTACATCGACGGCGTGAGTGACGATGGTGCCTACGCCATCGTCGTCATCGCCCTCTTGGGGAACCCGTTCTCGCCAGCTTATGCGCGGGCACGTGCGGCGGGAGAGACCGTCGCGCCATCATCGTTCTCTGCGCTCAACGTGGCCATCTATGGGCGTGGGGCGAGGGTTTGGTCCCTGCGCGAGCGCGTGGCCAACTGCGTGCATGGTGCAGCGGAGTTGCGGCTTGGGCCCAACTCGATGTCCTGGGAGAAGGACGCGCTGGTCGTCCGCATCGATGAGCGTACGACACCCTTTGGACGACCCATTCGCGGCATCGTCCGGCTGACGCCCCAAGCCACACCCGGCCTCGCGCTACCCCTCGACGCCGCCGGACGACACACCTGGTGGCCCGTGGCGCCTTTGTCTCGCATCGACGTGGCACTGAGCGAGCCGGCGCTGCGCTTCGAGGGACAGGGCTATCACGATGCCAACGCGGGGGACGCGCCGCTCGACGACGACTTTCGGGGCTGGTCCTGGGCGCGCGCGCGTGCCGGAAATCGCGCGCTCGTCACGTACGACGTGGTGGAGAGACAAGGCTCGCGACGCACGCTTGCGTTCGCCATCGACCATGGTGTCACCACACTCGACGTCGCTCCCCTGCGTCTGCCACGAGGGCATTGGGGAGTAGAGCGACACATCGCCGCGGACCGCGGGGCCACCGCGGAGATCCTTCGCTCGCTCGAAGACGGACCCTTCTATACGCGCGCCCTCGTGCGCACACACCTGGGCGGTAGCCCAGTGATCGCGCTGCAAGAAACACTCTCTGCGGAGCGGCTGCGCCGGGCATGGGTGCGCTTCTTGACAGGGTTTCGAATGGGAAAAGCCTCGTGATTCTTTCGGCGTTCGCCATCGTTGGCGCCGGCGGGCTTGCTTCCGTCGCCACGTGGGCCGCACTGCGTGCACATTTCACGAAGCCCGCCTCGGGGCGCGCGGCAACGGCCGGCGAACCCAACGTCGTGTTGCTCCGACCCTGTGCCGGCGACGAACCGTGGCTCGCCGAGACACTCACCTCATCGCGGGTGCTGGGCCCGCACGGCCGAATCCGATTCCTAACGGCTACGCTCGGTGATTCGGCCGCGCCAGCGTGTCGCTCCGTGAGCTCGATGCTCCACGATGCCGGCTGCAACGCGCAAACGTGGGTGACTGGCGCAGTGGGACCCAACCGCAAAGCCGACCAGCTTGCGCGTGCGATACGCCGTGAATCCCTCTGGCCCGACATCGTGGTGGTGGCTGACTGCGACGTGCGACTCGACGAACGGAGCCTCGCTAGCGTGCTTGGGCCCGTCCAGCGCGGCGAGGCCGAGCTCTGCTTCTTGGCGCCCGTGGAGACATCTCCGCGAACGTGGGGAGACCATGCCTCGGCCTCACTGCTCGACGGGTCGTTGCATGCGTTCGCGATTCTT
>JBIKNA010000389.1:0-7224 GCA_044358965.1 Polyangiaceae bacterium
ACGACGAGGAAGGCTGGTGGAGCGAGAGCTGGTTCCCCTTCGCAGACGACGGTCAAGGCAACCTCCTTTGCATCGACGCGAGCGATGGTCGGCTCTTGCAATACTTCCAAGATGATCCAGACCGCGACACCGTGGCGCCGAGCGCCACGGCGCTCTTTGCTTGCATCGTCGAGGGCCTAGAGTCCGGCGTGCTCGTTCCTGCAGAGGAACCGTGGGCCGGCGTGGTGCCCAACGCAGACGCCCCCTGGCAAGCGCTGCGAGCCAAGCACGGTGTCACGATTCCGCTCGCGTACGCGCCCCGGCCCTGACGTCGCCAGCGCAGCTCAGGGCTGCGCGCAGCACCATTGCAGGCTCCCTGCGGCGACGAACGCCCAGCAACAGCACCAGAGGAAATCTCCAGCGCACTCTCGTGCGCAGAGTGAGCTTGTACCGATCCAAGTGAGGGGTTGCAGCCGCAGCAGGCCGAAGCAAAAAAGAGCGTCTTGGCCGTGGCATGCGACATGCACTCACGCGGTCCATGAAGACCTCTCTCCTACTTGCGCTCTCGTTGACCTGTGCACTTGGTTGTTCGAGCGCGAGTAGCGACTCTGCGACGGCGGGCGATGAGCAGGACATCAACAGCGCGAGCAACGTCGACGTGCAAGTGCTGCGGGCCGCCGCATCGGGCACCGTGTTCACCGAGGGGCATCCGCTGTTCAACCGGCACAACTGCAAATTTTTCGACGTGCAGCCGGAGAGTCCCGAGAAGGGCATCGCGAAAGCAGATTGCACGGATGAAATCATGAAGGGCTTCGGACTGCCCTCCATCAACAACTACATCGAAAACCTCGCATGGGTCAGGCTTGCGCCGGGCACGACGGGCGTGGTCGGAGAGCAGTTTCGCCACTGGTGCGCCAAGGTCGAAGTCGACATCGCCATCAAGGCTGCCGCTTGGGACAGTGCCTCGTTTGAAGGCGTGGGCTTCTTTGCGCAGGATCCGGCGCTCGGCGTCCCTGACGACAAGTCCCGCGTGTTCTACGCCAAAGGCGACACGCGCCTTGTGCGAAAGGGCGAAGCGACGTTGAAGAACGGGGAGAAGGCCTATCTCTACTCATTCATCGGTGCGGGCCCGTGCGAGGTCAACGGCACCGGCAACAACCCTTCACGGGAACTCGTGTTCAAGCCCTTCGTTACCTATGCCGGCGGCCACGAACGCTGGGAGGCCATTTCAGGCAACCACGGCATTGGGTATCGCAAGTCGTGGGACCGCAGCGGCGATCTGCTGAAGTAAGGGGCGTCGCTCGAGAAGGCAGGTCCGGTGGGGCCCCGCAGGAAGATCGCGGCGCGGTGGTCGCGGTAAGCACCAGGGGCGAGGGCCGCCGCTGAGGTCGTGCCTGCGTGTCCGCGCGGCAAACGCCTATGCGATGAAGCGAATGGTCAGCGGGTATCGATACGCACGACCTTCGTTGACCTTGAGCCCGGCAATGATGGGCATCGCAATGCTGCAAACGAGCAGGACCAGGTTTATCGGCAAGCCCAAGCCGCACGTCACGAAGCTGACGGCGATTGCCGCAAGTTGGTAAACGAGCATGCTGAGTTGAAAGTTGAGCGACTCCTTGCCATGCGCGTCAACGAGGGGAGACGTGTCCTTCTTGACGAGCCAGCACACGAGCGGCCCGATGAAGGTCAAGCCGCCGACGAGGAGCCCTGCCAAGGCCGAAAGGTGACAGTACATTGCCCACTCTCGCTCTTGCCGATGGAGCAGAGCTGGGCTTTCCAAGGGCTGCTGATGAAGGTTCGACATGGTCGTGCAACTCCGCTCTTTCGCGGTACGGCATGACCCAAAGCAGCGGATCCGTCAAACCGGGCCCCTTCTTTCCAGGGCCAACACAGTTTTGCAACGAACCGCGAGTGTCGAACGGACGATCCCAAGAGGCAGACGGCGCAAGTGAGCGCCGGGCGCCACCAGGGCCCAAGTGTTTTCTACTTGGCCAGCGCAGCCTCGATGGCGCTCGCGAGTTCGGTGCTGTCTGGCTTGGTGGTGCTGGCGTACGAGTCGATGACGACGCCGTCTTTGCCCACCAGGTACTTGTAGAAGTTCCACTTGGGCGTGGCGTGTTTGGTGGTCAGGAACTTGTACACCGGAGCGGGGCTGTCGCCCTTGGTGCTGACCTTTGCGAACATGGGGAACGTGACGCCGTACTTGTCTTTGCCGAAGGCCGCGATTTCGGCCTCGCTGCCCGGCTCTTGGCCGCCGAAGTCGTTGGACGGGAACCCGAGAACGGCGAAGCCCCGGCGCTGGTAGCGCTCGTGGAGTTGCTCGAGCCCCGTGTATTGCGGCGTGAAGCCACATTGGGACGCCACGTTGACCACGAGCAAGACCTTGCCCTTGTAGTCTGCAAGGGCAACGTCTTTGCCCGTGATGTCTTTGACCGTGATGTCGTGCAGGCTGGCGACGGTGGCAGGGGCCTTTGTGGAAGAGGCCTTGTCGGTCGTGGCACCCCCGGACGGTGCAGGAGCTTGCTTGCAAGCCGACGCAAACAGGACAACGGCGGCCAAGAGGAAAACGCGGCGCATGCCCTTACGATGATGCGGCCAGGCTTCGGGTCTCGCAAGACGTCATCGAAGGCTCGGCGCAGGCCAAGGAACACAAAAAAGAGCCGCCTGCACGCGGAGCTTCCAGAAACGCGTGCAGGCGGCGGGAGAACGCTAGGGGTAGGGAGGGAGGGACCCTGGCGCTCAAAATGGGTTGGGCGTGTGGCCCGGGCCAGCGCCGATCAAGGGCGCCGAAAGAAAACGCGGACGAGTTACTTGTTGGGCTGTGGCGTCAGCCGGAGGTACGGCTTGACGGCCCGATAGCCCTTGGGGAACTTCTTGGCGATGACGTCGGGGTCTTGCAACGAGGGGACGATGACGACGTCTTCGCCATCTTTCCAGTTGCCGGGGGTGGCCACGGAGTGCGAGTCCGTGAGCTGCAACGAGTCGATCAGGCGCAAGATCTCGTCGAAGTTGCGGCCGGTGCTGGCCGGATACGTGATGCTGGCACGCACCTTCTTGTTGGGGTCGATGATGAACACCGAACGCACCGTGAGGGTGTCGTTGGCCTCGGGATGGATCATGCCGTACAGCGAAGACACCTTGCGGTCGGCGTCGGCGATGATGGGGAAGTTGACCTTGGTGCCTTGGGTCTCTTCGATGTCTGCGGCCCAACGATCGTGCGAGCCCGCATCGTCGACGCTGAGGGCAAGCACCTTGACGCCACGCTTGTCGAACTCCGGCTTGAGCTTTGCGGCCAACCCGAGCTCGGTGGTGCACACCGGCGTGAAGTCTTTGGGGTGCGAGAAGAACACGACCCAGCTGGAGCCGGCCCATGTGTGGAACTGAAGGTCTCCAATGGTGGACTTCTGCGTGAAGTCAGGGGCGATGCTGCCAAGTTGCAGGGACATGCTCGATCTCCTCGGTGCGAAAACCCGCGTTGGGCGCGCCTACGTGCGCCGTTCACAACAGTAGACTTATGTCTGTTACAGCAGACAGTCAAGAGTCCGCCTTCATTTTTCTGCGAGGGTTCCGTACCGCCCATGGCGCCCCCAGCCCGCGGCGCCGCAACGCGAGACGCGCGCCCACATCGGCACCACAAACGTGCCTTAGATCGTTTCTGCGAGACGGTCGTCCAACTGGTTCATGACGTACCGGTCCGAGGAAGAGTCGCTCAAGCAACGCCGCGCACAGCTCAGCTCCGAGCTCGAGCAAGTGCGCGCCGCGCGCGAAGAAGAAGAGGCGTTCCTGCGTCGCGTCCGCGTGTCTTCTCCGTGCACTGCGAGCTGGGACAACATGGTCGGCGACGACCGGAAGCGCTTCTGCGGTGACTGCAAGAAGAACGTCTACAACTTGTCGGCCATGACCAGCGCAGAAGCGAAGGCCTTCGTCGAGAGTGTGGAAGAAACGCCTTGCGTGCGCTTCTACCAACGCGCCGACGGCACCATGCTCACCAGCGACTGCCCCGTGGGCGCGGGCAAAAAGAAGCGGCGCTTGGCACTCATCGGGGGTGCCTCTGCGGCCATGCTCACAGCGGGCGGCGCCTTCCTGGCCCTGGCGAGCACTCGCACGCAGGGCCGCATGGAGCACACGAGGATGGGGGAGATGAGCACTGCCGATGTTGTGGGCTCGGCGATGGTGACGCCCGAGCCCCCGAAAGCGCCGCCCGCGCAGCAGGCTCCCGCGGACAAGCTGCAGGGCACGCCGGTGACCAAATGAGCGCACAGGACCGCCTGCGCGCACTGCGCCGCAAAGAGAGCGAGCTGGCGCAAGAGCTGGCGAGCACGGTTCGCCTGATGGACGAGCGTGACATCGGCGACATGAATATGGGGGCACTCGACAACCTGAAGGTCGCCTCGCCCTGCAACGCCAACTGGGCCGACATGGTTGGCGACGAACGTGTGCGGCACTGCGGGCTCTGCGACAAGAAGGTCTTCAACCTGTCGGCCATGACGCGGCGCGAGGCCGCCGCGGTGCTGGCCGCGCACGAGCCTCCTTGCGTGCGCTTCTACCAGCGCGCTGATGGCACCCTCATGACGACGGACTGCCCCGTGGGGCAAAAGAAGAAACGCGTGCGCCTCTCGGTGCTGTCAGCGTGCGCCGCCGTGGCCGCGGGAACCGCGGCCGTCTTGAACCTCGGAGGACAGAGCTCGTGCCCCATGGCCCCGGCGCCGGCGCAGCTCGAAGAGGCGCCCGCACGAGACCTCGAGGTCCACGAACCTGCGCCGCCGCGACCGTTCATGGGGGCCGCGCTTCCGATCATGGGTGGCCCCGCTTTGGCGCCACGCAAGTAGTGCGGGGGCAGCCCACGCGCCGGGGCGTATGCCCGATCGCTTGAGCCCACGGCTCAGTTGAATGGACGGCGAGGGCATGGCCAAAGGGGCGTCGATGCCGGCGCCCTCCCCTTGGTCAAAGCGTGACGTCCCCGTCCACGTTGCCGACCATATCAACGACGACCACGACCACGACTACGTCAACGAATCCTACGTGCAACCGATGTCCGGGGTCAGTCGAGGAGGTTGGCTGCGTTGAGCCAGTCCAGGCGCGCGCGACGCAGCTCGTCTTCGGCCAGGGCCACGCGGGCATCGGCATCCCGGGCCCGGCGATCGGCATCGATGAGCTCCAGGTTTGTGCCGGCCCCGGCCTCGTAGGCCAGCTGCGCGAGTTGCTCTGCGGTGTGGGCGAGCGCCGCCGCCGCCCGCGCGCGCTGTACCACGGTCTCGGCGATGCCAAGCGCAGACACGGCGCTTCGCAGGTCTGCATTCGCCCGGCGGCGGGCGTCCTCGAGACGAACACGCGCTTGGGCGAGTGCCGCGTCTCGGTCGACACGCTGGCCATAACGTAGTCCGCCATCGTAGAGCGGCACGGAAAGGATCAGCTGCGCCTGCCAACCCGTCTCGGGCAGGATGAGGGTTGCGGGGTTCTGGAAGAACGGCTGCGCCGTGGCCGAGAGTTGCGGCAGGTACTCGCGGAAGTTGTCGTCTTTGGCGCGCTGCGCAGCCGACAGATTGGCCATCTGCGCCAAGACCTCCGGGCGCTGCTCGGGATGTGCCGGCGCGCTGCCCATCTCGAGTGCAGGCTCGGCGGCGGCATCGACCGGATGATCGAGCCCCAGCACCACCCCCAGAGCCTCTTGGCTTCGCAGAAGCGCGAGATCGGCCACCGCCACGGCGCTCTCCGTGGCCTCGACCTCTTGGGCGGCGCGCACCACATCGAGCTTGGTGCCGACGCCCCCTTTGGCCCGCGCCTCGGCGAATGCAAGGTGCGCCTTGGCCACGTCCCGGGCGCGGCGCGCGTCGCTTGCGCCCTTTTGTTGCAACAAGATGGCCAGGTAGCCCCGCGCCGCGGCCAACAGCACATCCCTTCGCGTGGCGCGTACCACGGCCTCCATGCTGTCACGCTGATCTTCGGCGCGGCGCCAGGTGGCCCAGCGGGACGGCACCACCAAGGGCACGGTGAGCACGGCATTGCCGTTGACGGAGTTCGCGGCCTGGATCACCCGGCCTGCCGAGGTGCGATCTTGATCGAGCCGCGTGTAGGACGCGTTGAGCGCAAGCGTGGGGTACGACGCTGCCCGGGCCTGCTGGATTTGCGCCTCGGCCCGCGCCAGATCGGCCTCGGCGATGCGCGCTTGGGGCCCTTGGGCTTTGGCCAGGCGGAGCGCATCGGCAAACGACATACGTTGCGGCGCCGTGAGGCCAGCATCTTGCGCGGCAGCGCGCGGAGCAACGAGCCCCAGCACGAGCACGAGCAGCCACGCGTTGTACCGAGAGGTCACGGTCGGCTCCGTGTTTTGCGTGCGGAGCTTCGGGCCTCGGCCCCGCCCAGCGTGTGCGCCACGAGACTGCGCGCGAACGCCTCGGTGATGGGCGCGTGGCGCATGAGCAGCCGATACCAGAGCGCACCAAACAGAAGGTCCATCAGGATCTCCGCATCGGTGCCTGCGGGCAGTTGCCCCCGGGCAATGCCACGCTCGATGGCGCCGGCAATTTTTCGTCGACGCACGAGCACCACAGCTTCGCGAAACTCGCCGGCCAGCTCTTCGTCGGCCTGGGCGCTGGAGATGAGCCCCGCCATGACCCCGCCCAGCTCCGAGCGACGAAACGCTCGGGCCGCGTCGCACATGAGCACCGTGAGGTCTTCGCGTACGTCGCCGGTGTCGTGGATGGGAATGGTCTGTGCCAAGCGCGTGGCGTAGGCCTCGATGACCAGCTTGGACTTGGAGGGCCACCATTTGTAGAGGGTCTGCTTGGACACACCAGCGCGCTGGGCAATGGCCTCCATGGTCACCTCGCCGTAGGCACGCTCGGACAACAGCTGCGTGGTCGCGCGCACCGCCGCATGATGACAGCTGGTGCTGCGGGGCCTCCCGCGGCGGCGAACCTCGACGAGCGCCGGCTCAGTGCTCATCGGGCTTTCCTTCGTCGACGGTTACCACGCTGCCGTCCGCGAGCTCGTCGGAGCCATTCAGCACCACACGCTCGCCGGCGGCCAGGGGTCCCAAGATGTCCAGGTCTTTGCCCTGGTCTCGCAGAATCTCCACCTTGAGCAGTGTCACCCTGGTCACCCCCGCCTCGTCGGGTTTGACCCGTGCGAGCAGCGTCCCCTCGCGCCGCACGATGAGCGCCGACGACGGCACCGACAGACCTGGGGTTGTCTTGGGGATGGCGAGCGTGGCGTACACGAACGCGTTGGGAAGAATGCTTCGGC
>JBIKNA010000390.1:0-7218 GCA_044358965.1 Polyangiaceae bacterium
TTGGTCACCCAAGTGCTTGTAAGGGCCAACAAGCAAGGCACGAGCCCAACGGTCCACAAGGCCCGCTTTTAGGCTTCGGGGCCTCACCAATTGATGCCCAAGGCCCTTGGGTGGTAGTCCCAAGGGCGTGTCGTTCAACCTCCCCTCGGCCCTCGAAGAATCCGGCAGATTTGCCGTGCGACGGTGCTTGGGCTCCGGCGGTTTTGGCGTGGTCTACGCCGCGTACGACAAAGAGCGCGACGCCGAGGTAGCGCTCAAATGGCTGCGGCATGGCGATCCGTCGGTGCTCACGCGCTTCAAGCGCGAGTTCCGTTCGCTGGCCGATCTCGACCACCCCAACCTGGTGCACTTTCGCGACTTGTTCGCCATGGGGGATGACTGGTTCTTCACGATGGACCTCGTCGATGGCGGCGATCTCTTGGGATACGTGCGGCCAAGCGCCGAGCGCGCCCCGGCGGCGCCGTCCCGCGGGGCCAGCGAGAGTCTCGCCCTGGCGCCCAACCCGAGCACCATCGATCTGCCGCCATTGGGTCGGCCCGGCGCGCCCCCGGTGGCCGTCGCCATTCGTTCTCGGGGACCAAGTTCCCGCCGGCCGCTGTGCATCGCCGATCTCGGTCGACTTCGAACGGCGCTGGAACAGCTTGCGGCGGGCCTCATGGCCATCCACGCCGTGGGCATGTTGCACCGCGACGTGAAGCCGTCCAATGTGATGGTCACGCGGGACGGCCGCGTGGTGTTGCTCGACTTCGGCCTGGTCACCGAGATCGGCCGCGACGGCATCGCCAACACCGCCGAAGAGCGGGTGGTGGGCACGCCCGCATACATGTCCCCAGAACAGGGTCTGGGAACACCGGTCACCGCGGCATCGGACTGGTATGCCGTGGGGGTCATTCTGTACGAGGCGCTCACCGGAGAGCTTCCCATTCCGGGCACCGGGCAAGACGTGCTCATGCGCAAGAACCTGGTGGACCCGACGCCACCGCAGGATCTGGTGCGGGGCATACCGCCGCAATTGTGTGATCTATGCACAGATTTGCTGCGGCGAGAGCCCACGGCGCGGCCTACGGGCGAGCAGTTTCTGGCCCAGCTGCGCGCGGCCGTGCCCGCTGGAACCAGCGACGTGGCTCCGCTGTCGGTGCCCCGAGATGCCGAGCCCCGCGTCACGCTCGTGGGGCGCGAACCTCACTTGTGGGCCCTGAGCGAGGCGTTGGGCGAACTCGAGCTCGGGCACTCGGTGCTCGCCCTGGTGCATGGCCTATCGGGCATGGGCAAGACCTCGCTGGTGCGACACTTCGTCGAGATGGTGCGCGAGCGTCATCCCGACGTGTTGGTGCTCGAGGGTCGGTGTTACGAACGCGAAGCCGTGCCGTTCAAAGCCGTCGATAGCTTGGTCGACGCCTTGGCGCGTTACTTGGTGCGGCTGCCCGAGGTCGAGGCCGCAGCGCTGTTGCCGCGGGATCTTTCGTCTTTGGCTCGGCTATTCCCGGTCTTCCTGCAGCTCAAGGCCACCTTCGCCAAACGTGGCAAGGTGGCCGCCGAAGCCACCGAAGAGCGGCGCCGGGCTTTTTTGGCCCTTCGGGAGCTCCTGCATCGCCTGGCCGACCGGGGGCCAGTGGTGCTCTTCGTGGACGATCTGCAGTGGGCTGACGCCGACAGCACGCCGCTGCTCACGACATTGCTGCGGGGGCCCGATGCGCCGGCGCTGCTCTTCGTGAGGGCCTACCGCAGCGAAGACGCCGACACGTCACCGCTGGTGACCGCCCTGCGCGATCTGGGTGCCGGCGAAGACGCGCCGTACGTCTGCGAAGTGCCCGTGGCCGAGCTGCCGGTGCAAGCCGTGCGCGAGCTTGCGACGTCATTGCTCGGAACCACCGACGAGGGCACCATCGAGACCCTGAGCCGCGAGGCCGGTGGGAGCCCTCTGTTCTTGCGACAGCTCGCCGCCCTGGGGGCCGGCGGCGGGGCTCTCGGTCTGTCCGAGGTCGTGCTGCGCCGCATGAAGGCGCTGCCCGACGATGCCCGGCGCTTGCTCGAAGTGCTCGCGGTGTTCGGCAAGCCCATGGAGCTGGGACTTGCCATGTTGGCCGCCGGACTCGAACACGACGCAGATGCCGTGCTGCGCAAGCTGCAGGCCGAAAGCCTGGCACGCAGCCGTTCGCGCAACGGTCGCAGCGAAATCGAGGTCTACCACGACCGCATTCGCGAGGTGGTCTCCACGTCGCTGCCCGCCGATCAACTGACGGCGTGCCACGGTCGCATCGCGCGCACGCTGGCCGGCGCCGGCGATCAAGACGCCGAGGCCTTGGCGGTGCACTACTTCGCCGCCAGCGAACATCGACTGGCCGCACGGTACGCCGAAGAGGCCGCCGAGCGCGCCACGCGAACCTTGGCCTTCGACCGCGCCGCGCGCATGTTTCAGATGGTCATCGATCTCGAGTCCGATCGCAGCGGCGAGTCGCGGTCCATCGTGGCCAAACTGGCGCAGGCACTCGCCAATGCCGGCCGAGGGAAAGAAGCCGCCGAACGTTTCTTGCAGGCCGCAGGCCAAGCCGACGGCGCGCAGGCGCTGGAGTTCAAGCGCCAAGCCGCCGAGCAACTGTTGCTCACGGGGCACTTGGCCGAAGGCCTCAGCGTCGTGGACGACATCCTGCGTGTCATGAAGGTCTCGGCGCCCAAGACCCCGTGGGGGTCGCTGCTCTCGCTGCTGTTCCGCCGGGCGCTCCTTCGGCTCCGCGGGCTCAACTTTCGCACGCGGTCCATCGATACCATTCCGCGAGACGAGCTCGTGCGTATCGACACGTATTTCAGCCTCTCGCGCGGCTTGGGCCTGGTGGACACCTGGCGCGGCGTGGACTTTCAGACGCGTTACTTGCTCGCAGCGCTATCTGCCGGAGAGCCGGCGCGCATCGCCATGGGCATCGCGAGCGAGGCGGCGTATCGCGCCGCCGATGGCGTCTCCGCGCGCAGCGTCATCGAGAAGCTCGTGGCCAAGGCATCAGAGCTGGCCATCGCCACAGACAACGTCCAAGCCCGGGCGTTCAGCATGTTGACCCATGGCATTGCCAAAGCGCTTCTGGGAGATTTCGTCGAGGCCGAACCGTTGTGCGACGCGGCCGCCGACGAGCTCCGGGAGCGCTGCGCCGGCGTCGTGTGGGAACGCGACAATGCAGCGCTCTTTGGCGCGTACTCCCGCTTGCACATCGGCAAGCTCAACGAAATTCGGGCCCGGCTGCCGGCAGCGCTCACAGACATGCGCGCCCGCGGTGATTTGTACGGCGAGGTCTCGTTGCGCGTGCTCGTGGCGTGGTTCATCTGCTTGGCCGACGACGACGCCGAAGGCGCGCACCAAGAGCTCGATGTGCTCGACAAGCGTTGGTACCAAGAGCGGTGGCTCATCCAACATGGCTGGCGGGCCATTCACGGCACCGAGGTTTGCCTGTACCAAGGCAATACCGAGAAGGCTTACGCCACCATTTTGGGTGCATGGCCCGCCCTCAAGCGTTCGCTGTCCCTGCGCACCGAATCGGTGCGCGTCCGCGCCATCAACTGCCGCGCCCGAGCCGCACTGGCCCTTGCCTGCACCCGTACGGGGCACGAGCGCACACAGCTCGTGGCCGAGGCACGCAAACTTACCCGCGCGCTGGGCAAAGAGCGCTGGGCGCTTGCCCGCGGGTACAGCCTGGCGCTGCGGGCGGCCCTGGCGCACAACGAAAAACAGGCAGCCGAGTGCGTTGAGCTCCTGCACGCAGCCGAGCAAGAGTTCGAGCAGAAAGGCGCACGCCTCTATGCTTGGTCGTGCCGGGCGCGCCGCGGGCAGCTGGGCGGCAACGAGGCCGGCACCGCGCTGTTCGCTGCTGCGCTCGACCAACTGCGCACCGAGGGCATCAAGCAGCCCGCGCGCATGCTGCGCGTGTTTACACCGGGCGCCTACGACGACGCCGGCTCGGCGTTGCCGCCTGCATAGCGGCATCGCAACGCGCTCGCGTTGGTTGCTCCCGGGCAACCAGGCAGCTCAGGGCAATGTGCCTTCGAGCCCCGCAAAGCCCGACGTGGGGGTCGCGGCAAGCACCGGGCGAACGCCACGTTTGGCCACCTGAGGTTCGTCGGTACGCAGGTACAGGTACGTGCCAACGCCCGCAGCCACCAACCCGACGCCGAAAGAGATGTTCGACACCCACGCCATGGTGCTGGCAGAGTCGCGATCGCTGCGGGTGCTCGAAGGGCAGACATCTGACACGCAGTTGGTCTTGACGCTGGCCACCTTGGACAGCGACATGAGTCCCGTCACGGTGCCAAGGGCAAGGCCCGCGCCGCCAACACCAAAGGCAATGTACGCCGGGGTCTTGGAGCCGCGGCGGGCCACCGCAGGCTCGACGGGCGGCGCCTTGGCCGGCGTTGCGCCGCTGGGCTCGGCGCCCGCAAGCTTGACCAGCTTCACCGACAGGGTTTTGCGCTCGCGATCTTTGAGGTCCACGATGGTCTTCCAGGCATCGTGACCGCTGGCCGTTGCCACGAGCTCGTGCGTCCCCGGGTCCATCGCGCGCGGAGAGCCAAGCGCCGCGGGCGGCACCACAACGCCATCGATGGTCACCGTCATGCCCGTCTTGGGCTCGTCGGGCTCGATGACCAGTGTGGGGATTTGCTCTCGCAGGGCCTCGGCCAGCACCGCAGCCTCGGCCCGGGCGTTCTTGAAGGCCTGGCTCTCGGCGGGGCCCACGGGCATGCGGCCCACCGACAGCGCCACATCGCGCGCTTCGACCAACCGACGCAACGCAGTGAGCGCCTTGACGACCTCGACGCCCGTGGAGGGCACGTTCATGAGTTCGTGCGCACGCTTGTAGCGGGCCAATGCGCCTTCCATGTCTTTGGTGGCGGCCAGCTTGTCGCCTTCGTCGAGCAACTGCCGAGCGGTCTCGCGGTCTGCAGCCGTGGGCTCGGCCCACGCGGGCGCAGAGAGCGCGAGCAAGAAAAGCGTGACAACACCGGTGCGCTTAAAATCCACGGTCTTTGCTCGTTGATGTGGGGGTGGGTGCCGTTGTGGGAACGGCGGTCGCAGTGCTCGGGGCAACCACGGGCTTTGCTGTGGCGGTGACGACTGGCTTGGCGGTTGTCACCGGGGGTTTGTTGGGCGCGGCACCCGAGCCAGTGGCCGTGGCCACGACGGCGGTTGTCACGCTGGTGCCCGCAGTGGCCGAGATGGCCGTGGTGACCGTGAGGCCGGCGCTGGCGGCGGTTTGTGCGGCGCTGTTGGCCGCGGCAGTGGAAAGGCGCCACCTTGGCGGGGGACTCGCGAGAGGCCAGGACCACCAGCGTACCGGCCACACCGATGGCCACGAACACCGCACTCAGGATGATGAGCGGTTTGTTGCTGCCCGCACCCGGCGGCTTCGCCACGGATTCATGGATCGTGGCAGACAAGCCGATGACCGCCGCCGAGCTGTCGTCGTCGCGCGCGGAGAGGGCCGTGCGCCCGTCGATGTTCTTGGCGGGCGTGACCCCTGGTACCGGGCTGGCCGTCCCCAGGATCTTTGTCCGATCGAACGGCGTGGGCTGCGCCCCCTGTCCCTGTCCCTGGCCCTGGCCCTGTCCCTGGGCTTGGGCCGCCAGCTCTTCGAGCGACGGCATGTTCTTGGGACTGATGACCGGGAACTCGGCGGTGTGCTCGTCGTTCATCGGGCCAGGTCGCATGCTGCGCGAGTCTGCGGGCACGGCGGCCACGAACGCATCGGCGAACTCGCGGGCAGACTGAAAGCGATCGGCCGGACGCTTGGCAAAGGCGCGCATGAACCAGCTGTCGATGGAGGCGGGCAACCCCGGCACGTGCGTCGACGGCGGGGCGAAGGTGCCCTCGAAGATGGCAAAGCTGATGGCCCCGATGCTCTCGCCATCGAACGGCTTTGCGCCGGTGAGCGCCTCGTAGGCCAGCACCGCAAGGGCCCACAGGTCGAAGCGCACGTTCTTGGAGTTTTGGATCTGCTCCGGGCTCATGTAGTACGGCGTGCCCAGCATCGAGCCAGTCTGCGTCATGCTGCTCGCCGCCTGGTCGGCCTCTTTGGCGATGCCAAAGTCGAGCACCTTCACGAACACGTCGCCATCGGCCTCGGTCAGGAACACGTTGTGCGGCTTGATGTCGCGGTGCACGATGCCGGCCTGGTGCGCTTTGGACAGGCCTTTGCACGTCTGGCGCACGATGGCCACGAGCTCGGGCAGGCTCACCGTGCGCGTGCGCTGCAACCGATCGTTGAGCTCTTCGCCTTGCAAGAGCTCCATGACGATGTAGGGCGAATCGTCGGGCGTGAACCCGTGGTCGAACACCTGCACGATGTGCGGGCTCTTGACCTTGGCGGCCGCGGCGGCCTCCCGGGCGAAGCGCTCGCGAATAGCCGGGTTCTGCGCGTACTCCTCGGTGACGAACTTGACGGCCACCTCGGTGTGCAGCGTGAGGTGTTTGCCCAGCCACACCTCGCCCATGCCGCCGGCTCCCAGCGGCTTGATCAGCTGAACGTTCGAACCAATGTGCTCGCCAGGGGTGCGTGCCATGAGCGTCTATTGAACGTAACGGGCGCAGCGGAGCCCGGCGTAAGCTTCGCGGTTTTGGGCCATGGTAGCGGAGCTAGGCTTGACCACGGTAATACCAGATTGGTCAATCTTCCACGGGCCGACGGAGCCCAGGGGAAGCGCGATGTTCCCGCCGACAAGGGTTCGGTTGCCATTTCCCATGATGAAACAATCGACGCAGGCCCCACTGCCCCGCCCGGTCCAAAGCCAATCGAACGTCAACTCGTCCACGTTGCCGTAGAGATCTGCGTGCCCCCAGCGGCCATTGCCCGCGGGCTTCTTGCCCACTGGCTCGGGCTTGGTGCCGTAGGCCTTGTCGTACTGGACTCGCGTCGCATCGTGAGATGCGCCGCCCCATGGGTACGGGCGTTGGTCGGTGCCGCCAATGGCCGCGTTGAACAGCTCGCCCAGGGTGGGCAAGCGCCCCCCGTCCCATGCGCAGAACAAGTACGCCTCGTACCAGCTGACGCAGTGCATGGCGCGGTGGTCGGCGTCGGCGTTTGCCGCGTTGGTAAATGTGGCGCCGAAGCACGGGTTGCCCTGCACCACGGCGGCGCGAAGGTCTGTGGCGTTGGCGGGCATGCTGCCGGCCCACGCCGGGTCCCAGCCACTGGTCTGCTGAAACATCAGCTCGTACTTGCCAGGCTTGGTTGGGTGCGC
>JBIKNA010000070.1:0-23568 GCA_044358965.1 Polyangiaceae bacterium
GATCACTGCGGGAGAGACCTTCGAGGTTGGCCCCGGGGACGTGGTCTCCTTTCGCGGAGACCAGCGGCACTCGTACGAAAGCGCTTGGCCCAAAGACAGCGTGGCCTATTCCGTCGTGGTGTTGGCCAAAGGTCTCCGTTAGCTGAGCTATCGCACGGTGGTCGCCCCCCCATGTTGGTGCCACCCCGCAAGCGCCACGCGGCCTCAGGGTGTGGTACGTTCCAAGCCTGTGAAGACAGGTTTGCACCGCAGGCTTTGCGCAGGACTCTCGGCGGCGTTGCTGCTTGCCGTCGGCGTCTCTGGGTGCCACGACAAGGCCCAGCGCTACGACACCACCGTGGAGATCTTGTCCACGAGAGTCATGGGCGCCCAGGCCGACAAGGCGCCGTCCCTCATCGAGTTCGAGCTTCGCTTCGTCGATTGCCCGGGCGATGTTTTGCGCGTGGTTCGCGGCGACAAGACCGTGGCTGCGTGCGCCAGCGCGCTCAAGAAGGGCGAAAAGGTCAAGGCGAGCATCGATTTCTTCTTCGACAAAGAGCGAGAGAACTACCGAGGGGACCTCGTCAAACTCGGCCCCTGCGACATCAAGCTCGACCCCAAAGAAGAGGCCAACTACGAGACGGTCCAGGTCTGCAAAGACCTGGTGGCCAGCGGCGTCACCGTGGGCGTGCACTGCGAAAAGAAGCGCGAAGGCGAGCTCGTGGCCAAGTGCCCGTGGCTCAAACGCATCTAGAGCGCCCTGCGGGAGACCCAACCGGCATAGAGCCGACGCAGCGCGAACCGGCGTGCGTCGCGGTGCTCGGGTGATCGCGCGCTTGTAGGCTGAATCAGCTCAGGCAGGCGACAGCCATGACGATGGCCGTCAAAACCGGAACCACGATCCGCGCGATCTTGAACACGCGGCCCATGTTGTGCTCTTCGACCAGGAACATCCACCACGTCGAGAGCATGCCTAGACCGAGCGATATGTAGACACCCAACATCAGTTTGTCGGCGCGCGTGAGGTAGCTCGTGGCCGGTACTTCTTGGATGAGCGCGAAGTGGAAGAGCACCGCCGCAGCCAACATGGGTGACCCCGCGTTGGAGCGAACCTCCATCTCGTTGGGCGGAACCCACATGCCAAGCAACGCAATGATGACGATGACGAAGGCAGGAACGTAGACCTTGAAGGCTGCGCTGGTGGCAAAGCGCTCGAGCTTGACGGTGAACACGTAGCGTCCGTACTGGAGATCATCGCCTTCGAAGCGATCGGGGTACGACTGACTGAGCGAACGCGCCTCGAGGTACGCCACTTGCCAGCCCAGCGCGCGAAAGCCTCGGGCCAACTGCGTCCGCTCCTTGTCGACGATGAGGCGCACCTGATCGACGCCCCGAAAGTCGTCTTCGATGAGAATCTTGAGGTCCTGCGAGTCGAAGGGGTACTTGCGCAGGTTCGGCGGAGACTTGAACGATCCCCGCAGGCGAAAGAGCTTGAACGTGGGCTTGTCGGCAATGACCTCTTTGTCATCGACCTTGCCGTTGGGAAACGCCAGGCGCACATCGGGCATGGTCGTGTCGCTCGTCAGACTCAGGAAGAAGTCGGCATCGAACTTTCCTGTCTTGATCTCGTAGTCGTCGATGCTGTTCAGCAACATCCCAACGCGAATGCGTGCAGGGGGGCCGGGGTTCGGTTTGGCGAAGGGGCTCCGGTACGTGGTGCCTGCAGGGTGAAATGGCACGCCGCCATCGGGCGCGATGGCGCGGTCGAGGGGGCTCTCCTCGGCGGGGGTCGCACCGGCGTCCGCGCCAGGCCTGGCGGCATCGACGCCGCCGGCATCGGCACCGCCGGCGTCGGAGGCCGCGGCCACCGAGCCCGATGGCGCAGCCGGGGCAACCACGGCGGCTCCTTTGGCTGCGGGGGGCGCGGCGAACGCTTCACCCTCGGCCTCGCCGCCGCTGCGCACCAACACGAAGATGCTCATGACCAGCGCTACCGCGGCGGCGATGACTTGCAACGAGAGGGAGCGACGCGACGGTCGACTACGAGCCATACGCTGCGGACTATACAGGCGGTGGGCGCCCGCGTCACGGATGCTCCTCGGCCGCGTGGGATGCGCGGTTTTGGTCTCTCGGACCTCGCCGCTCAGCGCTTGCGCACGCGTTGCGCATCGGGCACGCGGCCCGGCGCAAACGAAGGCGCCGCGAGCTGCCGGACCAAGAGCTGCAGCGCCCGCGAAGTCTGGTCCATGGTGTTGCGGTCGAGCTTGTCGGCCGTGTCTTCTTGCGTGTGGTGAAGATCGAAGTACGCCGTCATGTCCTGCCGCAAGTCGACGATGGGCACGCCCGCCGCACGGAGCGGACTGATGTCGGCGCCCCCCTCGGCGGGCACTACCGAAACGGAGACGCCAAGTGTTGTCATGGCATCGCGGACAACTTGCTGCGCGGCGCCAACCGCGGGCAACAGACGTACCTCCGTGGGGGCGCCGGCTCCGGCATCCATCTCGAGCGCGACGACATGCTGCGTGAGCTCGCCAGCGTGGGCCGCCGCGTAGGCCTTGGCACCGGACAGCGAGTTCTCTTCGGCGGCAAAAAGCACGACCCGCACCGTACGCGCGGGCGGCGCCGCGACGAGCGATTGGGCGGCGGCGAGCACAAAGCCAACGCCGGCCCCGTCGTCCGTCGCCCCCTGGGCCAGGTCCCACGAATCGAGATGCGCAGCGAGGAGCACGATTTCGTCTTTGCGCGTGGTGCCGGGCACGTCGCCCACAACATTGGCAGAGGGCACGTCGTTGCCCCGTGCGGACTGAAGCTGCAACTGCAACTGTACGGGGCCCTTTCGCGACTGCAGAGCCAGGTCGTCGGCGTCGAGGGCGCCAATGGCCGCAGTGGGCACCGCTGGGGCATCCCGTCCGGCACTCCCGGTGTGCACGAGGTTCTGCGTATCGGTACCGATGGACCGAATGAGCGCGGCCTGTGCCCCGAGGCGAAGCCCTTCGGTGCCTGCGCGGTAGCGCACGGTCACCGCGTCCCCGTAGCCGTGGCCATCGGCATGCCGAGACATCGGCACATTGAAGAGCAGGATCTTGCCGCGCGCGGCGCCCGGCTCCAGGGCCTCGGCGGCCGAAAGGGAGTCGAACACGAGCAACTCCCCAACGACGCCGGCGCCTTTCGGCGTGGCGGGCGTCCACCCCAGCTGCGTGACGCGAATCGGCTTCGGGTTCGCACCGAGCACCTGGAGCGACTCGACACCACGCTGCCAAACCGGGACGACCACGGGTTCGGCGTGGACGTTGGAGAAACCGAGGGTTCTCATCCGAGACAGCGCCCAGGCCACCGCCCGCGCATCGCCCGACGAGCCGGCGAGCCTCGGCCCGACCTCGGTGGCGAGGCCATGGGCCAGTTCAAAGGCCGATGGCGGCGGCGCAACAGGGGCCGGCCGTGGCATCGGTGTCGCCGCGCATGCCAAAAGTGTGAGGGGCAGCACATGGCGCGCCGCAGCCCAAGGGCTCACTCGTCGTCCTTCATGGTGAACCCACGGCGGAGCAGGTAGGCCCCAAACGCAAAAATGGGCAATGAGGGCAGCACAACGAACACGGGGAACATGGGTCGGGCGGGGTCGGCCTTGGTGAACATGATGGTGCTCATGTCGATGAGCAACATGAGGCAGATGACCATGAGGCCGAGGACCTTGGCCGTGAGGGCGTCGCGAATCACGAGGCTCCCTTTAGCACCACTGCCTCGGGTGGCGCGCCTCGGAACGCCGCGGAGCCGTCCACGGAAACGCCCCCAGCGGGGGGCCGGGCGGAAAGGCGGGGCCCGGAGGCGCCTTGGGGGTCCGGTGCACCCCCGACCTAAGGTATGCTGCGCCGGTGATGAGCAAGTCCTCTCTGGCCCTCGCCGGTACCTTTGCAGTCGCGTTGGCCTTCGCCGGCCACATCGGATGCAGCCAAGTGCCCCAACTCACCGTGACCCGGCTCAACGCGGGCGAAAAGCCGCAACCCGTGGTCGGTGCGTCCGTGCGCATCTCCCGTCCACCTGTCATCGACTACGGCAAGGCCCGCGAGGGATTCTTCGCCATCCGCACCATCGAAGAGTGGCGAGCGCTCTTCGACGGCGACGACAAGAAGGCCCCGGGCAGCTGCGACTTCGCCCGATGCATGGTGTTCGCCGCGGCCTCTCGGGCCCAAGACGTACAGTCCTACAAGATCACGCGCATCGTCGATGCCACCAACACCCTTCACGTCTTCGCCCGCGAAACCCTCCGCGGCGAGGGCTGCAAGCGCGGAGCCGAGGACTCGCCCGCGGTCGAGGTTATCGTGGCGGATCGCATCGACAAGCCGGTCCAGTTCCACGTCGAGAGCGAGCGCGGGCTGTCGTGTGGCGCAGGACCCGCGGCAAAAGTCGTGTGCCGCGTGAGCACGGCTGCGACCTGGCAGCCCGAGGTCAAGGCGCAGCCCGGCGACACCATCGAGTGTGAGGCCACGCTCGATGCCACCGGCGCCTTCGCCGTGGTCGACAAGAGCTGGCACTTTGCCGAGAGCCCCGCCGGCACCACCGCCAAGCTGTCTTTCGCCAAAGAAGGCATGCGGGTCAGCTACCCGGTCGACTTGTTTGGAGCGTACCGCGCCGCCTTCGAGGTGGCGGACGACTCTGGCCGCAAGGGCACGGCCCTGGGCACCGCCGTGGTGCTGCCGCCCAACCCCGAAGATGTCTTCGTGCAGCTCGCCTGGGCGGGTTTCGATGCGAGCGACGACCCGAGCACGTTCCCGCGCATGCAGCTCATCGTGACCGACGCCGTGGCCGAAACCAAAGAGCCCGAAGCGCCCCCGCCGCCGAAGGGCAAGAAACCCGCGGCCAAAGCGGTCAAGGCACCGGCACCGCCCCCGCCCAAAGAGTGTTCGCTCTCGTCGGCCAGCAAGCCTGATTTCTGCGAGATCCGCGCCCAAGGCGTCATCACGCACCTGCACATCAAGGGCTCCAAGGGTCGCAAGTTCGCAATGGGTGTACACTACACAGACGAGCGCGTAGATGGCGGCCCCTATGTTTGCCTTCGGACGTTCGTGGGGGGCAAGCGCGCACTCGACCTCTGCGACCGGAAGCACCGCGCCGACGACGAACGTTGGGCCGCAGGTGTCATCGACGGCAACACTGGCAACTTCGAGCTCCCACCGGTCAGTGCCGATGCCGGAGCCCCGGACGCCGCGGCCCCGTGAGTCCAAGGTGACAGCGGCGCTCTACTCCACCGTCGTCGAGCCTGCGACACGAACGGGCAGCGGATGTTTGCTCTGGCTCCACGGCATTCTAGGCAGCGGAAGCAACCTTCGAAGCATCGCCAAGCGCGTCAGCGATGCGCGGGGCGTGCCGTCGGTCCTGGTCGACTTGCGCCTCCACGGTCGCTCGCCGGCAGGTGACGCACCGCATACCGTCCTCGCCTGCGCGCAAGACTTGTTCCGACTTGTGGCCACACTCGACCAGGAGCCCGACGTTGTCTTGGGCCATAGCTTTGGTGGCAAAGTGGCCTTGGCCTACGCCGGCGAGCGTGCGGTACCGCTTCGGGAACTCTGGCTGCTCGACTCCCAGCCTGGGGCACGCCCCTCGGGACAAGGCTCCGAGACCACGCTGTCGGTGTTCGCTGCGCTCGAGAAGGTGGGGCGTGTCTTCCCTAGCCGCGACGCCTTCATCGACGAGCTCGCTGGCCACGGCATCGAACGGGGAATCGCCCAGTGGCTGGGCATGAACCTGCGGCCCAACCCGGCGGGGGGCATGCTGTTGGGCCTCGACGTCCCTGCCCTGTCCGAGCTGCTCCATGACTACTTCGCGCTGGACCTATGGCCCGTCTTCGAGCGAGTGCCTGCGCAAGAGCGTCTGCGGCTGGTTCGCGGCGACGCCTCACGGGTCGTCGACGAGGCAACACAAGCCCGGGTTCATGCCCTCGAAGCGCACTTCGGCTCCCGGGTGGCGCTGCCAACCATCCAAGGCGCCGGCCATTGGCTGCATGTCGACCAGCCCGACGCCCTGGTGGCGCTTCTCGCCGGCTGAGGCTGTTGTCCGTTCCTCCGCATCGCCCAGCACCGACCCGGCGCGCGTCCGAGAGGCCTTGGCATTGGCGCTGCGCTTGCCCCCCGTTTCGGCCCCATTGACCTGGGGCGTCATTTCCACGAGACGCACGCAAAAAGGTCCTTTTCGGGTTCAAGCTCCGGGCCCATTTGCGTGTACGCTCAGCGTCCATGGACTCACAGGCCACGCACACAGTCGCCAACGCGAACGACGTTCTTCTGCGCCTTCGGGGCGCCACCGTCACAGTGACCAAAGGTCCCGACGCAGGGCGCACGGTCAAGATCGAGCAGCCCACCTTTCTGATCGGAAAAGGGGATGCCGCGGACTTGCAGCTCACGGACCCGTCGGTCTCCCGCGAGCACCTGCGCCTTTCGCTCATGCCCAACGGCATCCAGCTGCGCGACACCAGCAAGAACGGCACCAAAATTGGCGGTCTGCGCGTCGTCGAGGCGGTGTTGGGCGCGGACGCCGTGCTCACCCTCGGGCAGACCACCCTCAACATTGCCATCGACGCCGAGCCGCTCACGCTGCCGCTCTCGACGAGCGTCACCTTCGGTGAGGCCATTGGCTCGTCGCCGGTCATGCGGCACCTGTTTGCGGTGCTCGAGCAGGGCGCGGCGTCGGAGATCACCATCCTTCTCGAAGGAGAGAGCGGCGTCGGCAAAGACGTTCTTGCCCGGGCGGTGCACCAAGCTTCGCCGCGCAAAGACGGCCCCTTCGTGGTCGTAGACTGCGGCGCCATTCCGCCCAACCTCATCGAGAGCGAGCTGTTCGGCCACGAAAAGGGCTCCTTTACCGGCGCCGACGGCACCCGCCGTGGCGTCTTCGAAGAGGCCAACGGTGGGACGCTGTTCTTGGACGAGATCGGCGAGCTTCCGCTCGAGCTGCAGCCGAAGCTCCTTCGCGCCCTCGAAGCACGCGAATACCGGCCCGTGGGCGCACGCGCCACCAAGAAGCTCGACGCCCGGATCATCGCGGCGACGAACCGTAAGCTCGCCGAGTGCGTCAAGCGCGGCGAGTTCCGCGAAGACCTGTACTACCGTCTTGCCGTGGTGCGCGCGCACGTGCCGCCGCTACGAGATCGCCAAGACGACATCGTTCCCATTGCCCTCGCCATGCTGCGGCGTCTGCGCGGCGACGAGACCTTGGACCTGCCGCCGGACTTTGCCGCCGTGCTCCGCGAGTACAGCTGGCCGGGCAACGTTCGCGAGCTGCGCAACGTCGTCGAGCGCTACGCGCTCATGGGCATCGCCCCGGGCCAAGAAGACTTCATCACCGCCGGCTCGGGCCCCAACGTGCCCGCGGCCGAGTGGGACGTGCTCAACCTGCCCTACCACGAGGCACGCAAAGTGGTCCTCGAGCGCTTCGAGCGCAGGTACCTGCCCACGGTGCTAGAGCGCGCCAACGGCGTCATCGCCCGGGCGGCAGAAATCGCGCAGGTTGCGCGTCCAAGCTTCTACCGCATGCTCGAGCGACTGAACCTCAGTCGCAACGCCGAAGCAGACCGCGGCTAGAAGGTACATTCTCGCGGGACAGCGCCGCAGACCAATGCGACGGGCTTGACCTACAAGGTCGAGCCGGAGCTTGCTTGCGCGCGGAGCCGCATCAGTCGCACGCAATGAAGTGCCGCTCGCAGCGTTAGTTTGGGTTTGCGTACGGGCTGTCGTGGAGCTCGCCGGGCTTGCTTGACGTCGCGACGGGTTTTGCCGATGGCTTTGGGGTCGCGCGCGCGCCGCGGGCAACGGACGGCACGGCAGTGGCCGCGGGTTTGCTCGGCGTCAGGCGCAAGTCTCGGGTGCCGTCGGCCTCGGCAATGACCCGGGCACGTTGACCGTTGGCCAGCGCGACCTCGATGGCCAAGGGCCCGCTCCAGGCCGAGACCACGAGGGTGGCGCGGGCCCCCGCAAGGTCGACGCGCTGCAGACCTGCGGCGCGAACGCTGTCGATGGGCCCGTCGGCGGCGAGCGTCAAGGTGATGAGCTCTACCGGCGCGGGAGCCGTGGGCGCCGCCGGCAGTGCCATCACTGCGGACGGCTGCGGCACGGCGCTCGTGGCCTGGTCGCGGCCCCCCGAAGCCATGGTCTTGGCCGCAATGGCCCCAACCACGAGCAGCGCAAGGGCTGCCATGGATGCAACGAGCGGTGCCCGAGACGATCGACGCGCGGCCATCGGATCGCCGAACGACACGGGCCCCATGGTGCTGGGCAACGGTGCGGGCCCCGGAATGACGGGGAGCGAAACGCTGCCCGGCGTGGGCGTGAACTGGTGCGCGAAAGACGCGTAGGGCGACGGAGCGCCAGAGGCAAAAGGCGCAGGCGCAAAAGAGGCATACGGCGCACCAGGCGCAGGGGGTGCCGAGGCAGCAGCCGGAAGCGGCGACGACGAGGGCGTGGACCTTGCGCGAATGGCGGAGAGCTCCGCGTCGTCGCCATCGAGCGTGAGGGTGCTCGGATCGCCCGGTTTTGGTCCGACCTGGGGCCGCGCCGGTACCGACGGCGCCGAGCGCATGCGGCCTACGGTGGCGCTGCCCGACGACGGAGCCAGCACCATGGCAATGCGTTCGACATACGACTCGTAGTACGGCCCGGCCACGGGCACCAAGTCCCGCGCGAGCTCGGCCACGCTTGCGTAGCGGTCTTCGCGCTTTTTGGACAAGCAGCGCCGCACGATGCCCTCGAGCAAGACCGGCACGCCGGCTCCGATGGGCGAGGGCTCGCGCTCGAGGATCGCCACAAACGTCGTGCCCAGGGTATCGCCATCGAAAGGCAGGCGACCACTGAGCATGCGATACATGACGACGCCCAACGACCAGATGTCGGCGCGCGCATCCACGCTGCGCGGATCGCGAAGTTGCTCTGGCGAGATGTACTGCGGAGAGCCGATGAGCGACGACCCACCGGTCAGGGTCGCGGTCTTCTCGATCTCTTCGCGGGAGGTCATCTTGGAGATGCCGAAATCCAGCACCTTGATGCGTGCTGGCTCCGCGCCCGTGGCCTCACACAAGAACAGGTTCGAGGGCTTGATGTCGCGATGGATGATCCCCACGGCGTGCGCATGCGCCAAGGCCTCACAGACTTCGACTGTCCAGCCCGCAACGATGGCCGGCTCCGCGCTGCCGCCGTTCTTTGTAACCTCGGACAAGTCTTCGCCGCGCAGATGCTCCATGAGCATGTAGGGCAGCTCATCGGCAGTTCCGACTTCGAACACCCGAACCAGGTGCTCGCTCGCCAGCTTCATGGACGCTTTGGCCTCGCGGAAGAAGCGCGTGACCTGCTCGTCTTTCTCGCCCTTCTTCTCGGCCAAGACCTTGAGGGCAAGGCCCTGCCCAGTCTGTTGGTCCGTCACCCCGTAGACAGCCCCCATGCCACCTTTGCCGAGGCAGGTGTCGATGCGGTATCTCCGCGCGAAAACAGAGCCCACGGCCGGCAAGGCCGCAGGTCGTTCGCTTTGGGCAGTGGAACCCCTCACTGTAGTTAACGCTACACGACGCGTGTGTCTCCCATGGGGGACGATCGCGATGAGACGCCGATCTAGGTAGGATTCAAGCGCCGCTTCTCCGTGTTCGCCGCACATGGACGACGGGGCCCAGCAGTTGTCCCCCTCAAGGGCAGGGGGGGAAGTTCTTGTCGATGCACTTGGTGACGGGCTCGGGGTCGACCCCCGCGCCGAGCAGCGCTGGGACGGCGTCGAACCCCATGGCAACGGACAGCGCGTTGCACAAGAGTTCGGCGTTGGGGGTTCGCTCGCGCATGTCGACGGCGCTGCAGGCCAGCTGCGTGACTGCTCCCATGGTGAGTGCATCCTCGCAAAGGGGAGGCTTGCCGCTCTCGAGCGACAGACGCCCAATCTGCTTGAGCGCCTCGACGATGGGCCAGCTCCCGGCAAAGATCCCGTCGCGCAGCTCGAAGGTCTGGTCTTTGGGCACGAGCTTGGCAGTAAACACGGCCTTGTTGAGCCGAATCTGCACATCGGCATCGATACGGATCGCACTCTGCTCGATGTTGTCGGCAACAATCACGAAGTCGCGCACGTAGGCAGGGACCGCTTGGGCCTCGGTGGTCTCGACGGACCAAATATCCGTGCCATCAAACTTGGGCCTTATCTGCGGCGCGCCGGCAGCGGCGCTGGCCCTGGTGCCTTGCGACGTCCGAAGCCGAAGGGTCACGCTCGAGTCGTCGGCCTGCCCGTTGTAGTCGGCGAGTTCGATGAGCAGGCCGTTGTCGCCTTTGCCCAAGTTGTCGTTGGACCGTGCCTCGATCGTCGATGGGAAGTCGAGTTTGCCATAGGAGAAGTTGACCGCAACGTTGTCGATCCCCGTCTGCTCGTCGTCGCAGGGTGCCGACGCTCCGGCTGGAGGCTTGCACGAAGGCTGGCAACCACACGTTTGGTCGAGGTTGTAGCCAATGGCACTTGCGCCCGCGTCCGCAGGGCTCTTGAGCTTGAAGGTTCTGACCGCAAAGAGAAACGATCGGCGATCTCCGCCTTCGGCGATGACCCGGGCCGGCGGGAGTTTGCCACACACGGTGCCGCCGGAGCTGCTGGTCGAACTGCTTGCCTCGGGCAGCGGCCCGACATCGGTGGTCCCTGCATCCGGAGTGTCGGCGACGAGGCCGTTGAAGACGGTGCATCCCGGCCCGGACACGGACGCAAGTGCGACGAGCGCGCCAACGACCACAAGCACCAAGCGAGACTTCATCAGAATGTGCCTCCGACGCCGCCAGGGAAGGGCCGCAGACGAAGCGCTCCCTTGGTGTTTGAACCAGGCGCCGAGCCGCCGAAATCCACAAGCAGCAGGCTCAAGCCCGACAGCACGCCAAGCCCCACAGTCACACCAAGGGCGATGTTGGTGCGTGTTTGGCTGTCTCGGCCGGCGTCGAGATCTGCTTGGGTCCGAGCCCCGTTGTCGAAGGCGTCTTTCTTGGACAACGTGTCCATCCCGGACCACGTCGTAAATGCCCCGGCCACCAGCGTCAGGCCTCCGCCAACGGCCGGCACGATCCATGGCAGCTTCGCCCTCTCGGGCGCAGGCGGCAGCGGGTTCGCACCGGCACCTGTATCGCCGTTGCGACTCGGAACAACCGGCGGAGGGGGCGACAGCGCAACGCTGGTCACGGCCCCCGCGGCAACTTCGACGTCTTTGCGCAGTGGAGCGTCGCCCGCTTTGCCACGCACAACGTGCTGGCCAGGCGCCACGTAGGTGATCTCGGCCTGCGGCTTGTCGTCATCGAGGGTGACGTCGGTGACGGTGGATTCGGCGTGGATCTCGATGCGCCCCAGCTGCATCGACAATGCCTTGAGCTCGGCCGTTGCCTGGTCGCGGTCTTTGGCGTCGGCGGGCGCCTCGCGCAGGTACCTGGCGTATTGGTTGGCGGCACGAATGGTGTCGCCGGCCTTCTGCCACGACCGCGCCGCGTTCCACAGTGGCGCGTGGTGCGGTTTGGCCTTGTAGGCCTCTTCGAACGCCTTGGCCGCGCGCGTGTAGTCACCTTGGGTAAACGCGCGTTGCCCGTCGGCAAATTGCGCCGCCGCGCGCTTGCCCGCGTCGTCGGCACGCGCGGGCACGGCAACGACGGTACACGTCGCCAAGAACAACAAGAGCGCGGGCCGTTGCCACCCGAAGGGTCGCATGTGTGCATCATTGTAGAGCCATTCTGCTTCGGCGCACCCATCCCTTCGATAGCGCGTCGCACACGCGGCCACTCAGGCCTTGGCGCGCAGTGTCCGTAACAGCGTCTCCTGCAGGAGACGGTGTTGCGGTTGGACCACGCCGGGGCGCAACGCTGAGAACGCGACCGGGCGTCGCCTTGACGAGACGGCAGGAGGCCCGCCCGCGTCTCCCCGAAGCGACACATTGCGCAATATTTCCAGACACTTGCGGCACCCCATCGACGTGCTAACTCCTGCAATCCAATGCCCTCCAAGCAAGCTGCTGCGCCGCGTTACTCTGCCACCTTCCCCGCAAGCATCATTGCCCTGACGCTCTGCTCGTGTGGCAGCAGCGAAGCCGTGGGCGACCCGGCGAATGCAGGGAGCTCGCCCCCGGAGAGCACCGCCCCCGGCGGATCACCGCCGGGCGTCGCGCCGGGCAGCGAGCGCTCTGCCAAAGCCGACGGAGGGGCCAGCGATGCGTCGACACCGTCTGCACCGGACGCCGGCGACGCGGGCAAGGGGCCACAGCCTCCTATCAATGTAGATTGCAAACAGTATCCGTATTCGCCCCAAGCACTGTTGGCCGAGCGCGCGGGATACGGCGAAAAGACCACCGGCGGCGACCCGACCAAGGTCTATCGGGTCAAGACCCTGGCCGATACGGGCACCGGCTCCTTGCGGGCGGCCCTCGAGTCCACGGAGCCCTATTGGATCGTCTTCGACGTCACGGGCAAGATCACGTGGACGTCTGGCGCCGTGAAGGTGAAGTCCAACAAGACCGTGGACGGCCGGGGCCGCGACATCACCGTCGAGGGCAAGTGGCAGATCAAAGATGTCCGCAACATCATCATCTCGGACCTGAAGCTCAAAAACGAACTCGAGGGCCATTGCACCCAGGCCGGGGACGTGATCTCCGCAAGCGGCACCGGGGCCAACGACCCCAATGCCTACACGCTTCGGGACATCTGGATCCATCACAACGAGATCTTCGCGGGCGGTGACGGCCTGGTGGACATCAACGGCGGCTCCCGCGTGACCATGTCGTACAACCATCTGCATACGCACAAGAAGGGTCTTCTGCTGGGCTATTCGAGCGGCACGCCCTACAGCGGCTCGCGGATGACCGTGCACCACAACTTCTTCGACCGGATCTCGCTGCGCGGCCCGCAGTTTCTGAGCGGCTGGGCGCACTTCTACAACAACTACCAGTTCCAGTGGTTCGAGTACGGAGCCGGGAGCCTGAAGGGCGCGCAGATGTACAGCGAAGCCAATGTGTACGAGGCACGACCGGGCACGTCGTGTTTTCCCTTGGGGTGTCAGGATCCGAACCCCTGCGGCGACAAGGAGTACGGCCAGGTTTCCAAGGATGCGCTCGTGACCGACTGGGCAAGCAACGGCACGGGCTACGCCAAGAGCGTGGGGGACCTGCCGCTCAACGGCGCGGTCATCACCGAGACCCAGCCGAGCACCGTCTTCGATCCCAAGAAAGAGTACAGCTACGTCGCCGAGCCCGCCTCGGCGGCGTTGGCAGCCAAGGTCAAGACCGAGGCTGGCCCTCGGGTCACCTTCTGCAAGTGAGCATCCATGCCCCGCTTCCGGGGCACCGCGCCATCAACTTGATGGAGCGACGTCGAAGAACATCGTCCTGAGCGTCACCCGCGTTGCGCGGGTGTCTATGCAGGTCTATGGTGCGGTCCTCCTCGGATCGATCGTCGGGCGTGACGGTCAGCCGTGCACTTTGTGCAACCCGCGCTCTCATCCGGAGGAGACATGGACCACGTCACCCGCGAAAGCGGCGCGATTCGCGAAGTCGCGATGCTCGGCAACCACATTCCGCGGCAGTGCGGCATCGCCACCTTTACGAGCGATCTCAGCAACGCCATCGCCACCGAGCGTCCAGACCTGGACTGCTTCGTGTTGGCCATGAACGACGTCGGCGCCCGACACGAGTATCCAGCGCGCGTGCGCTTCGAACTCGCCGAAGGGGATCTGGCCTCGTACCGTCGCGCCGCTGATTTTCTGAACCTGAGCGGCGTGGACGTCCTGTCCGTGCAGCACGAGTACGGGATCTTCGGAGGCAAGGCCGGCAGCCACGTCTTGTCCATGCTGCGCGAGCTGCGCATGCCTGTGGTGACGACACTGCACACCATCTTGGCAACGCCGTCGCAAGACCAGCGCGCCGTGATGGACGAGCTCACGCATATCTCCGAGCGCATCGTCGTGATGAGCGAGAACGGTGGAGAGCTTTTGCGGCAGGTACACCACGTACCCGAAGCCAAGATCGACCTCATCCCGCATGGGATACCCACGCTACCGGTTGCCAGTGGCAGCAAGGTCAAGCTTGGCGTCGTCGGCAAGTCCGTCTTGCTCACCTTCGGGCTGCTCTCCCCCGACAAGGGCATCGAGTACGTCATCGACGCTTTGCCGCAGATCCTAGAGAGCTGCCCGGACGCCGTGTACGTCGTGCTCGGCGCCACACATCCGCACATCAAGGAACGGCATGGCGAGACCTACCGCAGCATGCTGGAGCAACGTGCGCAGAGGCTGGGTGTGGCCGAGAGCATCATCTTTCACGACCGCTTCGTGAGCCACGCCGAGCTGGTGGAGTTCCTCGCCGCCGCAGACATCTACATCACACCCTACCTCAAAGAGGAGCAGATCTCCTCGGGCACCCTGGCCTACGCCGTCGGCTGCGGAAAGGCCGTGATCTCCACGCACTACCGCTACGCCCGAGAGCTACTCGACGCCGGCCGCGGCATCATCGTCCCCTGGCGCGATGCCACCGCCGTGGCAACGGAGGTCGTCGGTCTCCTGCAGAATGACGAAGCGCGTCTCGCCATGCAGGCCCGGGCGGCACTCCACGGTCGAGGCATGGTGTGGCCCGTGGTGGCCCGGCAGTACGTCCAGAGCTTCGAACGCGCGCGGACGGAACAACGCAGTCGTTTGCACACGGCCTTCCAAGCCAAGACCTTGGCCCGGCGCCCCACGGAGCTGCCAGAGATCAATCTATCGCACTTGCAGATGATGACCGATGACACCGGGCTACTGCAGCATGCACGCTTTGGTGTACCCCGGTACTCCGAGGGTTACTGCACCGACGACAACGCCCGGGCGCTCTTACTCACCACGCTGCTCGAAGACGTAGGCACCGTGGCACCGAAAACGTTGCGCCGAATGGCTTCGCGCTACATGGCGTTCATCGGCCATGCGTTCAACGCCGAGCGCGGGCGCTTTCGCAACTTCATGTCCTACGGCCGCGCCTGGATCGAGGAGACGGGCTCCGAAGACAGCCATGGCCGGGCGCTCTGGGCCTTGGGCACCGTGGTCGGTCGCTCCAGCGACCCCGGTCGCCAGAGCCTCGGCGGAGACCTCTTCCACGCCGCCTTGGTGCGCGTCCTCGAGTTCACGAGTCCTCGGGCTTGGGCCTACGTGTTGCTCGGCATCGACGAGTACCTTCGGGCCTTCCAGGGCGACAACCGCGTGGAGGCCGTGCGCGCGGTGCTGACGGGTCGCTTGATGGACATGCGAAAGCGCGCCAAACACGACAACTGGCCGTGGTTCGAGGAGAGCCTGACCTACTGCAACGCGCGCCTTGCGCAGGCGCTCTTGGTGTCCGGCGCCCGCATGGGCGACGCCGAGATGACCGAGGCCGGTCTCGGCGCGCTCGATTGGCTCCTGGTGCTCCAGACCTCGGCCGATGGCTACTTTGCCCCCATCGGGTCCAACAACGCATTTGTGCGCGGGGGCCCCAAGACGGATTTCGACCAACAGCCCGTAGAGGTGTGCGCGACGATTTCCGCGTGCATCGACGCCCGAAGGATCACGGGCAAGCAGCGCTTCTTGGACGCCGCACGTATGCAGTTCAACTGGTTTCTCGGACACAACCAGCTGGAGCGCCCGGTGTACGACGCCAGCACCGGCGGCTGTCGCGATGGACTGCACCACGATCGGGTGAACCAAAACCAAGGCGCCGAATCCACACTGTCATTCTTGATGGCCTTGTCGGAGCTGCGTCTCGCGGTCTCGGCGCACACCAAGGCCACCCCATTTCGAGAGCTTCCGCGCGAGCTCGCCATTGCCAACGGGAGTCCCGCATGAGCCAGACACGATCGTACCCAGCCCTCTTTCGCCGGCATCCCAAGAACCCCATCCTGAGCGCCGCGGACTGGCCTTACCCGGCGCACACGGTGTTCAACGCCGGCGCCACGCGGCTCGCCGACGGCACCACGTTGCTGCTCTGCCGGGTGGAGGATCGCCGCGGGCACTCGCACCTCTGCGCCGCCCGGTCGAAGAACGGCGTGGACGGATGGGTCATCGATGACAAGCCCACCCTGAAGCCAGATCCCGAGCGGTTCCCCGAAGAGCTCTGGGGCATCGAAGACCCGCGCATCACCTTTGTGCAAGAGCTCGGCAAGTACGCCGTCGCATACACCGCATTTAGCCAAGGTGGCCCGGGTGTCGCGTTGGCGCTGACCACGGACTTCGTGGAGTTCGAGCGCCTGGGTCTCGTCATGCAGCCCGAAGACAAAGATGCAGCGTTGCTGCCCCGCCGTATTGACGGCAACTTCGGGTTGTTTCATCGGCCCATGCACGAGTCCGGCGCCCACATTTGGCTCTCGCTCTCGCCAGACCTACGCAACTGGGGCGGACACAAACTTGCGCTGAAGGCCCGCAAGGGTGGCTGGTGGGACGCCAACAAAGTGGGCTTGTCGCCGCCGCTCATCGAGACATCCCGCGGATGGCTCATGATCTACCACGGCGTGCGCCACACCGCCGGGGGCAGCCTGTATCGCACCGGCCTTGCGCTCTTTGCCTTGGACCGCCCAGATGTTTGTTTGCTGCGCGGAGACGAGTGGGTGTTTGGCCCCGAGGCGCCCTACGAGTGCAAAGGCGACGTCAGCAATGTGGTGTTCCCGTGCGGCTACACGGTGCACGAAGACGGCGACACGCTGAACATCTACTACGGCGCTGCAGACACGAGCATCGCGCTGGCCACGGCCAGTATCAAGGAGCTGCTCTCGTGGCTCGAACAACACGGCATGCCGGGCTGAGGCACAAGCCTCTCTGCGCGGACATGGCACCGATCACTGACCACCAACGGAAAAATCATTCCCTATGAGTACTGACGAATTCAACGGCCCCGACGCAAACCGCTCGAGGCTCCGCGCCATCTTGGCCACCATCGAAAAAGAGATTGGCCGCCTGCCGACAACGGACGCGGAGGACAGCACGAGCCCACGACACGGGCTGCTAGCGGCGGTCGCATCGCTGTCTTCGCAGCTGGCGTTGGGCCCGGAGCCCGAGGTGCGCAGCTGCCCCACCTGCCACAAGATTGGCATGCGGGCAGCTTCGGTCTGCGGCTTTTGCTGGACGAAGCTGACGCCCCCCGCAGACAGCCACGCGCGCGCGTAGGCGCCCCCAAAGGCCGGCGCCCTCCCCGGGTACGTCGGAGGGTCAGCTTGGCTGCTTGGCGCCCAGCACCGAGAGCACCTCTGCCTGCTCGTCGGCGCTGGGTAGCCCCCAACCGGGCTCGTAGCCAAAAACGTCGCGTGCCGCACGTTGCGTCAGGCCGTCGACGATGGCAAAGGAATCCAGCGAGACGAGGCCCGGGTGCGCCTTGCCGCAGGCGTTGGCCAGCGCCATCATTTCTTTGCGAAGCGTGGTGATGTAGTTGGCGAGCCGCGCGGCCTTGAGCGTGGGGTCGAGCCCACGCATGAGCCACTGATCTTGTGTCGCAATGCCCGTGGGGCAGCGGCCCGTGTGGCACTCTTGCGCCTGGATGCAGCCAATGGCGAGCATGGCCTCGCGAGCCACGTTGATCATGTCGCACCCCAGGGCGAGGGACAACATGCCCTGCTCGGGGAACCCGAGCTTGCCCGAGCCGATGAACACGACTTGCTCTGCGAGGCCCCGGGCCGCAAACGTCTTGTAGACAGACGAAAAGCCAAGCTTGAACGGCAGGGCCACGTGATCGCTAAAGACCAAGGGCGCAGCTCCGGTGCCGCCCTCACCACCGTCGATGGTGATGAAGTCTGGCGCACGCTTGGTGCTCTCCATCTGTTGGGCCAGCTCGTCCCAGAAGGCCATCTCGCCAACAGCGGACTTGATGCCCACGGGCAGGCCGCTCAGATCCGCCAACATCTCGATGAAGTCGAGCATGGACGACACATCGGAGAAGGCCGAGTGGCCGGCGGGGCTGATGCAATCTTGCCCCAGGGGGATCAGCCGGATGCGGGCGATCTCTTTGGTGATCTTGGCCGCAGGCAACACGCCGCCAAGGCCGGGCTTGGCGCCCTGGCTCAACTTGATCTCGATGGCCCGCACCTTGGCCGATGCGAGCGACTCCAAGAATCGCTCTTTGCTGAAGCGCCCCTTGTCGTCGCGGCAGCCAAAGTAGCCCGTGCCAAGCTGCCAAACCAGATCGCCCCCCTGGCGGTGATGGTCCGAGATGCCGCCCTCGCCGGTGTTCTGCATGGCACCGGCCAAGGCAACCCCGCGGTTGATGGCTGTGATGGCGGCGCTGCTGAGCGAGCCGTAGCTCATGGCCGAGGTGTTCACGATGGAGTTGGGTCGAAACGCCTTCTTGCGCCCGCGCGCTCCCCCCAAGACCTTGGCGCAGGGCACGGTGTATTTGGGGTCGTAGCCAGGCTCCCCGGGGTGCGGCGAGTGGTACGGAAACGCCGATTGGCGAATGATCAGGTAGTCCCGCGTGAGCTCCAGATCGTTGTCGGTACCGAATCCGAAGTAGTTGTTCTCTTTCTTGGAAGAGGCATACACCCAGCGGCGTTGATCGCGACTGAAGGGGCGCTCTTCGTCGTTCCCCGTCACGATGTACTGACGCAGGGGGCCGCCGAGCGCCTCGAACCAATACCGAAAGCGCCCAACGATCGGAAAGTTCGCAATGATGGTGTGCTGCTTCTGCATGCGGTCCCGCAGGGCCACAAGCAAAAGGAGCGCGAGCAATCCGCCTAGAATCCACACCGGTTGCATGACGCGCCGAGGCTAACGTCAAGGGCCGCGGGATGCGACCCCGAACGGCGCCAAGGCCCGGCAATTGCGCCGGGGGCACTGTGCGCTGCCCGGCAGCCCAAGAGCGCGTATGCTCCGTCGCGCTTCGTTCGTTTTGCCAGGAGGCCCTCGTGCATCGACAGAATCGGCTTGGGAACATTGGACGCTGGCTCACGCTGTTGATGCTGGCGCTTACCGTGTTCGGCATGCGTACGGCCTTGGCCGCGCCTCCGGTGCCCAGCGACGTTCCAGAGCCGCTCAAGCCCTGGGTGCCGTGGGTGCTGCACGACGACAAGACCACTTCGTGCGCGGCGCTCTTCGGCAAAGAGGCCGAACGCCGTTGCGCCTGGCCCGAGCGCTTGCAGCTCGACCTGAACGAAAAGGGCGGCACCTTCAAGCAAACCTGGCAGGTGGATGCCCCCATGTCGGTGCCGCTCCCCGGCGACGACAAGCGCTGGCCCCTCGACGTCAAAGTGAACGGGCGTGCGGAGCCCGTGTCCGTGCAGGATGCCAAGCCAACGCTCCGCCTCGCGCCGGGCGTGTACAAGATCCAGGGCAGCTTTCGCTGGGACTCCTTGCCCGAGGCCATCACCGTGCCGCAAGAAACGGGGGTCGTCGAACTGACGCTGCGTGGGCAAGCAGTCCCCTTCCCCAACCTCACCGCGCAGGGCCAGCTGTTTCTTGCCAAGACCAAGGCCGAAGATGGCCAAGGCGCGCGCCTCGAAATCGTGGTGCATCGCAAACTCTCGGATCAAGTGCCCCTGCGCATGCTCACGCGCATCGTGCTCAACGTGTCGGGCAAGAGCCGCGAGGTCTTGCTCGGGCGAAGTCTCCCCGCGGGCTTCGTGCCCATGGCACTCAGCGCCCCTTTGCCCGTGCGCATCGAGAACGAAGGTCGCCTGCGGGTTCAGCTTCGGCCGGGAACCTACACCATCGAGCTCACATCCCGGGCGCCGGGCCCCATCACCGAGCTCAAGCGCCCGGTCGAAGACGGCCCCTGGCGCGAGGGAGACGAGATCTGGGTGTTCGAGGCCAAGCCCGAGCTTCGGTCGGTCAACATCGAGGGAGTGGTCGCCGTGGACCCGCAGCAGACCTCGTTGCCCGAAGACTGGAAGAAACTGCCCGCGTACATCATGCCCAAAGCCGGCAGCATGCTGCTGACTCCGCGCAGCCGCGGTAGCGACGAAAAAGACTTTGGCGATCTCTCGTTGCAGCGCAACTTGTGGCTCGACTTCGACGGCGCAGCCCTCAGCGTCAGCGACACCATCTCGGGAAGCGTCAACCGTGCCACGCGCATCGATGCTCTCAAGCCGATGGAGCTGGGGCGCGTGGCCATGTCCGGTCGCGATCAGTTCATCACCAACCTGGGAGACGATGGGCGCGCGGGCGTCGAAGTGCGCCAGGGCCCATTGCAGCTCACCGCCGATAGCCGCATGGCGCGGACGGGCGCGGAGCTGTCGGCCATTGGCTACGATCTCGACTTCCACAGCGTCCGCACCACGTTGGCATTGCCCCCAGGCTGGCGACTGTTGCACGCCGGCGGTGTCGACGACGTGCCAGGAACGTGGCTCAAACACTGGACCCTGCTCGAGCTCTTCTTGGTCATCATCTTGGGCCTCGGGGCCATCAAGCTGCTGGGCCCCAAGGGCGGCGCCCTGGCCCTTGTCACCTTCGTGCTCACGTTCCCCGAGGGCGATGCCCCGAAGTGGCTTTGGTGCGGCGTGTTCCTGTTCGAAGCCGTGGCCCGCGCGGTACCGGCGGGCTTGGCCAAGAAGACGCTCTTTGCCATTCGGCACGCCGTGCTGGCCATGATCGTCCTCATCGCCGTTCCGTTTCTCATCGACCACGTGCGCGGCGGCATCTACCCCGCGCTCAGCAACCCATCGAGCTCCGGCGGCGATGTCGGCGTAATCGACGGACTCACAAGAGGCGAGGCTGCTCCCGCCGCCGAGGAGCCCATGAGCCCGGCGGAAGCCCCCCCGGCCCCTCCCGCTGGTGGTGCCAAACCCACGGCCCCGGCGCAGACCCCGGCGGCCGCCGCTTCTGCGGGCAACCTGGATACCCGCAACGAAGCGATGGACAAGGACGGCAAGGAGGTCGACAAGAAGCCCCCCGCAAAAGCCAAGGCAGACCAACTTTGGGGAGGTCGCTCGTCGGGCTCGATGGTCCAGTACAAAATGGAGAGCTACGACCCGGGCGCCCTGGTGCAGACGGGGCCCGGCAAGCCGCAATGGACCTGGACACGGGTACCGCTCAACTACAGCGGGCCCGTCGATCGCGCCCAAAAGATGCGCCTGTACTTGGCGCCACCGGCGGTGAACCTGGCGCTCGCGCTGCTTCGCGCAGCATGTCTCATTGGTTTGATCTGGGTACTGCGTCCGCGCATCTCCTTTGGCAGGCTGGGCAAGGGCCAAAGTGCGGGCCCTGGCTCCGGTGCCGTGGCCGCGGCGGCCACCCTCGTCTTCCTTGCGCTCGCACCGCGCATGGCCCACGCCCAGGCGACGCCATCCAAAGAGGTGCTCGAGGAGCTCAAGAAACGCCTCACCGAGAAGCAACCTTGCGCCCCGAACTGCGCCTCGGCGTCACGCATGCTGCTCGAGGTTGCGGGCAGCGAGCTCACGTTGCGCATCGAGATCCACGCCCAAGCGCCCATCGCCGTGCCACTGCCCGGCGACGCGACGGGGTTTCGCCCGAGCGTGGTGCTCATGGACGGCAAGCCGGCGCAAGCGTTGGCCCGCCTCGACAGCGGCAAGACCCTTTGGATTGCGCTGGAGCCAGGTGTGCATCAGATCACCTTGCGCGGCGCATTGCCCGAACGCGAATCCGTGTCGGTGCCGTTGCCGTTGCGCCCGCACCAGACCGAGGTCAAGGCGAGCGGCTGGACCGTGGCTGGCGTGCACGAAGACGGCGCAACCGACCAGGACTTGCAGCTGGTTCGGGTTCAGAAAGAGATCGAGAACGCCTTTTCGCCCAGCACGTTGCCACCCTTTTTGCGTGTAGAGCGCACCATTCGGGTGGGACTCAATTGGCAGGTCGACACCCGGGTGGTACGGGTATCCCCCGGCGGGACTGTGGCCGTGGCCGAGGTCCCGTTGCTTGCGGGCGAGTCGGTGACCACCCCCGAGATCCGCGTGGTGTCGGGCAAAGCCCTGGTCAACATGCCGGCGGACGCAACCGAAGTCAGCTGGATGTCAGTGCTTCAAGAGCGCTCACCCATCAAGCTGACCGCCGCCAAAGATGCGGCGTTCACGGAGCTGTGGCGCCTGGATGCAAGCCCCATCTGGCACGTGCGCACCGATGGTTTGGGTGGCATTGCTGCCATCAAGGGCACCAGTTTGCCCGAGTGGCACCCCTTCCCTGGCGAAAGTGCAGAACTGGCCGTCGAGCGCCCCAAGGGGGTGACCGGCCAGACACTCACCATCGACAAGAGCGAGGTGCATGTGGTGCCCGGTCTCCGGCTCACGGAGACCACTCTCACGGTCGACATGCGCGCAAGCCGAGGCAGCGAACACGTGTTCTTGCTTCCCGAAGGCGCGACCTTGTCGCGGGTCACCATCAACGGGACCGCCCAGCCCATGCGGGCCGACGGCCGCAAGCTCGTGCTACCGGTGGTGCCCGGCAACCAGAAAATCGTCGTCGTGTATCACCTGCCCCAAGGCATCGAGACGGCGTTCCGCGTCCCCATGCCCGACCTGGGCACGGCGTCCGTCAACGCCAACACCCAGGTGGCGCTCTCCGATGCCCGCTGGGTGCTCTTCGTGTGGGGTCCGCGCCTCGGCCCCGCCGTGCTCTTCTGGAGCTTGCTGCTCGTGTTGGTGGTGCTCGCGCTCATGTTGGGTCGCATCTCGTTTGCGCCCATGAAGACCTGGCAGTGGGTGCTCCTGTTCATCGGCTTGTCGCAGGTGCACGTGGCGGCCGGAGCCATCGTGGTCGCGTGGCTCGTCGCCATGGGCTATCGCGGCACGCCGCAGGCGGCGCAGCTTCGTTGGGACCTCTTCAACCTGCGTCAGCTTGCTCTCGGCGCGCTCACCTTTGCCGCCGCCGTGGTGCTCATCGTGGCCATCCACCAGGGGCTCCTGGGCGCGCCGGCGATGCAAATCCAGGGCAACAGCTCCTCGGCCACCCTGCTGCGCTTCTACGAAGACCGCGTGGGGAACACGGCCAGCGCGCCATTTGTCCTCTCGGTGCCCATTCTGGCCTATCGAGGCTTGATGTTGGCGTGGGCGCTGTGGCTCGCGATCACCGTGCTGCGCTGGGCGCGGGTGGCATGGAAAGCATTCACCGAGGGCGGCGCCTGGAAGAGGGCTCCTCTTCTGCCCGTCCCACAGGTCTACGCGCCGCAAGGACCTGCACCCTATGGTGCCGCCGCGCCCGCGCAGCAACAGCCCGTCCCGCAGCAACAGCCCGTCCCGCAGCAACAGCCCGTCCCGCAGCAACAGCCCGTCCCGCAGCAGGACAGCCCGCCGGAAGCCCCGCAAGCGTCACCAGCCCCCGACGCCGAACCGAAGGACTAACGGTCCGCCCCACGCTTCTCTCTTCCCCGGTGCCTGTGCCCGACCAAGTCCGTCCTCCGACGGAAACGGGCGGGTACCCCCGGGCGCACCGTCTTACGTCTTGCGAAGCGACAGGCTCAGGACAACGCCGCAAGCCAACGACGACGCACAGATCGCCCAGAATGCCGCCGGGGAGTCTCGGATGCCCGAGTGAATCTCCATGCCAAAGACCCCCGACAGCGCCGTGAGCGGCAGGAAGAAGCCTGCGAGCACATTGAGGCGATGTGCCGTGGCCGCCATGCGTTGCGCCGACTGCGCCTGTTCTTCGGCTTGTTTGGCGGCGGTAAACGAGAGACCAAACTGGGCATCCTGAAAGAGCACC
>JBIKNA010000391.1:0-7206 GCA_044358965.1 Polyangiaceae bacterium
GGATGTTCAACGCCGGGCGCCCGCCGCGAGACAAGACCGTCGCGCGGGTGGTGCAGGTCAATGCCGACGGAACCGGCACGTCGAGCGTCGAAAAGGAGTTCGGTACGTACCTCGACGCAACGTTCTTTGCGGGAACCGCGGCGCCTTCGTGCGGCGCCAACAGTTGCGGCAAATTCTGGACGGGCCTGGCCATGCAGACCTGCCCGAAGACGTGTGCCGCGGGAGAGAGCTGCCAAAGCAACACGTGCAAACCAGGCGCATGCACGCCGTTGGCCAAGACCCAGGCGTGCGCCACCTCCGAGGGCGCCAAGCGCTGCGGCGACGCCGTGGACGGCTGCGGTGGCACCATCGACTGCGGCGGATGCGCGCAGGGAGAGTCCTGCGGCGGCGGCGGAGTTCCGGGGATCTGCGGCAGCTACCGACTGACCGAAGAGCGCCTGCGCTCGCTCTACGCCGACAACGACTTCAAGCTGTGCGGCAAGTTCGATGATTTGCTGGGTGGCACGTTGGACCTCAGCGAGTCGAACAAGCGCCGCTTGGGGGGAGCCGAGTGCGCCGCCGGGCTGACCTGCCGCGGCAACTTCTGCCGTTGAGCCCGAGGCCGAAGGCGTTGCCGACCTTGGCAACGTCGGCGGCTTGACGCGACGCCTACAGGCGAATCGCGCTCGCTCATCTAGCGAAGCGACACGGCCGGCAGGTTTGCGCCCATTTGTGCGGGCGTTGCGCCGCGGCTCTGCGTGTCGCCGAGACCAAGGCAGCCATTGCCGTTGAAGCCCCAACACTTGATGGATCCATTGTCGAGTCGTGCACAGGTGTGCTCCACGCTTGCCGCAACATGGAGCCCAAGGCGGCCAGGCCCCAAGTCAATGGCGGGAAGGTTGGCTCCCATCTCACCAGGGCCGTCGCCGCGGGCCTGCGTGTCGCCAACGCCGAGCAGACCTGTCGCATTGTTTCCCCAGCACTTGACCGTGTTGTTGTCGAGGCGCGCGCACGTGAAAGCGCTGGCGGCCGCGACTTGCAGAGCAAGGCGTCCGGGCCCCAGATCGATGGCTGGCAGAGAGGCTCCCATTTGGCCAGGCAGGCCCCCGCGAACCTGCGTGTCGCCCAGGCCAAGCTGACCAGAGCCGTTGTCACCCCAGCACTTGATGGACCCATCGTCGAGGCGCGCGCACGTATGGCTTAAACCTAGCGCGAGTTGCAGAGCTGTCCGACCCGGTCCCAGGTTGACGACGGGCAGGTTTGTGCCCATCTCGCCAGCCCCGTCACCGCGGTCCTGCACATCGCCGAGACCGAGCTGCCCTTTGTCGTTGCGACCCCAGCACTTGACGGATCCATCGTCGAGGCGCGCGCACGTATGACTTGAACCGAGGGCGACCTCCAGTGCGGTGCGACCGGGCCCGAGGTCGACGGCAGGCAGGTTGGCGCCCATCTCGCCCGGCCCGTCCCCGCGGCTTTGCGTATCGCCAAGACCAAGGCGACCGCTTCCGTTGCGGCCCCAGCACTTGAGGGTGCCATTGTCGAGGCGCGCACACGTGTGGCGGACGTTCGCAGCAACTTGAAGGGCGCTACGGCCTGGCCCGAGATCCACAACGGGGAGGTTCGCCCCCAGCTCGCCGAGCTCGTCTCCCCGATGCTGCACGTCACCAAGGCCGAGTTGACCATCGTCGTTGAAACCCCAGCACTTGACCGAGCTGTCGTCGAGGCGGGCGCAGGCATGGTAGCCCACGGCAACCTGCAAGGCGCTGCGACCCGGTCCGAGGTCCACTGTTGGAAGCACCGACCCCATCTCGCCGGGGGCATTGCCGCGGGCCAGGGCGTCACCGAGACCGAGCTGGCCGTTGGTGTTATCTCCCCAACACTTGACTGAGCCGTCGTCGAACCGGGCGCACGTGAAGAAGTAGCCGGCAGCGGGCTCGATGACCGGGATCTGGCCAGCGTCGCTTGCATCCGTGACCGAGGCGTCGGGCACGGATACGTCAGGCTCGCCACCCAAGGATCCATCGGTGCCTGCGTCGCCCGGAGGCACGACCGTGGCGTCGGGCAAAACACCGCCGTCCGGGTCGCGCAGCGTGGGGTCGCAGTTTGCTCCCGCCGCGCAGCCCTCGACCGTCGCACTGACACATTGGCCCGCGCGATTGCAGGTGGCCAGGGCCGAACAGAACACGCCGCGGCAGTTGGCGTTGAGCTCGATGGGCAAGTCGATGGTGCCATTGGGCTCGAAGCGCAGCGCCCGACGTTGCACGATGCACAGCGGCGACGAGGCGAGGTTGCAGTCTTCGTTGACGGGCGCGAGATCCGAGCGGTAGCGCATGGCCACGCGGATGGACAAGCGCGAGTCTTTGGCCACGGACTCGGGCGGCACCACAACGACGGTGCCCTGATCGCTTTGGGGCTTGCAGCGCACCTTGATGGGGGCGAGCGGCGCCTCGTCCGGCGAGTTCTCGACGCCGCCGACGGCAATGATGGGCGTGGGGGTCTCCCGGGCGCAGTCCACGTCGGTGGTGACGCGCACCAGAATGCGCGTGGGCGCTTGGCAACTTGCCGCGGCAAACAACGCAAGCGCGCCGAGGGCCGTCACGGCAATCCGTCCTGCGGAGTTCATGATGGTCTGGGCCAGGCTAACAGAACCCACCCGGCAAAAGAACGACCGGAAAGGCGTGGTCCGGGGCCCGCCCGGCGCTCCCATGTAGGACACGACGGGCCTGCGCTCGCTTCGCTGGGTCATGCGCGCGAGGGCGCTGCCCGGGTTGGCGTGAACGCAGACAGGGCAACGCCGAGCAAGATCAATGGCGCGGCCACAAGCGCGCGGCGTTCGGGCGCCTGGCCGAGCTGAACCCAGGCGATAAGCGCAGCCACGAGCGGCTGGAGATAGATGTACGCCGTAACCACCGTCGGCGTCACCCGAGACAGCGCCCACGCGTTGAGCAGGTAGGCCAGCAGCGTGGGCACAAGAAGGATGTATGCCGCATACATCCAGGCGCGGGGGGTGAGCTCGGGGATGGAGTGTGCCAGCGGGAGCAGACCCACGGGGGCAAACAAGAGCGCGCCATAGGTGAAGAGCCAAGCCATGACGGTGAGCGTGGGCAGGCGCTGGAGCACGGGCCGCGACAAGACGATGTAGCCGGCGTACGAGATGCTGTTGAGGGCAACCAAGATGGCGCCCCGGTCGATGTGGCCCACGCCGGTGAGGGTGAGCACGCCCAGAATGGCGAGACAAAGACCTGCTCCCTTGCGCAGGGTCATCCGGTCTACCCGAAGCAAGACGGCAATGGCCGCGGTGGCCACGGGTATCGCCGCGCCCAAGAGCGAGGTGACGAAGGGCGTCGTCAGACGCAGGCCCGCCAGGAACAACCCCTGGTTGAGCGACACGCCAAGAACGCTAAGGCCCATGATTTTGAGGTGATCTGCGCGCTGAAGGCGGCTTTTTCCCGGGTCGTTGAGCCGGTGAATGGCCTGAAACACGAAGGCCGCAAAGAGCATGCGCAACATGGCCACCGAGGCCGGGTTCACGCCGCAACCGCCCAAAGCCTGGGCCCCCATGAGCACCTTGGCCTCGACGGCTTGCGAGCCGAAGGCCAGCTGCACCACGAGCAGCGCGGCGTGGGGGGCGGCGCGTTTTCCGAAATCTGGGCTCATGGCACTGCCCTTGTTAGCAAATGGCGCCTAAGCTTCCGTCCCAAGTCTGCTTTTTGTCGTTAGACCCCGAGAACACCCCCCCTATGTGGAAGTCGTTGACCCACCTCCTGACCGCGGACAGCTTGCCCCTGTTTGGCAGCGCCTTGCTCCTCTGCGTCATGGTCGCAGCCGCCTACACCTTCGCGGTGTGCATGTCGGCGGGCGCCACCGGACGTGTCCGAACCCTCCAGGCGGCGCGCTTGGGCGCCTACGGCACCGTTGGCCTCATTGGCTGCGCGGTGCTCTGCCTGGCCTATGCGTTCGTCAGCCACGATTTCCGGCTGCGCTACGTGGCGCACTACTCCGACCGCAGCATGCCCACGCCGTACCTGCTCACGGCGTTGTGGGGCGGCCAAGACGGCTCGCTCTTGTGGTGGCTGTTCTTGCTCAGCATCTACATCGGCGTGTGCGTGTACTACCTGGGAGACAAGTACCGAGAGCTGCAGCCCTACGTCATCGCCACGCTCATGGGCGTGGTGCTCTTTTTCTGCGTGCTCATGACGTTCTCGGCCAACCCGTTCTCCACCAGCATCTCTGGTGCGAAGGCCGACGGCGAGGGACTGAACCCGCTGCTGCAGAACTTCTACATGATCATCCACCCGCCCAGCCTCTACGTGGGCTTCGTGGGTTGCAGCGTGCCGTTTGCGTTCTCGGTGGCGGCGTTGGTCACCGGCCGCTTGGGCACCGAGTGGATCACCGCGAGCCGTAAATTCACCTTGTTTTCGTGGCTATTTCTGTCCATCGGCAACACGCTGGGCATGCTGTGGGCCTACGAAGAGCTGGGCTGGGGCGGCTACTGGGCCTGGGACCCGGTCGAGAACGCGGCGTTCATGCCGTGGCTCACGGCGTCGGCGTTCTTGCACTCGGTCATGATCCAAGAGCGTCGCGGCATGCTCAAGGTCTGGAACGTGGTGTTGGTCAACATCACCTTCTTCATGACCATCTTCGGCACGTTCCTCACGCGGTCCGGTGCCATCGCCAGCGTGCACTCCTTCGCGCAGTCGTCCATCGGCGAGTACTTCGTCTGGTTCTTGGTCTTCTTGGGCGCGTTCTCCTTCACGCTCATCATGTACCGCTGGCCCGAGCTCCGGGACCTCACCCCCACGCCGCGGCTTCGCGCCGCGGTCATGGCCACGGGCTGGGCCACCCTCGTCGCCATCGTGGCGTCGTACTGGATCAGCACCAAGGTGGGCGGCAGCGCCCTCACCGACGTGACCGAGAAGATGACCCTCGGCGTCGACGCCGTTGCTGCCTACAACCAGAAGCGCACGCTCATCAAGGTGGCGTTGTTCTCGGGCTTGGTCGGCCTCAGCGTGTTTGGCGTGGTCGAGCTGGTGTTCCGCCGCATGACCCGGGGCCTGTCCCTGGTCAGCAAGCGACCGCAGATCGAGAGCTTCTTCTCCCGCGAGGGCACGTTCCTACTCAACAACCTGGGCCTGCTCATCTTCTTGTTCTTCGTGCTCGCGTTCACCACGTTCCCCATGGTCAGCGAGGCCTTCTGGAACGAAAAGGTGTCCGTTGGTCCGCTCGTGTACAACGCGTGGATTCAGCCCGTTGCGTTCGTGATCTTCTTCTTGATGGGTACGGGCACCCTGTTTGGCTGGAAGAAGACCAGCGACAGCGCCCTGCGAAAGAACTTCCGCGCGCCGGTCATTGCCGGCGTGGCCGCAGGCGTGTTGCACGCGCTCTTGGGCTCGCGGCTGGGCTACCCGCCGGTGGTGTGGTCCGAGCCGTTGTACGGCGGCATCTTGGGCAAGGTGCTCCAGGTGTTCAACGCGTACACGCCGGTCATGGGCATCAGCCTCATCGCCTACAACGCCGCGGTCACCATCCAAGAGTTCGTGTTGCTCATGAAGTCCCGGGCCGCCTCGGGTGCCGACAAGACCCCGCGCATCTTGTGGATTGCCGGCATTTTGCCTGGGTTCTTGCACATGATGTTCACGCTGCCCGCCAGCGGTCGTCGGCGCTACGGCGGCTACGTGGTGCACGTGGGCATCATGCTCATGTTCTTTGGCTTTACCGGGCATGCCTGGAACGCCGACAAAGAGACCGTGCTGTCGCCGGGGCAAACGCACCAGATCGATCGCCTGACGCTCGAGTACGTGGGCCCGCGCATGGAGGTCGACAACGGCAAGCGAATGATCTTCGCGGACATCCGCGTGACCGAAGGCGGCAAGCCCCGAGGCACGCTCTCGCCGGCCAAGTTCATCTACAAGAAGATGCCCGACAGCCCCACCACCGAGGTGGCCATGCTGCACTCGGTGCGCGACGACCTGTACTTGGTCGTGGGCAACATCAACCCGCAAACCAAGACCGCGGCCATCCAGATCCACTTGAACTCTTTGGTGGGCTTCATCTGGCTTGGGTGCTTGGTGCTCATCTTTGGCAGCGTGGTGTGCATGTGGCCCGAGCTGGTACCCGGCGAATCGCGGGTATGGCGTGTGGCCCGGGGCACCGCGGCTGTGGCCAGCAGCGTCACCATGGGTGTGATCTTGGCGCTGATGCCCATTCCAGCGTTTGCGCAGGGCACATCGAGCCTGCACGCCGGCACCGTGCACATCGAAAACGACAAAGAGAAAGACGTGTTCTCGCAGCTTCGGTGCATGTGCGGCACCTGCGCCCGAGACTTGTTGTCCACCTGCGCCTGCGGTACCGCCGACGAAACCCGCGAGCGTCTGCGCAAGAAGATCAACGCCGGCATTGCCCGGGACGCCATCATCGCCGAATACGCCGCGGAGTACGGCAGCGAGTCGTTGGCCGTGCCGCCCAACACCGGCGTGTTCCGCGCGCTGTACATCGTTCCCATTGCCCTGGCCGCCGGCAGCATCGGTGGCGCAGCATTCTTGGTCCGCCGCTGGAAAGAGAAGACCCAGGTACAGAACGCGCCCAAGAAGGCCGCAGTCGCAGCACGCGATGCCTACGATGATCGCCTCGACGAGGAGCTCCGGGATCTCGATGGCTGAGGCAACGCAGATGGCTGTGTCGAAGAAAGACGAAGAACGCGTGGCGGCCGAGGCCGCCGAGCGACGCCTGGCCAAGCAGCTCGGGATCATCATCCCCGTTGGCACCCTGCTCGTGGCCCTGGTCCTCGGCGTCGCCACCACCCTGGCGCCGGCCATCTTGGCCCTCACCGCCGGCGCGCTCATCGGCACCATCGCGATCTTGTGGGCCAGCCTGCGCACGCTGGGCGGCGATGCCCCGTTGCCCGAGGCCCTGGAGCACGAGCTCGCCTCCAACACGGACGTGGCCCTGGGCGGCAAGAAGACCATGCTGCTGCGCGCCCTCAAAGACCTGGAGAACGAGCGCGATCTCGGCAAGATCACCGCCGAAGACTTTGAGTCCGTGGCCGAGCGCTACCGCGACGAGCTCAAAGACATTCTGCGGGCCCTCGACGCCGAAGTGGGCCCCTACCGCGCGCAAGCCGAAGCGCTGGCCAAGGCCCACTTGGAATCACTGGGCAAGCCGTCGGCCCCCAAAGCCAAAAAGGCCAAAAAAGCCAAGCCCGTGTCCGAACCCAAGGCCGAAGTGGCC
>JBIKNA010000071.1:0-23542 GCA_044358965.1 Polyangiaceae bacterium
TGGCAAAGACAAGGGCGGCCGCGTGGCCAAGCCCTTGCGGCTCATCTTCTGGGTCGAAGACAAGGCCTTCGAGTGGCAAGACGCGATGATCTACATGATCATGCTCGACCGGTTCAAAAACGGCGACACGGCCTCTGATGCCCCCAAGATCCCCGGGGTCGACCCGCGCGCCGACTTCATGGGCGGCGACCTCGACGGCGTGCGCGCCAAGATCGCCGATGGCACCCTCGACAAGCTGGGCGTTCGCGCCCTCTGGTTCTCGCCCTTCCACGAGAACCCCATCGGCGCGTACATGGCCGACGACGGCGTGCACAAGGTCACCGGCTACCACGGATACTGGCCCACCAAGGCCCGCACCGTCGACGCGCGCATTGGTGGCGAAAAGGCCCTGCGTGCGTTGGTGGCCGAGGCCCATCGGCACGGCATTCGCATCCTGCAAGACTTCGTCATCAACCACGTCCACGAAGAGCACGAGTACTTCAAGAAGCACCCCGAGTGGTTTCGCACCGGGTGTCAGTGCGGCACCGACGGTTGCGATTGGACGAGCAAGCGCCTCGAGTGCCTCTTTGCCAAGTACTTGCCCGACGTCAACTGGAGCAACGCCGAAGCCGCAGACCAGTTCGCCGACGACGCTGCCTGGTGGATCGACACCTTCGACCTCGACGGGCTCCGCGTAGACGCGGTGAAACACGTCGAAGACCTGGCCGTCATGAACATGTCCACGCGCATTCGCGAGGAGTTCGAGGCTGCGGGCAACCGCGTGTTCCTTACGGGCGAAACCGCAATGGGCTGGAGCGACTGCGGCTTGGCCTGCAACGACGACCAGTACGGCACCATCAACCGCTACATGGGGCCGTACCAGCTCGATGGGCAGTTCGACTTCGTGCTGTACCACGCGGTGCCCTACCGCGTGTTCGCCTACGACGAGCGCGGCATGCTGCACGCCGACTACTGGACCCAGGCCAGCGGCTGGAAGTACCCCAAGGGCTCAGTCATGACGCCGTACATCGGCAGTCACGACACCTCGCGCTTCATCTCGCAGGCCACCTATCGCGGGCAGGGTGGTTACGACCGCGGTGTGGTCAACAACAAGTGGGCCAACGTGGCCGGTTCGCCGCCCAACGCCGAACCCTACGCCCGCCATCGCCTGGCGCTCGCCTGGCTCATGGCCATTCCCGGTGCACCGCTCCTGTACTACGGCGACGAGTACGGCGAGTTCGGTGGCTCGGACCCGAACAACCGGTCCATGTGGCGCGGCGACGCCGTCTCCGGCGAAGAGCTGGCCACGCTCGAGTTCACGCGCAAGTTGGGCATGGCCCGCAAGAACCTCGAACCGCTTCGCCGGGGCGAGTACCGCCCGGTCTACGCCAACGAAGACGACCTGGTGTTTGCGCGGCAGTCTGGCTCCAATGTGGTCTTGGTTGCGCTCACCCGGCGCACCGGTGGCGCCTCCTTCACGGTAGACCTGCCTCCCACACTCCCACTGAACAATGGCACCACCCTCACCGACCGCCTTGGTGGTGGCTCCACGGTGGTTCAGGGGGGCAAAGTGCAGATCACGCTCCCGGCGCGCGGCGCTGCGTACTTTTCTCCATGAAGGTTCATTTGCAGCGCCCGTTCCCACGGTAAGCTGTGATCCTTCCGTTGCGGTCCGACACCCCCAAACCCAAACCCAGCGACAAGCCCGATCGGACGGGCCGCGTGGGAACCACCGTACTGGGCGCGTGGCACATCGATCACCGCATCGCGCGCGGCGGCGTGGCCACGGTATACGCGGCCACGCACGTCGAGACGGGGGCTCGGGCGGCGGCCAAGATCATGCACCCGGAGCTCTGCCGCAACCCAGAGATCGCCGCGCGTTTTCGGCGCGAGGCTTTGGTGGCTAACTGCGTCGCGCACCCCTCGGTGGTGCACATCCTCGACGACGGCGTCACCGACGACGGCGCCGGCGTGCTCATGCTCGAACTCTTGCAAGGCGAGCTGCTCGAGGCGCGGCGCCTCAAGTTTGGCGGTCGGCTGCCGCTCATCGAGGTGGTTCGCTACTCCGTGCAGATGCTTGATGTGCTGCAAGCCGCCCACGACGCGGGCATCATTCACCGCGACATCAAGCCCGACAACCTGTTCCTCGAGAACAACGGCCGCTTGCGCGTCATGGACTTTGGCGTGGCGCGCTTTCGACCCGATGGTTTCTCGTCCAACCGGCCCGACATCACCATGCCCGGCGCGCTGCTGGGAACGCCCGATTTCATGGCGCCAGAGCAAGCCCTGGGCCTCAAAGACCAAATTGGCCCGCACTCGGACATCTGGTCCGCCGGGGCCACCATGTTCCGTCTGCTTTCCGGCGATGTGGTGCACGAACACCAGAACATGACCCAGTTGCTGATCGCTGCGACTACGCAGCCCGCGCGCCCCATCAACACCGTGCGTCGCGGCTTACCGCTGGCCCTGCGCGAAACCATCGACCGCGCCTTGGCGTTCGAGAAAGACAAGCGCTGGCCCAGCGCCGGCGCCATGCGCGACAGCTTGCTGCCATTGCTCAAGGGGCAGGGCACCGAGCACCTGGTGCCTCCGCGCGCCGCGCGCAAAAGCATGCGCCCAGAAAAGCCCAAGTCCATCCGGCCGTCGCAATTGCCCTCCGAAGAGATGTCCTCGGGCATTCGCCGCGCTTCGTTTGCCCCTGGTCCCGGGTCCATCATTCCCCCCGCGCCGCCCGAGGTCCGCCTCTCCATCATGCCGGACCCAACCCTTGGCCCGGCCACCATCCCGGCCCCTGATCCGTCGGGCATGTCCGACACGTCACCCTCGCAGCGTCGAAAGACGTAGAGGCGGGCACTGGGCCGCTTGTTACACGGCCTGTAACGCCAGGTGTAACGAGCCGATCCGCAACGCAGTGGTACCTCTTTTCCATATGATCAAGGGGAAGAGCATTGGGCTGGTTGCGGCCGCGACGTTTGCGATGTGTTCGCTGGCGGGGCGCCAGGCGTATGCCGGCAATTGCAGCGTGGACGTGGCCGCTGCGAACCCGGTGTACATGCTGATTGGTGCCACGCAAGAGCCGCTCATCAAGGCTCTGGGCAAGAAGCTTCGCGAGGGGCCCAACCCCATGACCCTCGTGTACCGGACCAGCGGCTCCTGCACCAACATCGCCGCGCTCTATGCCACGCCGGCGGTCAAGCTCACGCAGAACCCCTTCTACATCCCGTCGGCGGCCCAAGACCCAGCCTGGGACCCGACCAAGCCTGCCCCGCAGTGCACCATGGACACGGCGGGCGGCGTCGATCTCGACGTGGTCAACTCCAACGTGTTCGTGGATGCCTGCAATCCGGGCTCGGCACCTGCGGGCATCAAAGAGTTCCAGGGGCCCATTCAGGCCTATGCCTATGTGGTGCCCAAGGCCAGCAGTCAACGCGCCATCACCGCCGAAGAGGCGTACTTCGTGTACGGCTTTGGGCAGGCTGGCCAGGTGTCGCCGTGGCTCGACAACAACTTCATCTTCACGCTGCCGGCCACGCGCAGCACGCTCATCAGCACGGTGCTCAACGCTGGCGTGCCCGTGGCCAAGGTCAAGGGAACGCAGCTTGCGGACCCGAACGCCGTGCTCGATGCCGTGGCGCAATCCACGTCGCCCGAGAAGACCATCGGCATCGTGGGTGTCGAGCTCTACGATCTCCAGCGCGACAAGCTCAAGGTGCTGGCCTACCAGGCCTACAAGCAGAGGTTCGCCTACTTCCCCGACTCTACAAGCACGGCCTTCGACAAGCTCAACGTGCGCATCGGTCTGTACTCCATCTGGTCCCCCACGGTGTACCTCACCAAGGTCGACAACGCGGGGGTGCCCGTCAACGCCAAGGTCAAGTACCTGCTCGACGTGATTCGGGGGCTCAGCGTGTCTCCGGCACCGGCCTTCGAACCTCTCGACGAGGTCGTCGCCAAGGGGCTGGTTCCCAACTGCGCCATGAAGGTCACGCGCAGCGTGGAAGCCGGACCCATGTCTCCGTTTGACCCGCCCGAGCCGTGCCACTGCTACTTCGAGAAGAAGGTGGGAGCCAGCAGCCCAGCCTGCATGGCCTGCACGACGGACCAAACCTGCGGCGCTGGCAAGTGTCGCCACGGCTACTGCGAGGCCAAATGATGAACGCTCAGAAAGCCATCGCCCTGGTTGCCGTGCCCTTCTTTTCCGTGGCCCTGGTGGTCGCCGCATGCGACGACCCGGCTCCCACGGAGAAGGCCCCGGTCAACATTGGTCCGACGCCCACCAGCACGGCCACGGGTAGCCCTAGCAGTACCGCGACAACCCCCATTCTTTCGGACGGTGGAACTCCCACCGACGACAGTGGTAAGCCTCTCGATTGCGTCCCGGATCCAAAGACCAACGAGGAGATCCTCAATCGATGTTCTGCCGCCTCCGAGCGGGTATCCAAAACTCCGGTCCTGCCGCTCAAGCCGCAGGATGGCGGACCTTTGCCCCCCGTGCCGTAAGCGCGATCGTGAGCTCTCTCGCCGCAGCGTCTACCCAAGCGCCGGTGTCTCTGCGCGCGGGTCGGTTGGAGGTCACGCATCGGCCCCGTTTTGCTCGCGCGTTGTCTGCGGCAGCACTGGGCGCTGCCCTGCTGTGTTCTTCCTCATCGCGGGCCGACGACGCTGTGCCCGCATCCGCGGCAGAGTCCGATCGCCTCGCGCAATTGGAGCGCGAGGTACAAGAACTCAAGACGAGCGCTTCAAGGCCCAGGTTCCCCGTGCGCTTCGGTGCGTTTCTGCATGCCGATTGGGTGATCCACCGCGAGAGCTCTCAAGACGAGATCAACGCGAGCACCAAGGAGCCGCTCAACGAAGACCGTTTCGTGCTGCGCCGCGCGCGCCCGCAGGTCTCGGTGGACACGCGCCACATCGAGTCCACGGTCATGCTCGACGTCAACACGGTGCGAGGGCCCACAGTGCGCCCGGCGCTGGCCGAGGTCACCGCAAAGCTGCCTTCCACCGAGCCACACGCGCCGCCATTGCTCGCGGCCAGCATGGGCATGATTCGCTCGCCGTTTGGTTTCGAGCCCCAACAGGCGGCCCGCGACCGCTTGTTCCTCGAGCGCTCCAATGTGTCGCGGGGCCTGTTTTCGGCCAGCTTCGACCTGGGCCTTCGCTTTGCTGGGGCCTTTCGGTTCTTGCGCTACTCCACGGCCATCATGAATGGCGAGCCGCTCGGAACCACCGGCTTCCCCACCCGCGACCCCAACAAGAACAAAGACCTTGTTTCGCGCGTTGGCGTCGACACCGAGATCGCCCACGGCGTACAGCTACAAGCCGGAGCCTCACTGCTCACCGGTCGCGGCTTTCACGCGGGCACGCCAGCCACCAAAGACTCGCTCGTTTGGCGCGACGAAAACGAGAACGGCTTGGTCGAGCTCACGGAGCTGCAAGCGGTGCCCGGCAAAGCCCGCACGCCCTCCGAGGGCTTTCGTCGCTTTGGTCTTGGGGCCGACGCGCGCATCACCGCGCGCATTCCCGGGGTGGGCCCCCTGCGTGCGGCCTTCGAGATCATGAAGGCCCAGAACCTCGACCGTGGGCTCCTGGTCTCGGATCCCGTGGCCATGGGGCGCGATCTGCGGCAGCTCGGCTACTACGTGCAGGTGTCCCAAGACGTCGGCCGGTACTTCGCCGCGGGTGTTCGCTACGACACCTACAACGCCGACAGTGATGCGCAAGAGCAGAGCGTCAGCAACCTGGTCAGCGTCGACCGCTCGTTTTCGACGTGGTCCTTCACCGTGGCTGCCATGTACGCCCCCGGCCGCCTGGTGCTTCAGTATGACCGCAACCGAAACCCCTTTGGGCGAACCCTCAGCGGCGCGCCCACCAGCCTTGCCGACGATGCGCTGACCTTGCGGGCGGAGGCGGCGTTCTAGTGCTCAGTCAGCTCCGCACCGTTTTTCTCTCTGTGCTGCCGCTGGTGCTCGCGAGTGCCTGCGATGGTCAGCGCGCCGATGAGGGCGCCGATGCCCTGCTGTCCGTTGGGGGCGGCACCTTTGTGCGCGGCCCACTGCCCGCCGAGTCCGCCGGGCCCAAGGTGCAGTCGCTCGAGCTCGGCGTGAACACATTGCGGCCCGGTGCGACGGGCACGCTGTGCGCCGGCGCACTCGACAAGGGGGCCACGGCTGTGGCGCTCGCACTGCGTGGCGATCGTGGCTATTTCGTCGTTCGTGCCAAGAAGCCCGCCCTCCAGGCACCCGAGTCCCCGACCTTCGAGGCCCCGCTCGGGCTCTCGGGTCGCCTGCCCGAGGGCACCTACGAGCTCCTGGCTCGTGCCATCGACGAGTCCGGACAGGTAGGGCCTCTCACGTCGCGTCCGGTCATCGTTCAGGCGTCCCCCATTCGCGCATCGACGCTGCGCATCCAGCTTCGCTGGGAGGGCGAAGCCGATCTGGACTTGCGACTCACGGACCCCACCGGCGTCGAGATCTCCCACGACGACATCAACGCGGCCGGACCCGTGACCCCGGGCAGCCCTGCAGACCCGAATGCGTCCAAGACCTCCGCCATATTGGACTTCGATTCCAACGCGCAGTGTGTGTTCGATGGGCGCAACGAGGAAAATGTGTTGTACCGGGCCGCGCCACCCAGTGGTGCCTACGTCGTCCGCGTCGACGCCACCTCCATGTGTGGTGCCGCGTCGGCACCGTTCACCGTGTCGGTTCTTCGCGACAATGTCGTGCTGGCCCAAGCCAAAGGCTCTATGTCCGAGGCCGACACCCGCTTCCCCAGCGAACGTGGCTCCGGGCTAAAGGTTCTCGAGTTCGCCATCCCATGAAGCGTGGCGTGAGCGCGGCGCTGGTTCTCTTCGCGCTTGGCGCGTCCGTACCGGCTTATGGCCAAGCCCCGCCCGTCGCGCCCGCTCCGGTGACGGCACCCGTGCTTCTTCGCCCGAGCGATCCGGTCTACCCCGAATCCCTGGGCCCCACAGGTCCCTCGGCCCGTGTGGTCTTGCTCCTTGGCATCGACGACCAAGGAAATGTGCAATCTGCATCGGTTAGTACCTCTGGGGGCCCCGCCTTCGACGCCGCCGCCCTCGATGCCGCTCGCTCCCTGCAGTTCCAGCCCGCCACCCGCCGCGGCGCTCCGGTCGCCTCCCGCATCCTCTTCACCTACGATTTCGAACCCCCGCTCCCATCCCAGCCCCCGCCGCCTGGCATCCCCGCACCCGCACCCGCACCCCAGCCGGCCCACCCCACGCCCGAAGAAGTCACCGTCGTCGCCCTCCGGCCCCGCCGCGATGCCTCTTCGGTCCTCGTCGACGTCGCCGACGCCCGCACCCAAGCAGGCACCCAAGGTGATGCGACCCGCGTTGTCGAGAACGTCCCCGGCCTCGCGCGCGCCGCCTTTGCCTCCGGCGCCATCATTGCCTGGGGCTCTGCCCCCCAAGACAGCCGCGTGTTCATCGATGGCGTCGAGATCCCCGCGCTATTCCACGGCGCGGGTGTTCGCTCCACCATCAACGCCGATCTCTTGAGCTCCATCGAGGTGGTCCCTGGCGCCTACGGCGTCGACCACGGCCGCGCCCTCGGCGGCATCGTGCGCCTTCGCAGCAAAGACCTCTCGCGATCGGGTCTACGTGGCTACGCCGCCGTCGACACCTTCGATGCCGGTGCTCTGGTGCACGCCCCGCTCTCCGACTCCGTGCGCCTGGCCCTGGGCACACGCATCGGGTACGTCGAGCGACTGGGCAAGCTCGTGTTGCCCCGAGACACCGAAGAGTTCTTCGTGTTGCCTCAGTACCAAGACCAGCAGGCCAAGCTCAGCATCGCACTCGGGGCCAAGCGCAACCTTCAGGTGGTCTGGCTGCGGTCCGCAGACCGCGCCGAGCGCAGCTTGCCTTCGGCGGACCCAGCCGTGCAGCGAAGCCAGACCATCGAAGGTGGCTTTCAGCGCTTGTACGCGGACTATACCCGCGAGGGCACCACCGACCGCGTGCGCGTCACGCCCTACGTCGGTTGGGACGGGCGCACAGACGTGGCACGCTTTGGCCCGTTGCCCCAAGAACTCGACGTGTCTGGCGCCCGTTATGGACTCCGCGCGGAGTTTACCCAGCGGTTCTTGCCGGAGCTCGACCTCACGGTGGGCGCCGATGCAGCGGGCGCCATCAATCGGGTGCGGCAAGTGGGCACCATCAACCGCCCGCCCCGGGTGGGCGACGTAGCCATCTTTGGTCAAGCGCCAGGCGAAGAGATCAACGCCGACACGCTGAACACGCACCTGCTCGACGCCGCGCCGTATACCCGGCTCGACGTGCGCCTTGGTCCTTGGACCCTGAGCCCCGGTGTCCGAGCCTCGGCACTGCTCATCGACACCGACCGACGTACGCCCAAAGTGGGGGCTACGCCCGTCGTGGGGCAATCGCGCCTCGAAGGAGCCATCGACCCGCGCCTCTCGGTGCGCTTCGACGCCAATGCTCAGCTGGCGCTCACCGGCGCCGTGGGCACGTACCACCAGGCCCCGGAGCCCGAAGACCTTAGCCCCGTGTTCGGCACGCCGGGCTTGTCGTACCAGTCGGGCCGTCAGGGCTCGTTGGGCGCGAGCTGGGCCGTGACCCCTGCGATCCAGTGTGAGCTCACGGGCTTCTACAAGTCCACGCAAAACCTGGTGGTGCGCAGCCGCCTGCCTACACCCCTGGCCACACGGGCGCTCATCCAAGATGGCGTGGGGCGCAGCTTTGGTGCACAGCTGTTTGTGCGTGCGCAACCATGGCACGGTTGGTCTGGGTGGCTCTCCTACGCCCTGTCGCGAAGTCAGCGGCGCTACGCTGGCGACGAGGCGTGGACCTTGTTCGACTACGACCAGCCACACGTGCTCACCGTGGTTGCCAACAAAGAACTCGGGGCGTGGACCTTTGGCGCACGTTATCGCCTGGCCAGCGGAAGCCCACGTACGCCGGTGTTCGGCTCGTTCTACGATGCGCGCACGGACACGCTCCAACCCATTGTCGGCGTACAGAACACCGATCGGCTGCCGCGGTTCCAACAGCTCGACGTGCGGGTCGAGCGATCCTTCGAGCTGCCGCAAGACACGCACCTGCGGGTGTACGCAGACGTGCAGAACGTGCTCTTTCGCCGCAACGCCGAAGAGTATCTGTACACCTACGACTATCGGAGTCGCGCGGTGCTTTCGGGGCTCCCCACCCTGGCCATCGTGGGCGTGCGGGTGGACCGATGAGCCGCAAGCTGCTGCCGCTCGCCGGGCTTGGTCTCGGGCTGCTCGGTCTCATCGAGGCCTGTCGGCCCGAGTTCTCCGAGACCCCGGCGCTCATCGACGGGCCGCGGGTCATTGGCGTGTTCGCCGAGCCGCCGGAGGCCGCACCCGGAGAGCCCGTCCGGCTCGAAGCTCTGTTTGTGGACCCAAGCGGCAGAATCCAGAACGCGCCGGTGGAGTGGGCCTTCTGCGCCGTTGGCAAGCCGCTCACCGAGAACAACGCTGTGCACGAGGCGTGTCTGCAGCAAGGCGTGCGCCCCATCGCCACGCAAGCCGAGCCCGTCACCCCCACGGTGCCTGTGGACGCGTGCGCGCTCTTTGGCCCCGATGTGCCGCCGGACGGCTCGAGACCCCGCGATCCGGACGTGACCGGTGGCTTCTACCAGCCGGTGCGCGTGGTTGGCGGCACGCTGCGTGCCTTTGGCTTTGTGCGTGTACAGTGCAATTTGGCCAACGCGAGTGCCGACGTGGCCGCGGCCTTTCGAGAAAAGTACGTCAGGAACAAGAACCCAAAGGTGCAGCTGAGCATCGAGCTGCAAGACCGGCCGGTAGACCCTGCACGCCTACCCGCCGGCGCTACCATCACCTTGCGAACCCGCTGGAGCGAGACTGATGCCGAGCCTTTCGTTGCATACGACGTGGTGTCGCAGACGTTGGTTCCCCGCCGGGAGGCCATGCGTGTGTCGTGGTTCAGCACCGCGGGGCAAATCTCGCTTCCGGTCACGGGCCGCGACGAGACAGATCTGGCCACGGAGACCTCGACCACTCTGCAGTTGCCGTCCAGCCCGGGCCCCGTGGTGATATTCGCCGTGCTCCGAGACAGCCGCGGCGGGCAAGCGATGGCCAGTCTCACGGGCACCGTCGCTCCGTAGCGCGCCCGTGGCACGAGAGCCTGCGTGTGCTATGCGAAGGACATCGTGAAGCCGTCTTCGGTTCTCTGGTCTTTGCTTGGGTCTATCGCTCTTGTGGCCTGCGGGGGCACGCCGGCAGACACCCCGGCCCCGGCGCCTTCGGCAAGTGCGCCGCCGGCATCGCCCAGCCCGGCGCCCGATGCCGACGCGCCCAAGCCAACCACAGACGCGGCGTGCGACACCTTCGCCACGGAGCTTCAGCGAGGACTCGACGGTGAGCGCGAGCGCCAAAAGGCCAAACATGCCACCGTGGGCACCTGGAGCGAGCGCTGCGGCACCCGGGTGTTCGTCAGCTCTGCGTCCGACCAGACCCCGGTCACGTCGGCTTCACTTTGGCGCATGGGCAGCGTCACCAAGACGTATGTCGCCGTCGCAACCCTCAGGTATGTCGAGCGGGGCTTGCTCTCCCTCGAAGACCCGTTGGCCAAGTGGTTTCCTAGCTTTCCCAAGGCCGACGTCATCACCGTGCGGCACCTGCTCAATCATTTGAGTGGTATCTACAACTATACGTTGGCCCCAGAGATGGCCGACGCCATGTCCGGCGACATCTCTCGCAAGTACACGCCCGAAGAGCTCATCGCGTGGGCCAAGGCGCAGCCGTTTACCAACGAGCCCGGTGCTTCGTTCAGCTACTCCAACACCAACTACATTTTCCTAGGGCGCATCCTGGAGCTCGTGGGCAACGCCACGGTGGCCGAGATCCTTGGCAAAGAGACGCTCGCGCCAGCCAAGCTCGGCACCACGTTTCTCGATGGCAGCCAAGCCGTGCGTGGGGACTTGGCTCCAGGCTTCGCTGGGAGCAGCAACGTCACGCAGACGTTCAACCTCTCGCTGGCCTGGACGGCCGGAGCCATGGTGGCAGACCCTCAAGACATGCTCGCGTGGCTTCGGGCCCTGCACATCGATCAGACCCTGCTCTCGGCGCAAAGCCACGCCGCCATGGTGCAGCCCTTCAAGAACGCGGGCTACGGCCTCGGCGCCATCGTGCTCTCCAAGCAGGTCACTGCGGGGGCGGGCCCCGGCGTTGGCCACGACGGATCCATTCCGGGCTACCAAACCCAGGCCTTTGCGTTCCCCGAGACCAAGTTTGCCGTGGTCTCCATCGTCGGCAAATCCGGGGGCGACCCCAACGAACTGTCGCTCGTGGCCATCAAGGCCGCAGCCACGCTCCGCCGCGCGCCGTAACCGGTCACGACGCTTCCGAACTACAGAATGCACAATACACCGAAGACGATGAGTGCCCACCGCACGCTCCGAGGCTAGCACTTGAGGGGCATGCGGTCGCTCTCGCCGATGGCAGCGTACTTGTCGCTCTCCTTGTCTTTGGGGCGGAACGTTGGCCTTCGCTCCGGAGCGAGGGGCAAAGATCAGGGACGGAAGAGCTCGTATACGATGCTCCGCTGTTCGAGAAAGATCGCTTCGATATGCCGATCCCGGTGCCGATAGACGATGCGATAGCGTCCGATGCGGAGTCGATAGAAGCCCGCCAATGCGCCAGCGAGTTCTTTCGTGTCGCCGCGCCCCTTGCCCAGTTCACGGAGTCCGTGCCGGATTTCCTTCCGATGCTCGGGGTGCAGAGTCCGCAGACGCTCGATGACCTGTGCGGAAACGAGCACATTCATTCGGGGATGTCTTTTAGCGAAGTCCACTTCGTCTTGCCGGCCTCGTACGCACGCAACGTGCTGGCAAATTCAGGGTTGGAAAGCAGTTCCATTGTTTCCAGCACGGCATCGAAGCGCTCTTTGGAGATCACGTAAGCGACGGTTTCTCCGTGGCGCTCGATGGGGATCGGCTCCCCCTTCTCGCTCGCCGCGACGACCTTGGGAAAGTTCTTTTGGCCCGCGGCGATGGAGTACGAGGTCTTCACGCGTATAAAGTACCACAATTGTACGCGCCTGCCAGTGCACGCGTGCGCTCCGAATCGGTCGAGTTCCCGCGTTCGACGAGATCCGCGGCGGTTGTCTCGAACGGCTCGTTCGCGAAGCCCCGTCATGAGTGGGCTGCTGGGCCTGGGCGCCGCGGCAGACTTCGGCGCGGGTTTCGGGGCAACGGGTGCCGTCGCCTTCTCTCGAATGCTGCCTGTGGCATTGGGCGCACAGAAACGTGCTACGCACGCGGCGTTGCTCGGAGCGCAGTGGGCACCACGAACACCAAGAGCCCGCCGAGCAAGCCCAGCACGCCGCCATAGCCGGCACAAGAGCACCCCAGGGCGCCCGTGAGCAATGCCACGCCACCGCCCGCCAGCAGGGCCGAGCGCGGCAACCTTCCGCGGCGAAACAGCCACGCAAGCACGCCGCCGGCAATGAGACCTCCGGTGGTGCACGCGGGCATGCACAACGACACGCACTCGTCGCCGGTACACACGTGGCCGTAGGCCTTGGCCGCCAACGCAAGACCGAGCGGGATCAGGCCGGCCAACACCGCGGGCATCACCGCCCGCCCAAGCGCCTGCCCGCGCCACAGCAATGCCGCGCTGCTGGGCAGCAGCAGACACCCGAGGAGGCACGCGGTGGTGGGCCGCGAGCCCAACATGGCCGCTGTGAACACCACCAATGCCAGCGGCGCCACCGCAAGTGCCGCGCGACGTACGCGCCCGCGCTCGTACGCGCGTTTGGCAAGCCCCAACACTTGATCGCTACCAGCCATACAACCTCCGAAGGGCCAGGCGCAGCCGCGAGAGCGCGCGCTCTTTTCGTTTGCGGGCAGCGGCTTCTTTGGGGGCCTCGCTGTGGTCCCAGAATGCGTCCCGTAGCGCTTGCTGGTCCGCGGCCGATAGCGTGCCCAGGGCATGCAGCGCAGCGTTGATGAGCTCGTGCTCCTGGACCATTTGCTCGGGGGTGGCCGCGGCGTCGGCAACCTCCGGGGCGTCGACGGCCGCTTCTTTGCTTCTTCGGGCCTTGGTGCGCAGCGTGCGGCATTCCCACGCCGCGATGGCAAAGACCCACGGCAGGACCTTCCGACCGGGTTCGAAGTCTGACGCCCGTTCGAACACCTTGACGAGCGCGAGCTGCGTCGCGTCTTCGGCCAGTGCAGGGCCCACCAGTTTGCCGCAGAACGCGCCGACGAGCGGGGACAGCATGGCAAAGACCGCGTCCAGGGCTGCGCGATCGCCGTCGGCCAGTCGGCCAAAGGCGGTGTCGAGCTCACCCTGTTCGCGGTCCCCCATGTGTTCAGTGGTGTTGCTTGTGTGCCGCGCAGCAGGCGGCGCCTGGCTTGCAGCACGGGGCGCCGGCCGAACAGCAGTCGTCACTGGCGTAGGCGCGCTTGATGGCCACACCCCCCAGGGATGCGAGCACCCCAACCGCGGCCATGGCCATGAAAACTTTGCGGAACTTCTCTCCGGTCATGATGAACCTCCGCGTGTTCTAGGCGCACACGAGCCCCGTGTGACAGGGGCGCCCGCACTTTTTTGGCCCGGACCGAAGAAAGCGGCTGCGACCCTCGGAACTTTCGCAGTGTCAGGGGGTCAGACCCGATGCTCCTGCCCCACGCCATGGACCGGATTCACTCCCGCGCGATCGTCCCCTGCAGCCTGCTCGCCGTGCTCGTGATTTCGCTCGTGACCTTTGCCGCGTCTCGCCCGGCTGCGCCGCGCGCTGTGCCCACCTACGAGGCCGTGAGCCAGTGGTCGTCGAGCAATGCACTCGCGCTCGCGGCCTCGGGCAAGAAGCTCTACGCCTTTGCGGCCGACGAAGACTCGCGCTTGGTGCGGGTCTTCGACGTCACCGAGAACACCCAAGCGGTGGAGCAGACGCCCATCGCCGTGGCCGGGAGCCCGGGGCACGTGGTCGTGCACCATGGGAGCTTGCTCGTGAGCTTGCCCGCCGAGAATCAGGTGGTCGAGTTCGAACTGCCGAGCCGTCGCTTGCTGCGAAGCTACGCTACCTGTGCCGAGCCCCGTGCCCTCTTGGCCCATGCCGCGAGCGCTCGGCTGTACGTGCTCTGCGGCTTTGGGCACCGGCTTCAAGCCTTTGCGCACGCCGATGGCAGCCGGGTGCTCGACCTAGACTTGCCACGGGAGCCTCGGGCCATGGCCGCGTTTGGCGAGGGGCGCGATGCCGTCATCGGCATCTCCCACGCCATGGGCGCGTACATGAGCGTCGTGTCCGTGGCCACGGGCAAACACGGGCAACGCCCACTGCGGAGCTTACGGGCGCAGCTCTCCCCCGAGGTCCTCGCGGCCCGACGGCGCGAACTCTCGTTCGGCTGGGGATCGTTGACCTCCGAAGCCCCTCCGGCTCCATGCCCAGCCGACAAGAACGTCCATGAACTGAACCAGGGGTACGCCATCGGGGTGCTGGGCACGAGCACTGGACCCTCCTGGGTGCTCCCGTTGGTAGATGTGGTGCCCATGCCCGTGCCGCAAGCGACGGACGAAAATTCCCCGCCGCCCCGGGTCGTGTTCTCGGGCTACGGCAGCCTTTCGTTTGACCCCTGTGCGCGCGGCACGGCTCCGATGACGCAGGTGCGCAGTGCCCCCATGCAGCAGACCACGGCACACGATCGCGCGGCGTTGCTGCGCGGCTGCACTGTGCCGCGAGCCATGGCCATCGACCGGACCACTGGGAACGTTGCTGTTTCCTGCGTCAACAGTCAGCAGATCGAGATCTTACAGGCCCGCGGCTTCTCGGAGTTCGTCGTCGCGGCACCCGGCACCTTCGGTCTCGCGTACGACGACCGCCAACGCTTGGTCATGTGGTCCCCCTTCGACGGCACCTTGCGAATCTCCGACCGCGGAGATGTTCAGGCGCCGCAGGTGGTCGCGGCCCGGCAGCGTGTGCGGATCCCCGACAAGATAGCCCGTGGACGTGAGCTCTTCTTGACGTCTGCCGACGGCAAAATATCCGCCGATGGTCGGGCGTGCGCCAGCTGCCACCCCGACGGTCGCGACGACGGCTTGGTCTGGGGCGCTCCGAATGGACCGCGGCAGACGCCGACGCTGATGGGACGGGTTGCGGGCACGGCCCCCTACGGCTGGAACGGTGGTCCCCAGCGTGTCGCCGCGCACATGGAAGAGACCATTCGCCGCCTGGGTGGCAAGGGTCTACCCATCGAGGACCGCGAGGCCATCGAGGCGTACGTCATGTCCATGCGCGCGCCCGAGGTACGCAAAGACGCCACGCCGCTCGCCACTCTAGGTGCCCAAGTGTTCGCGGCGCAGGGCTGCGCAAGCTGCCACGATCCGTCGTCGGCATTCACCGATGGTGCAACCCACGAGTTTGCCGCGGCGGTGCCGCAGCCCCAGCATCCGCCCGAGAAGGTTGCTAGTTTCGACACGCCGTCGCTGCGCTTCGTGGGGCAGACAGCCCCGTACTTTCACGATGGGCGATACCCATCGCTTCGTGCGCTGCTTGCCGACCGCAAGAACCCCATGGCCGATCTGTCGGACTTGTCGACCCAAGACATCGATGCGCTAGAAGCGTACTTGGGCACGCTGTAGCCAACCGGTACCGGATCGCTTTGGCCTTCGGGCGCCCATCGACGGACGATTCTGCCAAGCACCGTGATCCCGGACGCTTCCTCCGTCGCGGGGCACCATCGGGCATCGCAAAAGAACCGCCATCGCGGTAGCTTCGGAGACGCCAGGCCGCGGGGGGCCGGCAGTGTCGCACCGAGGCCGTTCCCCGGTTGGCGATCCCTGAGGTAGCCATGGGCAGGTATCGAGCAAAAGATCTGGTCAATGCGCCCACGTTGATCAGTTTTCTCCGGTTGCCTCTGGCCGCGTCGTTCCCCTTTGTGTGCCATAGCGTTTGGGGAAGTCTGGTGGTGCTTGGCATGGCGGCCGTCACCGATGTGCTCGACGGATGGGTCGCCCGTAGGTTCAAGCTCGCCACGCCCACGGGCGCCGTGGTCGATGGCGTCGCAGACAAAGCGTTCGTTGCCGTGGTGCTCGGCACGCTCATCGTCACAGGCATCATGCCGTGGACACACGTCCTGCTACTTGGGGCTCGGGAGCTTGGCGAACTGCCACTGCTTGGCTTCTTGGCCCTGAGCCACGAGGCTCGCAGCCGCAAGGTCGAGGACCGGGCAAACCTCTTCGGCAAGGCGGCAACGGTGCTGCAGTTCGCCGCCATCGTTGGCGCGATTCTTCGGTCGCCCGCCCGGGCGACCCTGGTCTACGCCACCGTCATCGTTGGTGCGGCCGCCGCGGTGAGCTACTGGGTCCGGACTCTGTCTGCAGCGCGAACCGCTCGCGCGAAGTCTGGAGGCGAGTCGTAGACGCTGTGACTGGCGGGGCCCTGGGACGGCGACGGTCGGCCGTTGGTCCATGAATTGCGGGCCGGTGGTGCTCGCGAGACCACGACGAGGCGCCAGTGCTTACGACGTCGGGGAGCTTGCTTGGGTATCCACTGGCTGCCAGCGTCCATCTCGTCGCGCGTACACTGCGCCTTCCGCAGCGTCGAATTGGAAGAGGTGGAGCCAGCCGTTGTCGACCAATGCCCGCACGCCCGCATGTTTGCCAAGCACCGCGGCGATGGCCTCGCGGGGGGCCTCGATGAACACGCTGAGACGCAGCGGCGTGTGGACCCAGTCGCTACCGTTGTGCAACGACTGCATGGGTAGACCGATGCGCAGGTCGCCGCCGTTGCCTTCGAAGACCCCGATGTGCCCACCCACGACGTTGTGCAGCACTTTGTTGCCGCTGCCGTAGCGCGCGTTGTCCACCGTAGACGCGTAGTACTGGAGGTTGATCCAGTGGGTCACCACCATGGGGGCGGTCATGATGAGCTCGAGAACGGAGAAGTTCTCGTCGTCTTCGAAGTGGTAGTCATGCAAGAACGAGCGACCACCCAGGTTCATCTGCTGCGTCCGTGATCGAGGCGCCACCACGAACGCTGCGTTGTTGGCGAGACCCCACTCGGGTCGCACCTGGGACCAGTCCCGGGCCCGGGACTGGGTGGCCGCCTCGAGGGCGGCGTCGTCGAGGTGTCCAAGGCCCACGGACTCCGCGCGCTCGCGGCGCGCGCGAACCCCAGCGCCGCGAAGCGCAAGGCGCAGCTCTTGGACGTCTTGCTGGTGCGAGGCGGGGACCTCGTCCGTGTCGAACAGGAACACCTCGTCGGTGGTCGTGTTGTGCAGGGCCGGGACGATGTGGGTCGTCTGGGGGATGGAGATTCCGAGTTCGACTAGGCCGCTCCGTACTGCGGGCTCGTTGAGCAGCGCGGCCACGGCGCGAGCGTTGACCTCGCCGGTCTGGCCGCAGCAGGCTCCGCAGTCGAGCCCCGCAGCGTGTGGGTTGTTGCTGGTTTCGCTGCCGTGACCGACCAGCGCCACGATTCGGGCGAAGTCTTTGCTGAGACCCATGCCCCGAAGGATGTTGCGCGCCAACGTGCAGCGATCTTCGAGCGGGGCCGGCTCGCCCTGGACGGTGCCAAGCAACCTGGGTTTGCGTTGCGCGTGTTCGTGCGCCGAAAGGCCTGCGGCCTCGCGGTCTTTCCGCGCTCTACCAATGTCTAGGGTTTCGCCAAGGAGCTTGCCCAGAAAAGACAAGCCCATGGACTCGACGAAAGAGAAGCTCGACATGGCGCCAGACTTGAAACCGCGAAACTGCTCGGCGCGTTCGAGCCGGGTGGCCCTTCGGGTTGCGATGTTCGGATCTGCCAACACGTCACCGACGTGAAGCGCTGGCGCCAACAGTCCCGGGAGCTGCGGGCGTGCTTCTTTTGCCCCAACGCCTTGGTATTCGATGGGCATCCCAAAGAAGCCCGCGAAACCCCGTGTGTGCACGGTTGCGCACTCGGCTTCGAGCGCGCGGCGGAACACCTCCGAGCGAACGTCGATGCAGAAAACCGCCTGAACGCTGGGGGCGGGCCGCTGCGGAGGTGCCTTGAGCCCTTGCACCAAGCCTTGCGCCACGTGTCCTTGCCACGCAAGCTCCATGGCGTCCTGCAGCAACCAATCGTTGCGCTGCGCGGCAGCGACGGTGGTGTCAACTGACGGCCAAGAGACGACCTGCCGGCTCCAGCGTGCAAGCACCACAGGCCCGGCGGTCTTCAGCAGAAGCCACTCCCAGGCTAGGCGAATGGCTGCAAACTCCACGATTTGGTCGTCTTCGCCGCCGCCCAGGCGGGCAGTCCAACGCAGATAGGCGCACCAGGCGGCCCAGCCGTTGAGATCGAGCAACAGGCCGAGCAGATAGCTCTCCTGCGCGCTGTCTGGGATGCCGAGATCGGCCAACGCCAGCATCGCCATCTCCGCTGGGGTCTCGGGCAACAACCGTGCAGCCTCGGTGTACCCACCTAGACCCAGCAACAAAGCTGGCGACTTGTCGCTCATGGCCTGGCGGCGCCAGCTTGCATACAAGCCGCCGTCTCGGTCGGGTGGCAAGCCTGCCTGACCCTCGTCGAAGTAGGCCGCGCAGAACTGGCTTGTGCTGTGAGTGACGAAGTCGCGGCAGGAGACCTCGTGTTCGAGGTCGCGTTCCTGGTCCACCATGTCCATGAAGCGCAGTTGCCGCGGCGTGCTCGGCTGCGGTGCCTCCATGAGCCGATGCAGCTCGGCCAGCGTCGTGTTTGCGCCGCGCTGGGCGATGGCCCCGGTCAGGTGTTCGTCGCGTAGCTCGCCGCGTTGCCATGCTTGGTGGTACCAGGCGCGCGGCATCAGCAGACGTGTGCCGGCCAGCGAGGCCAGTTTGGCTGCAACCTCTGGCACCGGAGCCGACGTCATCTCCCAGAACGGGTTGACCGCGATGAAGCGATCTAGTGGCCAGGTGGGGGCGATCTTGGCGCCCACCTTGGTCAAAAGGGCAACGACGCTGTCGGTGTCCATTGGGGTCGCACAGGGCTTTTGCCCTGTGGTCTCGCTGGGGGTCGTGTCCAAATGCATCATCAAGCCTCCAGCGTCGGCGTCATGCGGAGCGCGGCGGCGCGGACGATCTTGGGGCCCAGGCGCGGAGCCCATAGGCGAAACGTGGCCCTGGTGAAGAGCTCATCGAGATAGAGGCCCGCGAACAGCCAAGGTCGGAGGGCCTTGGCAACGCGCCCCCCCGGCCTTGCTTGGAGCACGGTGTCGAGCACGAAGAGCGTGACAAACCCGAGCAACAGAACAACCCACCCGAGGGGCGCGCTCGTGGTGGCGGGGCCAAGAACCCGCGACGCCAATGCGTGGCCACCAAAGTACAAGGCCGCCACCGAGGCTGCGCGGACGAAAGCGAAGGCCGCGCTCGACACTCCGCCGTCGGTGCTTCGGACGAGCAGCGGCGACAGCGAGAGGGCCAACAGGAGGGCGAGGGGCAAGATGGTCGGGTCTTCGAGGCCGCGCGCGTGGGTCCACGCGGCGATGCTCGCGCCGACCGCGCCCACGATGCCGGCGGACACCAGGAGCCTGCGCGCGACGCTTGCTGGTTGCGCCACCGGAGACACACTTCGAACCCGCCAGTTCTCGACGGTGTTGCCCGCGCCGAGGAACGCGTACGCCTTGTAGAGCGAGTGCGCCACCAGGTGAAGCAAGGCAAGGTGCCAGGCGCCCAGACCACACTGCGCGAGCATGAAGCCCATTTGTGCGCAGGTGGACCATGCCAGCGCCACCTTGATGCTGACGCGTGTGGTCATGACCAAGGCGGCCACCACGGCCGTGGTGGTGCCGATGCAGACGAGGAGCGTTTGGGCCAAGGGGGCTTTGGCCATGAACGGAGCCAAGCGGATCATCACGAAGCCGCCGATGTTGACGACCCCCGCGTGCAGCAAGGCCGATACGGGGGTCGGCGCCTCCATGACCTGCGTGAGCCAGCCGTGAAAGGGGAGCTGCGCAGACTTGAGCGACGCGGCGAGCACCAACAACACTGCCGCCACCTGAAGTGAGATCGGCAGCGATTCCTGAGCTTGGGCCCACTGGGCGATGCGATCCAGATTCAGGCTGCCGATGGCGTTGCCCATCAACGCGACGGCACCCAACATGCACACGTCGGCCAAGCGACTGAGCAAGAACTTCTTGTGTGCGGCGATGAGCGCCGGCTTGCGGTCGCGGTAGAACGTGAGCAACTGGTGGAGCGCCAGGCTGGTCACCATCCACGAAAGGGCGATGCCGATCAGATTGTTCGACAGGACCAAGCTGGTGACCGCGGCCAAGGCCAGCATCAGCGCCCTGGCGTAGCGGTCCTGGCCGGCCTCGCCCTGCAAGTAGCTCCGTGAGTAGCGAACGATGACCACGGCGATGAAGCTGACGAGGTTCAGCATCACCAGTGTCACGGGGTCGACGCGAACCAGCTCGGCGACCACCAAAGCCTGCGACGGAATGCGCGCGGCATGCAGCCCTGCGTCGAAGCCGGCGATGCCCAGCGCCGTCAGTAGCCCCGAGATGCCCAGGGCCACGCCCGCGGCGTGCAAGGGGCGCCGAAACGGCGCGGAGCGGGACAGGCACGATGCTGCCACCGCAAACGTCACGGGGATGAGCACGGCCACGAGGCGAAGCAGGGCAGGGGTCTCGGCGGTCATCTCCCTGGGTTCTACGTCGTACGTGTGTTCGATAAAAAGACATAAAACAGCTCTATACGTTCTGATAAAGTGATCGATTGGATGAACCTCGAACGGCTCAACTTCCACCACCTGCACTACTTCTGGGCCGTGGCCAACGACGGCAACCTCACGCGAACGGCCAAACAGCTGCGGGTGTCGCAGTCGGCGCTCTCGGCGCAAATTCGGCAACTCGAAGAACAGCTGGGCGCGCCCCTGTTTCTTCGGGAGGGGCGAAGACTGGTGCTCTCCGAGGCCGGGCGCCTGGCCAAAGGCTACGCCGAGGAGATCTTTGGTCTCGGCAGTGAGCTCGTCAGCACGCTCAAGGCGGGCCGAAGCCGGGGCACCGTGTTGCGGGTTGGCGCCGTGTCCACACTGTCCCGGAACTTTCAGGAGTCTTTCGTCAAGCCGCTGCTGCACGAGCCCGGCGTGGTGTTGCGTCTTGTCTCGGGGGCCGTCGACGATCTGCTGAGCCGCCTTGCGGGACACGAGCTGGATCTCGTGCTGGCCAACCGCCCGGTGCGCCCCGAGGCTGGGCGTCCCTGGCGCTCGCGCCGTGTTGCCCGGCAGCAGATCAGTCTCGTGGGTCGCCCCCGGGAGCGTGCGTTTCGCTTCCCTGGCGATCTGTCCAATGTGGCGCTGATCCTGCCGGGGCCCGACAGCGACGTGCGCACGGAGTTCGATTCCTTGTGCGAGCACCTGGGCATCAAGGTTCGCGTCTTGGCCGAGGTCGACGACATGGCGACCATGCGCCTCTTGGTTCGTGACTCGGATGCGGTGGCCCTGGTGCCCAGCGTCGTGGTGCGCGATGAGCTACAAACCGGTGCGCTGCGGGAGCTGCACGTTGTGCCTGGGCTGCTCGAGACCTTTTACGCCATCACCGTCGACCGACACTTCGAGCATCCGCTCATCAAGTCCCTGCTGGCCCGGGACGAGGCAGCGATTTTGGACATGGGCTCCGCGCCCGAGGATCGCAAAGCGCGGCGCCGATAACTGGCCTAGCCGAGCAAGCTCTTCCGTCGAGCTCGGGCAACAGACAGATCGATTGCGTAGTACCGCTTCGGTGGTCTGCCCGCGTCGAGAACCTTGGTCTCTTGCAACACGCCGCCGTTTCGCTCGATGACGCGAATGGAGGCCGCGTTCGTGTCGTCGCACGTCAGCCGCAGAGACGTGAGCCCGAGCCCGCGGGCCACAGGCAACGCCTGACGCAGCATCTCGGTTGCGACCCCGCGGCCTCGGAACGACGGCACCGTATCGTAGCCAATGTGGCCGCCTTCAACGCGAAGCGCCTCGTTCAACTCGTGAAAGATCGAGATGCGCCCCACGAAGTCTTCGCCCGACAAGGCCCAAAGATGCGTCTTGGGCAACGTCGTCTCGGACCTTCGACGCGCGTCGGCCAGCTTCTTTGCAACGAACACCGCGAAGTCTTCTTCGACCGTCTCGAAATCGCCGCCAATCCACCACGGAAGCCCCTCTTCCCGGAACTCGCGGAGCCCACGCAAGAAGCTCTCGCGACATTGCTCGGTGGGCGGCACGAGTTGGATGTTCATAGGACGATGCACGCGTCTACCTGCCCTGAGCTCGTACCGAACTCTATGCTACGAACGTGCGCGCGAAACCATCGTTGATTGTCGTGCACCATATGCTCCAATATTGGACTGCGGGGCGCGTCAACCGATGCACCACGTTTGGGCGAGCGGTCGCAAAACGGCGGTGAACGGCGTCGGGGCCTGGCGGAACGGGTACGTGAACCTCACGTGCGCGCGGCCTTGGCAAGGGGGGCTGCCAAAGCCGCAGCCGCTGCCGGAACGCGAGTGATTCACGCAGCGTTCTCCTCCGCCCAATGCGCGGGCGTTGGCCTACCGCCGGGCCGGACCTGTAACCAACGTCAGGGTCGATTTCGTGCGACATCGGGGGGGACCGAGTCTCTACAGGGCATGACTCTCTCCTCGACGTCCCTCGTTGCCACTGCTTTCCTCCTCTCGAGCACCCTGTTTGCGTGCACAACCGAGGCAGTCCGGACGGTCCCCGGCGAGCCGGCGGCCGGCGCGGGCCCCGCCGTCGCCCCCAAAGACCCGGCCGACGAGCAGCCCCTCGTTGACGAAGAGCCGGCTACCGAGAATGGGCCGTCGAGCAGCAGCAGCAGCAGCAGCTCCAGCGGCGGCAAGTCCAGCGGCAGCAGTTCGAGTGGCGGCAAGTCCAGCAGCGGCAGCTCGAGCAGTGGATCCTCTAGCGGGGGTAGTTCCAGCAGCGGCAGTTCGAGCAGTGGCTCTTCTGGCGGTGGCACGCCCACGTTCACGGGGATCGGCTCGACCGTCGCGACGTGCCAGGGCAAGGGCAGCGTAAGCGTCCCCGGCGTGACGATGTTGTCTGGCTTCGCGGCGCGCATGGCGGGGCAGATGAATGTCTTCCTCTACTCGCGGCCGACACTCAGCACGATGGCCTATGGCGGGAGCCCGGGGGAATACAAACTTCGGCTGCTCATTGGCTCACCGACCAGCACGCCCAATCAGTATCAGGGGCAGACTGGCGTCTTCGAGTGGAGTACTGCGAACGCGAAGTGGGAGACGAAGGTCGGCGGCGTGGCCGACATCGTGCTGGTCGACATCGTCGACTACAACGTCGTCGACCCAACCGGTTTGATGTGCAACGGCAAGCTGCGCGGCGTGGCGCAATGGCTCAGCGGAAGCATTGCCTATGTCATCACGTTTGAGGTTCCCATTTTGACGACCAGTTTCCCCGGTGCAACGGCGGGCCCGCCCTGAACGGCACGCGCGCGTGGCTGCTCACGTCGGTTCGCGCCTCCCAAGTGGTGGCCCACGTTGTGCCAGACGACCGGGCAGGGCGCGGAATGGGCGGTTATGTCGTCCGGGGGTTGTTCGTGCAAGAGGGCTTTGGTTTTCCTGTTGTAGTCAAGAAAATCATCGAGCTTTCTCTCCTGTTGTTCAG
>JBIKNA010000392.1:0-7194 GCA_044358965.1 Polyangiaceae bacterium
GCGTTGACCCCCACGTCGGGTTTGCAAGCCCCAAGCGAGATGTAGAGCAGCAAGGAGCAAGTGGGAATGGCAAGGCTTCGAACCGTCATCGACAGGCTCGATGCTTACCATGCGCCGCGCGATCCGGGTGCGGAGTGACCTGCTTCTACGCTGAGCGCCGCGCGTCGTTGGCCCTGCCGAAGGACCAGCCCGTGGTGCTTCGCGCTGCCCCCGCGCTCTTTACGCAATCCTTATGCGCGGCTTCCTAGGATCCTCCGTGCCGCTGTCCCCTCCCCAGGGGGTGCGCCGGCACTGGAGTCATCGATGTCTCGCCGCACCCGTCTTGCCGTCTTCACCACGGCCGCCCTCTGCCTCTCCGTTGGCCACGCCGCTGCGCAATCATCCCCGGCGATCGTGCCCGAGCCCAGCGACATTGCAACCCTTGCCCCGCCCGCAACCACCGTGGCCCCGGATGCACCTGCCGCGGCTCCGGACGCACCGACCGCCCCCGCGTCATCTCCGTCCCCCGCTGCCGCGGCGCCGCCCCCAGCGCCGCCCCCTGCTCCCTTGGACCCCGCAGCCCTAGACCCCTTGGGCTTCGCGGACTTCTCGTGGATGCCGGCCAACTATGGGCCGAGCGAGAAGGCCCTCAAGCTTGGTCCCTTCGTGGGCGAGGTGCGCATCGACAGCGCGTACCACTACTCGTTTGCCAACCCCAAAGACAACACCATCTCGGGTTCTAGTGAGGTGTTTCGGCACAACGAGTTGCAATTTACACAGATCGGCGTCGGCGGAGACTTTCTCTACAAGAACGTGCAAGCGCGTCTGATGACGCAGTTTGGTATGTATTCGCAGACCACGCCCCGCAACGACGCCAGCCCCGCGCGCGGCCAGTGGAACCTGGATAACGCGTATCGCTACATCTCCGAGGCGTACGGCGGGTACCACTTCGACGTGTGGAAGGGCATCAACGTGCAGGCCGGCATCTTCATGTCGTACATCGGCCTGTGGAGCTACTACAACTTCGACAACTGGACCTACCAGCCGTCGTACGTGTCATCGAACACCCCGTGGTTCTTCAATGGAGCGCGAGCGCAGATCTTCCCCACGGAAAACCTCAAGATCGAGCCTTGGCTCGTGAACGGCTGGCAGTCCTACGGCAAGTTCAACCAAGCGCCAGGTGTGGGGCTCAAGGTCGAGTATCGGCCCCATGACTGGCTCGCGATCATCGGCAATCAGTACTTTGGCACCGACACGCTGAACACGCCGGGGCGCAAACGCTTGCACACCGACGACAGCGTGATGGTGAAGTACTACGACAAGCCGGGGGCGGGCTTTAGCCGCGCCGCAGCGTCACTCACCGTCGACGCGGGCTGCGAAGAGGGCGGCGGCGTCAGCTGCAGCGATCAGTACTTCTTGGGCTTCATGGCCTACACGCGCTTCTGGTTCTTCGGCAACAAGGTGGGTACCACCGTGGGCGGCGGTGCGATCACCAACCCCGGTCGCTATCTCGTGCTCTTGCCGCCCATCAACGGCGCCACTTCATTCTCGGGTACGCCGTATTTCACCGCGGCGCCGGGCGACACCTACAAAGCCTGGGACATGCAGGTCACTGCCGACTACATGCCGCGCGAGTTCATCACCTTCCGCGCCGAGTTCAATCATCGCGCAGCCAACGTTCCCTACTTCACCGGTCCCGGCGGCGTGACGCCCGACGGTGGCAACCAAGGGGGCGCGGGCTCGCTGGTCAACGGCTGGACGCCGGACCTCGTCAAGAACGAGAACCGCCTCACGTTCGCGATGATGCTCAAGTACTGAGTTTTCCGCGCCGCGGGTGGGGCTGCAGATGGATCACCTTTGCTTTGCGCCTGCGCTAAGACCCTTCGATGGCCGACGCCATCGCGTGTCGCCTACTCGGACCATGGAACCCAAACCTGCAAACCCACAAGCATCGCTGCCTCGACCGGCCGGACACCGTCCTCTGCTCTCGCCTTATGGGTACCTGGCGGCGCTCGCTGTGGTTGCCGCTGCGAGTGGGCTTGGCGCGCTGGTGTTTGGTCGCGCCGAGCTCACGGCCGTGGTGATGTTGTACTTGCTGGGCATCGTCGCCGTCGCGAGTCGCTTTGGACATGGTCCTTCGCTCACTGCGACGGTGCTCAGTGTCGTTGCCTACGATGTGTTCTTCGTCCCGCCGTACTTCAGCTTCGCCGTGGCCGAGCTGCGCCACATCACCACGTTTGCGGTCATGTTCGTGGTCGCCGCGGTCATCAGTGCGCTCACGCAGCGCGTGCGCCGGCAGGCCGATACGGCGCGGGCGCGCGAGCAACGCACCGCGAGCCTGTATGCGCTCAGCCGCGATCTCGCGGGGGCGTCCTCCATCGATGAACTTGCGCAGGCGGTAGACCGCCACATTCGCGAAGTTTTTGCGTGTGACTCGGCGCTGCTGCTGCCTACGGTATCTGGAGCCTTGGTGCCGGCGCCGGGGGCCACCCTGGAGGTCGACGAAGCGGCCCTCAAAACGGCGCAGACACTCTGGAGGGCACAGTCCGACCCGCACCCCAAAGAGCTGCGCGCGTTGCCTCTCCCCGAAGACGTCTTGATCCCCCTGCGCGCGGCCCGTGGGCCCGTGGGCATCTTGGCGCTACCCTCTGCCGACGCCAACCATCGCCACGAGCCCGAGCAGCGACAACTCCTTGGCACCTTTGCGCATCAAATTGCCCTGGCCATCGAACGCGCGCAGCTATCGATGCAGGCGCAAGCGGCCCGCATCCAGGTGGAGACAGAGCAGCTTCGAAACGCGTTGCTCAGCTCCGTGTCTCACGATCTGCGAACGCCCCTCGCCGTCATCAAAGGCGCGGGCTCGGCGCTCGTCGAAGGGAACGACTCCCTTGCACCAGATGCGCGTAGCTCCTTTGCCGAAGCCATCGTCGACGAAGCAGACCGACTCAATCGGCTCGTGGGCAACTTGCTCGACATGACACGGCTCGACGCCGGAGTGCTGGCGGTGAAGAAGGAGTGGCAATCGGTCGAAGAGCTGGTGGGGTCCGCCCTGGGGCATCTCGAGGACCGTCTGCGCGAGCACCATGTTGCCGTCGACGTGCCCGCAGAGTTGCCGTTGGTACCATGCGACGCTGTGCTCGTGGAGCAAGTGCTCATCAATCTGCTCGAGAATGCAGCGCGGCACGGAGCCCCCGGAGCAAAGGTCGAGCTGCGTGCCCGGGCGATGGATGCACACGTCGAAATCTGCGTGATGGATGGCGGCCCAGGCATCCCCGAAGGGCAAGAAGAGAAAATCTTCGAGAAGTTCTACAGCGCCCGCCAAGGCCAAGGGGGCATCGGCCTGGGGCTCACCATTTGCCGCGGCATCGTGGTGGCCCACGGTGGGCGCATCTGGGCCCAGAACCGCAATACCGGCGGCGCAGAGTTCTGTTTCACGGTGCCGCTGCCCAAGCAGGTGGCCAAGGAGCTGCCATGACGGCCACGGCACCGCTTGTGCTCATCATCGAAGACGAGGCGCAAATGCGGAAGTTCCTGCGCGCTTCGCTCACAAGCCACAACTATCGATGCATCGATGCCGACCGCGGTCAGCTTGGGCTCGAGCTGGCACGCTCGCACGTGCCCGACGTCATCATGCTCGACCTTGGCCTGCCCGACATGGATGGACTCGATGTGACCCGCGGCTTGCGCAGCTGGACCATGTTGCCCGTGATCGTCATCTCGGCCCGTGGCCAGGAGAACGACAAGATTGCTGCGCTCGACGCCGGCGCCGACGACTACCTCACCAAGCCCTTCGGCACCGGCGAGCTTCTCGCGCGCATTCGCGTTGCCTTGCGGCACAGCGCACGTGGCGCCGGCGTGGCCGGGCCCGTGCTCAACGCCGGCGACATCCGCGTGGACTTCGACAAGCGCCTGGTGTTTCGCGCCGACGAAGAGGTGCACCTGTCGCCCATCGAATACAAGCTGCTGGCCATGCTCATGAAGAACGTGGGCAAGGTGGTCACGCACCGGCAGCTGTTGCGAGAGGTGTGGGGGCCATCACACGCCACGGAGACGCAGTACCTGCGGGTGTACATGGGGCAGCTTCGCCACAAGCTCGAGCGCGAGCCTGCGCGCCCTCGGTACCTGCTTACCGAGCCTGGGGTGGGTTACCGATTGAAAGCGGAGTAGTGGAAAATGCCGAAGACTGCCTCCCCAGCGCAAGAGTGGTTCGTGGTGTTGCGTCCGGATGGGATCGTGGAGACGGTCTCGGGCGGAGCGCCGCTCACCTGGGTTGGCCACGAGCTCACGACGGCGCCCGGTGTCCCCGGGGAGCTCCGTGATGCCGCCGGGCGTCTGGTCAGCGCTGTGCCCGATTCTTCGTACCTGCGCCGGCAGGTGGTGAGCCTTGCGCTGGGTGTCGGCCTCAAGGTGCGCGTCGACCTGCTGGTGGTCGAGGCACTGCCCTTGCGCCGTGCGTTCACGCGCGTTGGCGATTTGCTCATGCGTACCCTCGACGCCTTCGTGACCCAAGCGTCGTCTTCAGACATCGATCTGCGCATCGAGCAAGGGCAGAACGTACCGGTGGCGCTGTTCATGGACGGCGAAAAGATCGCCTGGGCCGTGGCCACGCTGGTTGGCAACGCGTTGCGCTTCGTCCAGCTTCGCAAAGACAATCGAGGTCACGTTCGCGTGAAGGTCGAGTGGAACGACAAGCGCGAAGAACTCGTGATCGCGTTCAAGGACAACGGGCCTGGCATGCCGCCGCAGCGGGTGAAGTGGCTCTTCGACCGAGACCCCGCCACCGGGGCTTCTTCTGGCGTGGCCTTGCTCATGGTCCGTGATGTGGTCACGGCGCATCGCGGTGTCATCGAGGTCCAGAGCACCCCAGGGCAGGGGTCCACCTTCACGCTGCGCTTGCCCCGGACCTCGCCTGCCTAGCTCTGGGGCAGGGGAGGGTCATATCTCCACTTGCATGCCCAGCTCGATGACCCGCCCCGGGGGCAACTTGAAGAACGCCGAGGCGGCCACGGCGTTCTGGCTCATGAGCTTGAAGAACGCCTTGCGTGGCAGACTCATGTGGCTCCCGCCGGTGAACACCAAAGACTCGCGGCCCAAGAAGAACGAGGCATCGTTCGCGTCGACGTTGACGCCGTGGGCGTTCAGGGACCCCAAGACCTTGGGGATGTCGGGGCTCTCCATGAAGCCATAAACCACCGTCGCGCCGTGCAGACCCTCACCATGGCTGACCACATCGACGATGCGCTCGGCCTCGGGGATCTCCGGAACATGTCGCGTCTGCACCGCGAGCAAGATGATGGTCTCGTGCAGGGTCTTGGCGTGCTTGAAATAGTGCATCAACGCCGGGGGAACCCCCGGGTTGCTGGTCATGAACACCGCGGTGCCGCTGACCCGATGCGGGTTTTCTTCTTTTAGGCTCGAAAGGAACATGTCGAGGGGCAACGCCGCGCTGCGCAGCACATCGCCCAACGCTGCTCGTCCTTTGCGCCAGGTGAGCATCACGAACGCTGCGACGCCGGCGATGGTGATGGTGATGTACCCACCCTCGAAGAACTGCATGGCGTTACTGGCAAAGAAGGTCAGGTCGAGCACGATGAGCAGGGCGCACACGGTGCCGATGGCCGCGGCGTTCCACTTCCACACCATGGTGGCAACCAAGAAGAACAGTACTGTGGTGAACGCCATGGTGCCCGTTACCGCTAGACCGTAGGCCGGCGCCAAGTTGTGCGAGTTCTTGAACACCATGACCATGGCGATGCAGAGCACCAGGTAGGCCCAGTTCACCTCGGGGATGTAGATTTGCCCCTCCATCTGCTTGTTGGTGTGCACCACGCTTACGCGGGGGAACAGGCCAAGCTGCATGGCTTGGTTCACCAGCGAGAATGCGCCAGAGATCAACGCTTGGCTCGCGATGATGGTGGCCAACCAGCTGATCACCACGAGCGGATACACGAATGCCGGCGTCGACGGCACGAGGGCATAGAACACGTTGCCATCGACCACGGGGGTCGGGTCGAGCAGCCGGGCGCCCTGGCCCAGGTAGTTGAGTGCCAGCGCCGGCCACACGATGAAGTACCAAGCGCGGCGTACCGCTGGCCGGCTGAAGTGCCCCATGTCGGCGTAGAGTGCTTCGCAGCCCGTGATGCATAGGTCCACGGAGCCGATGACATACAGCGTGGCCTTGGGGAACTTGAGCACGTAGCGCGCGGCATACACCGGGTTTGCGGCCTGGATGATCTCCGGGTGTTTGGCAAAGCTGTAGGCCCCCATCACCGCCAGCGTCAGGAACCAGACCACCATGGCCGGAGCAAAGATGGCGCCCACCCGGTGCGTTCCAATGCGCTGAATGGCAAAGAGCGCGATGAGCGTGCCCACGGACAGCATCGGGATGTACGGCGACCACCGGTGCGTCACGACCTCGAGGCCTTCCCACGCGGACATGATGGACAGCGAGGGCGTGATGACCCCGTCGCCCAAGATCATGCCGGACCCCAAGACGGCCATCACCACGACGATGGACATGTTTCGGACGCTGATGAGGTTGCCCACCTTGGCCTTGAGCAGCGCCAAGATGGAGAACATCCCGCCCTCGCCCTGGTTGTCGGCGCGCATGATGAGCATCACGTACTTGAGCGAAACGACAATGCCGATGGCCCACAGGAACAGTGAGGTCCACCCCATCACCTCGTCACGCCCGTAGTACTGCCCAAAAGACATGGTGACCTTGTCTTTGAGGCCCTGCGTCGCGAGCAAATGCGATGAGACCGTCTCGGACATGGCGTACAGCGGCGATGTGCCGATGTCGCCGAACACAATGCTGAGCGCGCTCCAGATCAATACGCGCATCGGGGAAACAGGATGATGCGAGGTACTACTTGGAGGCACAGACGCAGCTTGTTTGCTCATCGCGCGAGCAATGTCCCATAGCGGCCTCGCCGCGCAACGGCGACGCATCGCCGCTCGCCGGCCGAGCCGGAAATTGCGCGGGTTTCGCCGAGACCAACCTTGCCGAATTTATGGTTCCTTTATGCCCATCGCAGGCGCCCGAACGACATCTTTATGCCGCGTCGTGCACGCTAAATCACCGAGCATCATCGGCGTGATCTTTAGAACACAGCAATTCCGATCGGTTACGCGACACTGTCGCCGAAGCGATGCGACTTAAATAGTATCGGGGCCCTTGTTCAACCTGACCGCCGACCATCGGCGAATCCGGAG
>JBIKNA010000393.1:0-7156 GCA_044358965.1 Polyangiaceae bacterium
GACCGCCATGCCAAGATCACGCACGCCGTGGGTGGCCAGATACACGAGCGCTCGTCCGGACGCGACGGACGCCCAGACATCGCGCACGGCTTGCACCAGCGCCTCGGGCCCACGCACCCCAAGGCGGGTCTCCGCGAGCCCCGCCATGGACACGAGGGCTCCGTCTTCGCACGTTGCGCTGGAGCGAACCGCAAGGCCCCAGGGGCAGTCTTGGCCAACATCGGCCCAGAGTGCCGCGAGCTCGTCTTCGAGCCCTGCGGGCAACGCCACGCGCAAGATCTCTTGGCGTGCCTCGGCGGCGCGCGCGTATACCGTTCGCCCCGTTGCGGCGCGCAGAAGCGACCGTGGCTCACAGGCCGGCGGGAGCGCGCGAAGCGCCTCGGTAAACGCGGCGTTGGGGATGACCCACGTGGCCGGCACGTGGAACCCGTTGGCCGAAAGAAAGTAGAGCCGAGCCCCCTTGCCGCCCACCGTGCGAGCATCGAAGTTGCGCGGATCACTGGATGACGAGAGCGTGCGCATCCACCGCGCGAAGCTGAGTGGCTCGCGATCGGAGGTGGCAAGCGTTGGGGGCCGGGGCGCCATTTTGCTGGGCCTTCGATGCTACACGGGAACGGACCTGGTCCGATCGGTGAATTCTGCGGCGCGGACGCACACCCAACGGCGAAACATGCACGACGGCCGGGCACCGTAGAAATGGCCTCGCGCCCGGGACCGGGATTGGATGGGGGGGCCCGAACGGGGTTGCCCGAAGGAGCGATGAGAACGATCGCCGATGAGCGGGCGCGCCATCGACGACGTGGGCGTAGACGTCGACGCGACGCCTCAGATGGGAGCTTCGCCCCGCAAGACGCGATCGTGCCAGAGCAGCATCTCGAAGGCCCCCGGGCCTCGGTTGAACTCATAGTCGTGGGGACCTGGCACTTCGACGAACTCGTGGGCAACCCCCGCCGCCGAGAGTGCCTTGTCGTAGCTGGCCAGCGCCTCGCGAAAGTAATCGTCGCTGCTGGTGAGCAGACGCAACGCAAGCTTGGGGTTCTTGGCACGGGCGGCTTGGGCCATTTTGACGAGGCCCGGGATCTGCGGAGGCCCGAGGGCGGCCTGCAAGGACCCGACCGCCCCGAAGGCTTCGGGGAACATGAGCGCGATGCGTAAAGCAGCACCGCCTCCGAGCGATACGCCGTCGATGCCGACGTTGGCCGCCCCGGGGAGCACCGGGGCCGACGTCTGCGCCTTGGGGAGCAGATCCCGAATGAGGTACTCGCCGTAGGCGCGCAAATCCCCCGGACCATCCAGATCGAGATCGGGCAAGTAGGGGCAGAGCACCACAAGGCCCCCAAAGGGTTTGCCAGGAAGGTCTCGGTTGAGCGTTGCCAGACGCTCGGGCGTGACGAAACCCTCGAAGTCTTGCGCGCGAAGCGGCGGCGCGCTCAGGCGCTCGAATGCCCGGGGCAACGCGTAGTCGCGGGGCCACCCCATGGCGCCGCGCTCGGGGCCCTTGAGCGCTTCACCACGACCGTGCAGCGCGATGAGCACGGGGAACTTGGTGCCCGGCGGCGCCCAGCCCGGTATGAGGGCCACAACGTGACCGGCGCCGCGGGCTTTGGTGTCGATGTCCCAGACCACGGTACGCACGGAGCCCGGCGCACCGAGGCCGCCGTCAGCCGGGGGCTCCAGTACCGGCAGCGCCGGCGCGGTGCTCTGCCGCTCGCAAGACCGGCACCCTGCCAAGGCCAGCGAAGCAAGCGCGCCCAAGGCGCTTCGGCGTGAGCAGCGCGTGGCGCTCACTCCTGCGGCTCGGTCGGCGGCGAGGCCCCCGTCGCGCGCTGGAACAAGTCGGCCAAATCTGGATCGGTGCGCATGCGGTCTCGAAGCATGGACTGCACCTCTTGGAGCTGTTGCGGCGGCAGAGCCCCCAAGCCTTGCGTGGCCTTCTGCACGTGCGCATCGATGTATGCGTCGAGGGAGATCTCGCCTCGCTTCAGCTTGTCGACCAACGACGGTGCCGTCTTGTCGACCCCGGAAACCGCGGTGCCAGCGTTGACCTCGAACGTCGCCCCGGTGCTCTCGGACTTGGCCGCGGGCACTGCGCCGTCGAGCGGAGGAGCGCCACCTTTGCCAATGCGATCGATACCCATGGTCGAGCTACCTTTGTTCGGGGGTCAGCAAAGAGCGTATCACGAGCCGCGCTCTTTTCTGGGTCCTTGTCCCCAGAGAATTCCGGGCACAAGTGCGAAAGAATCATTGCTGCGAGCCCGCAGGCGTTTGTCGTACGAGGCTCATGCCAACGGTGGCAGAGAGTTCGGTCCGCTTGGCGACGGCCGGAAACACCGGCTGCGCGGACGGGTGGGTCTAGCGAATGTTCGAGATGGCGTTCTTGATGGTCTCGTGTTCGGCCTTGAGAACGTTGGACAGGCACGTGAAGTTCTGGTTCTGCGCCTGCACCTTCATCTGAAGCATGAGCATCGCGTTCGCGTCGTTGGCCGATTGGGCAAGGGCGCCCTCGACCCCCTGGGAGACTCCGGGGGTCTCTGCAACGGCAGCGCCGGGGGCGGCGCCGGCGCCCTCTGGCGCAGTGGTGCCCGTGCCGGTTCCGATGGCTGCGGAGCGAACCCCCATGCCAAGCCCCAGGGCTCCGGACGACACGCCGAGGCTCGACGCGCCATTGCGGAGGGCCACGGCCATCATCGGTCCGCCGGGCAGGTTGGTCATGGCACTCTCGGCCCCCGAAACCACCGTGCGCTCGAGGGCTTGCTTGAAACGCCCGGTGGACACGGTGGGGGTGACGCGGGGTGCCGAGGGCACCACCACAGAATCGGGCCGAATCGCGGCGATGGTCATGTTCTTCTCTCGCTCCTAGACTGCCCATCGGCCAGGCGGCGCCGCAGTTGCCAAAAATCATTCCGTCGGCGCAGATTCTCGCCGGCCCGCGCCGCAGCGCATGGGTCAGACGGCTATTGCGGGCAGCGCAAACGGCACTTCATGACCGCATCGAAGCGACAGGAGTTGCCACCAAAAAGCAGACTGTCGGGCCCCTGGCACCGAAAGCGACAGCCGTTGGCCGTGCGTTCGACGGGGAACTGATACCCGGGGCATCCGGCCTGGGTGCACACCTGCGCATCGGCGCGGCAGTCTTCGACGGCATACTCGGACGGACACGACCACTCCCTGGCCGTGGCGGCATAGTTGGGCTTGCGTGCCTCGCCAGAGTCGACGCGCTCCTTCTGCTCGTGCAAGGCCCGGCCCGTTCGCACCCGCTCGAGCACCGGAACAGAGTGCTCGCGCGGCACCACCGGCGCCTGGGCATCTCGGGGCGAGAACACAAGTGGCTCTTGTTTGGACTGGTTCTCGCAGCCTAGGCGCTCGCCCTGTGGTCGGAACGCCACGGGGATGTCGAGACTGCCAAGCGCGGGGACCGCATAGGAGCCGCCCGCGAAGTGCGCATACAGATCGAAGGGCGCGCGATTGACCACGTGGAGCAAACGTTGCGCTTCGGCTCCATAGGGCACGTCGCCGAAGTCGAGCACCGTGGGCGAGACATCGGGCACCGGGAACGAGAACCGACACACGTCGGCAATGGGGTACAGCGCGTAGGCGACGGGCACCGGGTTCTTGACCCGGAACACGAGAGGTCGCTCGCCTTTGCCCGCCAAGTACGCCTCGAGACCATCGATCTCGAGGCCGCCGACTTGGGCCTGGGTGGTGCGCGTCTCGCGTTGACCAATTTTGGCCTTGAAGACCGATACCGCGCGACCGTGCACCTCGGCGGAGGTGACGTCCAAGTCGAAGGACAACATGCCGCCGTACTTGACGCTGCCAACGAAGTGCGTGGCCGGGCCGCAGGCGCAGGACTCGCGCTCGAAGGAGACGTCGTCGGAGGCCTCGAAGAACTGCGGGTCTTTGTCGCGTACGAAGGCCATGGCCACCACGCGGAGCTTTTTCTTGGAAGCCTCGACGCCGGCAGAGAAATACGGCGTGAGCTCCTCGTCGAGACCCACCATGGTGTCGTCGACGGCGAGACCAACGTACGAAAAATCGACAGTGCCTGCGTCGAGCTCCGGCGCGCGGGGCTCGGTCTTGCGAGGTTTGGCGCAAGCCTTGGGCAAGACGCGGTAGCGCCCCTCTTTGGCCACGCCGCGACCGGGCTCGAGATGGCTCGACGGGTCGAGCAAGAGCTCGCGTTTGGTGTTGGAGAACGCCTGTGCTGCGGAGAGCAGACCTTGCACGCGCTGACAGCCCTCGGGGCCAAGGCCGTTGCAGGCCCCGGGAGCGCCAGGTTCGGCGTCGACACCGGGCACCTTGGGCCCGGGGCAGGCCACCAGCGAGGCCACCAGTGACAAGAACGCCAGGCTGGCGAACGTGCGCGCGCTCACGGCTTCCACCGAAGCAGCGCGCGCCGGAGCCTGCGCTCGCGTGGGTCTTGGCCATCTTCGGCGAAGAACAGCGCGCCGGCAGACAAGGACAGCGGCACGTCCGTGGACGCATTGCCCTCGAGAGACAAGAGCTGCCCTAGCGGCGAAGTGTACGGAGCCACCTGCTCCAAAGCATCGAGCACGATGCCCGCGCGCGTGGTGCGTGCGACCACAACGCGCAGCCCGGTTCCGGTGCCTTCGAGCTCTGTGGCCTGCGCCGTACCGGGGCCCGCCAGGGCCAAGCGCGAGGCCGGCGTTGCAATCTGCATGTTCTTGTCGAGCACGGAGATCATGGCACCAAACGACTCGTTGACGTTCTCGGCGCCAAAGGGCGCATCTTCGATCCACGTGACGGCGGCCCCGCCGCCCGGCACCGCCCCAAGGCGCGGGGATCTCGAGTGCGCGGCGGACGGCAAAAGCCGCAGCTCCGGGCGCACTTTTTTGGCGTCATGCCCGCGCAGTTGGGTGACGTAAACGTCGGCGCTCCCGTCCGCCGGGCTCTCGCGAGAATCGGACCACGCAAGCCACGCGTTGTTGTCGTCACCGCGCAGAAGCACGAGATCGGTTTTGTCGCCCGGCGCCTGGGTGATGCGCTCTTCGCGGGCCACGCGCTGGAGGTCCGGCGAGACCTTGGTGGCGAACACCTCGGCGGGCTGCTGCCGGCCGTCGACCCAGGCCACGAGCCAACCACCCGCGATGGGGGCAAGCGCTACATCGCTGGCGTCGCCCTTGGTGGTGGTGAGCTGAATGTCGTTGGTGCGGCGACCGCGCTTGTCGAGCTTGGTGATGTGCACCTCGGGATCGCCGTTCTCCCGGGCAACCCACGCCATGATGGCGCCGTCGTCGACCTTCTCGAAGGGAGCCAGCGCGACGCCTCCCACGGACAGGGCCTTGGGGGAGATGAGATGTTTGGCGACGACCTGTCCGCGCTTGTCGAGGGCGCGGACCACGAGATCACCGCCCTTGTCTTGGGCGCCCTTGCCGGCGCCGCCCCCCTGCCCTGCGGTGCCCGCAGAGCCCGTCACCAGCGTGGCCACCAGGGTGACATCGCCCAACGAGAGCGTGGCCAGCTGCGCGACGGATTCGCCAGTGACGAGCGCTTCTGCGGAGTCGACCTGTGGACCACCAACGACCGCCGACGCAGCAACCTTGGGCGCGCTGTCCGCGGCCTTGGGAGGTGCCGCGAGCAGGTCCATGGATACGAGCGCCACGTGCGCTGGCGCACTGCCCCGGGCGGCCAGCGACAGGCATCGCTGCGCGTCGCACGACAGACCCCAGCCAATGGCGAGCGCGTCGGTGCCCTCTTTGAGCACCTCGGACTGCTGTGCTTCGAGGTCTTTGGACAAGCGGGTGATCATGGGCGCGCTGGGGCCATCGCAAACGCCCCGCTCGAGCTGCGCTTCGGAGCAAAGCTGCCGCCCGGCAAGGTACGCGAAGCCCTCGCCTGCAGCGTGCAACTCGAAGGCGGCGCGCAGGTCGACCTCGGCGGTGTAGGCCGCCCCGACCCTGGTGCCCGCGTCACCAAGTTTGCCGATGTAAATTCGGCGGCGCGCTTGCGTGCGCTTGCGCCGCTCTTCCCAGGCGTACACCACGCCGGAAGGCCCAGCCACCAGGGCCAGCAGCGTGGCGCCGCCGGGCTGCGAGGCAATGGTCTTGGCGAAGATGATCTTGCCGAGGTCGTCGACCGCGGCGGCGCGCACGGTGGGCTCGCCCGCCTCGCGCTCGGTCCACGCGCATAGGTATCCGCGACCCGCACGCACCAGTTCGAGGTCGCCCGCCACACGCCCCGTGGAGAGCGCAACCGGCGCTTGGCTTGGCCTTGCCAGCTCGTCGAGACGGTGGAGTTCGAGAGACTGGGCGCCCGTCTCGCTGGTGAGGGCCACGGCGAGCAAGACCCCGGAGCTGGTGGCGATGGCATGCCAGGACGACACGCCGCGGGTAACGCGAACGGGCACGCCGCGAAGCTTGCCGTCCGGCGCAAGGGCTGCAGCAAAGACGGTTCCGTCGCCCTGCTTGGTTTGCTCGACCCACAGCGCGAGAGCCCCGCGCTCGGTGCCTAGGACGTCGAACCACACGAGCTCGCCCGCAGACCGCGCGAGTTCGACCGGTGGTGCTTTGGGGACTCCATCGACGCCCAGCAGCGCGGCGGAGAGCACCTGCGCGCGATCGGCCAGATGGGTCCACGCGGCAGCGAAGGGCGTCGACGCCACGGGCAACGCGCGGAGGGCAAAGCCCGTGACGTCCATGGGGACCCGAAGCGCGATTTGCCCCGGTCGCGCGAACTCGCCGCGCTCTTCGGAGGCGAGGGTCACGAGCGAGCGCGTCTGGCCCTCGGCCGGGCCCACGTAGGCCGCGAGCCTGGAGCCCGATGGCGACGTGGCCCAGAACGGACCGAGGCTGCCCGCGGGGACATCGGCCACGAAGTGTGCCGCTGTGGCGCTGCGCGCGGCGGCCGTGAGAGACGCGTTGGCCGGAAGACCGGCCGGCGCCGTGGGCGGAACGAACTGCTCTTTGGTGCCGCACGCCGGAACGGAAAGGACCGCGGACAGGGTCCCTGCAACAAACAAGGAGCGCCACCGAGCCCCAAGGTCAAAAGCCTTCATCGCGCACACCGTGGGGAGTGCTTAGCGCAGTCGGAGCAAGCGCGCGATGTTGCGTTTCTCCCATTCGACGGCGCGGTCGAAGGACCGGAACATGCGCTCCTGGGCCAAGAACTCCGGCGGATGCAACAAGCGTCGATGCCC
>JBIKNA010000394.1:0-7153 GCA_044358965.1 Polyangiaceae bacterium
AAAGAAAGCTCGCAAAGCAGCAGAATTCTGGCCGAGATCCGCGGCGCACGCTATGCCCAAGGTGGAAAGACCCATGGTTCTGTCGGACGCCGTTGCCAAGTTCGTCGAACATCTTCGGGTCGAGAGGCGGGCGTCCCCGCACACGCTTGACGCTTACGGACGCGATCTGGCCGGCCTCGTGCGTTTTTGCGGCGAGAAGAGAAACGGCCAAGCCGTGCTCGACGACGTCAATGTCCACTTGCTGAGGGGATGGTTGGCGGGTATCGCCGGGGGCCGCAAAGCAAGCACCATTGCGCGCAAGCTTGCGGCTCTGCGCGCCTTGTACCGGTTCTTGGAGCGCCGGCATCTGATCTCCAAGAACCCCGCGCAAGAGCTCGCGACGCCCAAGGTGCACAAGCCCTTGCCGCGGTTTTTGTCTGTCGATGCAGCTCGGGAAGTGGTGTCAGCCCCCGTTGACGACGAGCCGCGCGCGTTGCGCGACCGCGCCATGTTGGAACTCTTGTACGGTTCGGGCCTCCGCGTCAGCGAGCTCGCGCAGCTCGATGTGGCTCAGCTCGACTTGCGCCAAGGGCAGGTGCGGGTGCTCGGCAAGGGGCGCAAAGAGCGCATGGTGCCCCTGGGCCGCGCATCCATTGCCGCGGTGCATGCCTACCTCGAGGTGCGCGCGCTGCTCGTGCCTCGTGGGAGCGAGGTCAACACCGACGCGCTTTTGCTGTCCGTCCGGGGCGAGCGCTTGAGCATCCGGGGCGTGCAGAAGCTCGTGCATCGGTATGGCGTGCTCGGCGCCGGGCGGCCAGACCTTCACCCTCACGCCCTCAGGCACACGTTTGCCACACACCTGCTCGATGGGGGCGCGGATCTGCGCGCCATCCAAGAACTCCTCGGGCACTCGTCGTTGTCGACGACACAGCGTTATACGCACGTGTCCGTCGAACACTTGCTCCGCGTCTACGATGCATCGCACCCCATGGCCAAGGCTCGGGGGCGGACGCCGGGATAAGTGCGGCGTCGGCGTACGCCCGGGAGTCCAAAGCGCTCGCCGATAGGGTAGAGTGCCGCCGCCCGTGGAAGAGACCTCCCTCGAACCCCCTCCGCCGCTCCGAAAGGTGCTTCCCGCTCGTCTTGGGGGCGCCGTATTCGGGAGCTGCCTTGGGGCCGTGCTCGTGGCATTCCTCGAAGGGCGGGCCGCGGTGCGCTTTGCGCCCGGCAGCGCGCTGCCGCTTGCTGCGGCAAACGTCTTGGGTCTCTTGTTGCCTGCCGCCGTTGGCATCGCGGTCTTCGCTGCCACGTACGGACTCCTTGCGTTCGGTCGCACGGCGCCCTGGCGCCTGCTCGCGCTCTCCGGCAGCGACGACGGGCGTGGGCGGGCCCGCGCGCGCATCGCCGGAGTCTTCGTCGCGTTGTCGTTGCTCGTGCCGTTGTTGTCGCACTGGGGAAAGGCGGCCATGGTCGCCGCAACGGCGTCGTCTGCGTTTACCTTCGCGGCCGTTGGCTCCCTTGGTTTGGGCCTGACCGTGCTGGGCGTGGCCACGATGGTTGTCCGGGCGCTCCAGCTCGCGCCCTTGTCCGTTCAACGCCTTGCCCCGTGGGCCGCCTCCGTGCTGCTCGCCGGGGCTGTGGGCCTTGGGCTGGCGTTGGGCGACGCCGGGGGTGGGGGGCCGTCGCCGCTCGCCATTCTTGGTGTGTTGCGCCGCCCAGAGCTGGACTTGACCCCGGTGTTGCATCTGGGCGTGCTGGCCGCGTTCGCTGGCCTCGGGCAGTTGCTGGGGCGTCGCGCGCTCCTGCCTGGTCTCGTTGTTCTTGGCGTTGCCGTTTTCGCCCTGCTGTTTGCCGGCCGGTCCCTCGGAGCCCACCCCGCACTTGCGCGTTGCATCGAACGCGGCGCGGCACTTGGCAAGATAGGTCTTCGCTTGGCACGCAAGGCGACGGACCGAGATCACGATGGCTATAGTCCGTACTTCGCTGGCGGCGACTGCGACGACCGGAACCCCCGGGTGAACCCCGGCGCCCTCGACATTCCGGGCAATGGCGTCGACGAAGATTGCTCCGGCGACGATACCCCCGCGCTCTCGGCGCCAGCGCCGGGGCCCAGCGCCGCACCGGCAAGTCCCAAGCTCTCGCAGCCATACAACGTGATCCTGATCACCGTGGATACCTGGCGCGCAGACGTGGGCTTCCTTGGCTACCCCAAGCCCATCACGCCCAACCTGGATAAGCTTGCAGCCAAAGGCGCGGTCTTCGAGCGGGCGTACTCCATGGCGTCGTACACCGGCAAGTGCATCGGTCCGATGCTCATCGGAAGGTACCCCGGGGAGACGCTCCGCGATGGCACGCACTTCAACAAGTACGAGCCCAAGAATCTCTTCGTGACCGAGCGAGTCAAAGAGGCCGGGTACCACACGTTTGGTGCAGCGGGGCACTGGTACTTCCGCCCATGGAGCGGCGTCACCCAAGGCATGGACCTGTTCGATGTCACCAGCGTTCCGCCAACCATGACGGACAACGACACGACGGTGACCAGCGAACAGATCACCAACGTTGCACTCAAGTTGTTCCAAGACCCGGAGCACACCGCAAAGCCGTTTTTCATGTGGGTGCACTACTTCGACCCGCACGCACAGTATGTGCCGCACCCCGAAGGCCCGGATTTCTTGGGCGAGGCCCGGGGGGGCGCCGCGCAGACCCGCGCGGCCTACGACAGCGAAGTGTGGTTCGTCGACAAGCACGTTGGTCGATTGCTCGATGCGGTGGCCGCTTCCAACGTCGCAGACAAGACGGCGATCATCGTGACCGCAGACCACGGCGAAGCCTTTGGCGAGCACAACATGAGCTGGCACGGCATGGAGATCTGGGAGCCGCTCGTGCACGTGCCGCTTTTGGTCTACGTGCCCGGCAAGGCGCCAAAACGCGTGGCCCAGAAACGCAGTCACATCGACATTGCTCCGACCATTCTGGAGCTGACGCAGACCCCGTTGCAGACGGGGGATGCCGCCGTCACCGAGGGCACCGAGCTGCGCGGGCGGAGTCTGATTTCGGACATCACCGGCACCGATGCCCCCGAAGAGCGCGACGTCTATTTGGACATGCCTGCCGGCCCCTTCAATCTGCAGCGTCGCGCACTCATCACCGGATCCAGCCCCGGGCTCAAGTTGCTCCACTTCGGGGGCAATCAGTACAGCCTGTTCGACCTCAAAGCCGACCCCGACGAAAAGACCGATCTGGCACAAGACAAAGAGCGCCTGAAAACCGCCGTGGATGCCATGGCGCGGCTTAGGGCCGGTCTTGTCGAGATCGAAGTGAAACCCTCGGAGGCGCAGTGAGGCGCCTCGGGGCCGGCGCCTTGCCGCTGGTGCTCCTGTCGTTGGGGGCGTGTTCGAAGAGCTGCAAGAACGATCACCCGTACGTGCCCTACGCCATCGATGGTGGCAGCGGTGCCGCGACGAAGGCAGACGATGCGGCGGCGCCGATCGAGGTGCGGGGGCCCGTCGATGCCGGTAGCGTCGCTTCCCTGGCACCCTCGGAGGATGGCCAGACCATCGTCCTAGGGGCCACGACCCTTCAGGCGCCCGCGGGCATGACCTTTGGTCTGTCCGCGCTCGCCCACCTCTGCGGCGGCGGCCAGGACTTGCTCGCATTCGTGCGCAGCAAAGAGCGATCCCGCGCCCTGCCTGGCGTCTACCTCGCTGGCAGTTGCACTGGCGGGCAGCTCAAGCCCTTGCTCAGCGAGGGCGTCGACATCCAAGACCCCTCGTGCTCTGCGGAGTTTGTGGTGACCCCGCTGGGGGCGGGCAACACACAGACGGCGTTCGTCGATCAGCGGGTTGTATGTGCCGGGCACTCGGGGTTTGCGCAGCCCCGCCGTGTGGCGCTCGTAGGTTGGTCCGCGGGGCAGATCAGCCTGCGCTTCGTGGCGCAGCTCACCGAGGCTCCGGGGGCAGGTCGTCTCGGTCTCATCCCGAGCGTTCGCGATCTCGATGCCGACGGCATTGTCGACTTGTCGCTCTCGGTGCAGGCAGCGGAGCCCCTCCCTGGCGTAGGAAGCCTTCAGCTTCGCTTCTACGATCGACCCGCGGGCCCCACCCGAGATCCCGACGAACCCGCGCGCTCGGCCATGGAAGCCCTGCGCGCCCTCGAAGGGCGTGTCTCCAAGGACCCCGAGGGTGCGCTGCGCGGTGCGGCGCAATTGCGCGAGCTGTTGCGTGCGGTGTGCGCCGAGGGCGGTGCGCCGGCCGTGTCGCTGCCCTCCGGGCCCCTGACCTGCGGCATCGGCCCGGTGCTCGGAGGCCTGCTATCGCTACGTATCCGCGCGTACCTGCAGCAGGGAGACGCGGTGTCCGCGGCGGCCGTCCTCCGCGAAGCCGAGCGGGGCGTGTCCGTGTATGATGCAAAGAAGCGAGGAGAACTTGCGGCGCAGTTTCGCCGAGGACTCGCCCTGCGCGAGCTGCCGCCGCCGCGGTCGCTCCCGGCCGTTGTGGGGCCGGCGCCCCGGGGCCCAGCGCTCGCCCCCATGTCCTTCGACGAGCGCGGAGGTCTCGTGTTCCGCGACGAGACCGGGCCCCGGCGCTGGGACCCCGACAGCGATGCAATCGATGCGACCGCCGCGGCGCAAATAGACGCTGCAGGCAAGCTCGTCACCAAAGACGGATCGTTGCGACTCATCGAAGTGTACGACCCATGTGATGGTGGGCGCCTGCGCGCCACGTTGGCGCCCACGGGGGCAGGGGAGCCACGCGACATCGTGCTTCCGCTCGACGCTGATTTTGGTGCCCGTTGCGTCCGGCACGGTCCAGAAATCCCCGTGCTGGCGCTGGGCGAAGGGGCGCGTGGCCTCGAAGTGCTCGCGCAAGGACGAAGGGTGCTGCTACCCCTTCGGGGCGGGCCCGGCCTGGCCGTGGGACTCAAAACGCCCGTCGAGGGCGTCACGCCCGGGGGGGCGGCGTCACCGGACGGTCAAGTCATCGCACTCCCTCATGGCGCCGCGGTCCTCATCACGGCTGCCGGCAAAACCCCTGCGTTGCACGAGGGGCAAGGTGCGGTCCTGTCTCGGTGCGTCGTCGCCAACCAGGCGACGCACGTCGCCTGCGTCCAAGACGCCAAGCTCGTCGTGTTCCGTCTGCGTCCGTAGACGAGAATGGAGCGGCTCCGGTCCCCGTGCTCGCGCTACTTGTGCCGAGGTGCTGTGGTGCAGAGCACGTCCGTGGCGTCACGGGTGCTTTGTAGGCACTGCACGTGCGCATCGTTGCATCGCACCACCAGAATGCCGCGAGACAACAAGGTCGCGAAGGTGACCCCCGCGCGTTGCACGACCGCACGTTTCGGGGCCTGATCATCGCAGCCGCCCCCCATCAGCAGATCGATCTGCCGACCACCAGCCACAACCTCGACGCGGTTGGTGCCTGCGCCCTTGTTGCTGTCGAGAGACATGGCAATGGGGCCAAGCTTCTTCTTGATCTCTTCGGCGTAGCTCGCATCCGCGGGGGCGTCTCCCTCTCGGGGGGCGCGCATGCTGGCCATGTACGCGATGGCCTTCATCTGCACTTCGGGCGGCATGGCCGCGCCGACGGTGGGGCTGGTCTTGGGAACCGGGCGCTCGGGCATGGCACCGGCGTCGGCCGCGTTGCTGGTCGTGGCGCTCGCGCTCGGCGCGGCACTCGCGCTGGCCATGGGCGCACTCGCGCCCGGGCCGGCGCTCGGGGCGGCCGACGGCGCTGCGCTCTTGCCTCGGTCGGCTCCCTTTGGATCGTCGCAACCGGGCGTGACCAAAGCGACGCACAAAGTGGCAAGTGCTCCAAAGTGACTTAGAGTCGAGCTTCGCATGGCCCACCCGTTAGCATGTCGAGGGCGCTCTGGGGCCGCCGTCTGCGGCGTCGCGCTGCTCGTCGCTGCCTCGGGCGGTGGTCAAGCAAGCGCACAGACTGCGGCGCCCCCCGCGCCTAGCATCGAAACACGCATGGGGTGCGATCGTGCCAGCGCGCCCGGTCGTGTTCGATGCACTGTGGAGCTACGCCTTCGCACCGCGGGCGCCCGCCTGGCGTGGGCGGATGTCGAACTGGTGAGCCTCCCGGGGTTCGCGGTGCCGCTGCGAAGTCGCCTTGGCCCCGACGACGTCGTGTCTCGGGAGGCCGATGCCGAGCGCTGGGCATTTGCGGTGCTGGCGCGCGAACGAGGAAAAGGCCTGCTTCGGGCTCGCCTCCGTTACGTCGTTTGCCAGCAAGACGACCGAACGTGTCTGCCGTACGTCGAGCCGTTGACCGCGGAACTCACCGTGGGCGATACGCCGCCGCCCTGATTCGCGGCTCCCCACGCGCAGCCCGAGCCCTCGGGTCACCCCGCGTCCGAAAGTGCCCGTGAACTTGGCCCGTCTGGCGCGGTGTTGTTACCCGTGGAAGCTGCCATGATGCTCCCCGGCCGTCTGCGTACAACGACCCTCGGCGATTTGCTCGGCGCGCTGCATCGAAGTCATGCCTCCGGCGTGCTCGAACTGACCGAAGAAGCGCAGGAGAGGGTGCACCGGGTCTACTTGTCCCGAGGCCTGCTGACCTGGGTCGAGGTCGACCGTGCTTCGCCTTCTCTCGCGGAGCTACTCCGGGATCAAGGATCCATCGACGACGAACTATTGCGGCGGTCGCTCCTCCGAGCCCTCGCCGGCAACCGGCTTCATGGCGAGGTACTACGAACGGAGTTCCACGTGCCCTCGGCGGACATTGCCCGGGCGCTTCGCACGCAGTTGCGGCTTCGGTTGGGGCTTCTCGACCGTCTCGCCGACGCTCGCATTGCGTTTCACGTGTCTGAGCGACCCCCGCGGAGCGCGCTCACGGACGGGCCGTTGTCCGAAGTCGAGTTCCTTCATGGACGCAGCCGAGCTCGCGATCGCAAGGGTCGAGGCGGCACGCGCGAGCGACAGGTGGGCCCAAGCAGGGCCGCCTACGCTGTACTAGGGCTCCGCGATGGCGCCAGCGTCACAGAAGTGAAGCGCGCATATCGGGACGCCGTGCGCCGCTACCACCCGGACTTGCATCCGTCGGTGTCCGACACCGAGCGGAAGGCCATGCAGGTGGCCTTCGCGCAGATGACCGATGCGTACCGGGCAATCACCGAGCGAAGCTAGGTCGCGACCCCGCATCCTGGGGCCCTGGGCCACGGTGAGCCAAGG
>JBIKNA010000395.1:0-7148 GCA_044358965.1 Polyangiaceae bacterium
GGCCCAAATGCTTGGAATCGAAACAAAAAGCGCGTTCGGGTTGCCTCTTTGCGAAGGGCTCCGGAACGCCGTAAGCTTGAGCCCAACCATGGCCAACTTCGACACGCTCTCGGATCTCTTCGCAACCGCCATCAAGACGTACCCCGACAACGAGCTGTTCGGGACCAAGCGCAACGGCACCTGGCAGTGGGTCACGTATCTGGAGTTCGGCAAGAGCGTCGACCAGTTCCGCGCGGGTCTGGCGGCGCTCGGGGTCACCCGGGGCGACAAGGTGGCCATCGTGGCCAACAACCGCGTGGAATGGGCCGTGGCCGCCTACGCGTGTTACGGACTCGGCGCGGCGTTCGTGCCCATGTACGAAGCGCAGCTGGCCAAAGACTGGGAATTCATCGCCAAAGATTGCGAAGCCAAAGTCTTCATCGCGGCCACCGACGACATCGTGCAGAAGGCGCTGACCTTCGTCGACAATGTGCCCAGCATCGAGCACATCATCAGCCTCGACGACAAGACCAAGGCCGAAGGCAAGGTCACCACGTACAAGGCCTGCCTCTCCAAGAAGAAGGTCCCGCAGTCCAAGATCACGTCCAAAGACGTGGCCGGTCTCATCTACACGAGCGGCACCACGGGCAACCCCAAGGGCGTCATCCTCACGCATGGCAACCTGTGCAGCAACGTCAACGCCATGCACGAGGTCTTTCCGTTGACCAGCATGGACCGCTCGCTGTCGTTCTTGCCGTGGGCGCACTCTTTCGGCCAGACCGTCGAGCTGCACGCCTTGTTCTCCATGGGGGCGAGCATGGCGCTCTGCGAGTCCGTCGACAAGATCATCGACAACCTTGCGGAGACCCAGCCCACGCTCTTGTGCAGCGTGCCGCGCATCTTCAACAAGATCTACGCCGGGGTGCAAAAGACCATCTCGCAGAAGCCTGACGCGGTGCAGAAGATGGTCAAGAGCGCCTTGGCCACGCGTGCCAAGCAGCGCGCCGGCCTCGAGGTGTCCCTGGGCGAGGGGCTTGTGCTGGCCCTCACGGACCGCGTGGTGTTCGCCAAGGTGCGCGGACGCTTTGGTGGCCGCCTGCGCTACGCCTTCAGCGGCGGCGCAGCCATCTCCAAAGACGTCGCCGAGTTCATCGACGGCTTGGGCATCACCGTCTACGAGGGCTATGGCCTGACGGAGACTAGCCCCATCAGCACTGCCAACTGGAAAGACTCCCGCAAGATTGGCTCCGTGGGCAAGGCCATCCCCGGCGTCAAGGTCAGCATCAGCGAAGAGGGCGAGATCATCGTCCACGGGCCGAACGTCATGTTCGGCTACCACAACCGCAAAGAAGAGAACGACGCGGTGTTTACCAGCGACGGCGGCTTCCGCACCGGCGACATGGGGCGCATCGACGATGACGGCTTCCTGTTCATCACCGGCCGCATCAAAGAGCAGTACAAGCTCGAGAACGGGAAGTACGTGGTGCCCACGCCGCTCGAGGAGCAGTACAAGCTGTCGCCCTACGTGGCCAACGTCATGGTCTATGGCGACAACAAGCCGTTCAATGTGGCGCTGGTGGTGGCCAACGTCGACGCGCTCAAGAGCTGGGCCAAAGACAACGGCGTCAGCGCCAGCGGCGACAAGCTCCTGAGCGATCCAAAGGTGCGTGCGCTCTACAAGAAAGAGCTCGAGCACTATGGCGAAAAGTTCAAGGGCTTCGAAGAGGTGCGAGAGTTCGCCCTCATCGACGAAGACTTCACGGCCGACAACGGGATGCTGACGCCCAGCCTCAAGGTGAAGCGGCGCGAAGTGCTCAAGAAGTGGGGCGCCGCCATCGACGCGCTCTACGAGAAGAAGAAAGAAAAGCCTGCGGAGAAGGCCGCTTCCGCCGAGGCCTAGACGCCCAGGCGCTTGCGGGCCCACCGCTCGCAAGCGCTGCGGTCCGTACTCACTTTGGACGCGCGCGTCCAAAGGCTCGGGCGAGCAGCAGAAGCGCTGCCAGGCCGAGAACAGTGCCCGGGTTCGGCGGTTGGCCCACCAGGTTGCAACCGCCGCCGCCGCTGGCCGTGGCGCTCGCTTCAGTGGCTCGCGTGTCGGGGGCTTGCGTGCCAGCGTCGCCGGCGTCCGTGCCCTTGCCGCTGGGGCCCGGCTCCGTGCGACCACACGCATCGTCGGGGACACACTGCAGATCGCCCGCGCCCGTCGTGGGCCTGCACGAAAACCCACGGCCGCAGTCTTCGCTGGTGCCGCAGGGCCGCAGGCACCCGCGGGCTGTGCTTGTGAGGTCGACGCAGCGGGCGGTGTCGCCGAGTCCCTCGCAGGCGTTGGCATCGGGCGTACACGGGCCGCATACGCCGGCGGTGTCGCCCGGGCGCTGGCATTGCCCATCGATGCAGAGGCTGCCCGAAGGGCAGGGGGAGGCCTCGCAGCCCGATGCCCCTTCGCCCGGGTACAATGTGCATACGCCAAGCGCGTCGTCGGCCTCGACGGAACGCCAGCGCAGGCCTGCGCCGGACGCGAACATGGTGGCCCTGGGGTCGTCCGAGTGTCCAAGGCCCAGCGCGTGCCCAAGCTCGTGCGTCAGCACACTGCGAAGGTCGACGGTGCCCGGGCGCCCGTCCAGCGAGAAGACATGGTCTTTGGCGTTTAGGTGAATGTCGGCGTCGTGCAAGCGGCCGTCCGGGCCAACGGTGACGACGGTCTGCGCAAGGGCGCCAGGAACGAAGGTGCTTGGCCATACGTCGGTGTGGACGAACACGCCGTTGCGCCCGTCGTCTTGCGCAGTAAGCGCCTGCGCTGGGGTGCCTTGGACAAGCGCGCGAAACGACGTGCAGCGGACCGTGGACCACGCGCGTGAGGCAAGGGCGAGTTCGAGCTGGACATCGGTCACCGAGAGCCCCGTAGGTGCCGCAGCGACCTCGAAGACCACGGGCAGGCGAGCGCCGCCCCAGGTAGCGCCCTCGGGGCTTCGCGCAAAAGACGTGACCGTCGGCCAGTAGGCCCTGGGCACCGGGGTGGCGTCGCTGCGAAAGCACATGGCGCAGAAGTGACCATAGCAGGCCCTATCGCCGAGCCGTTTCGTTTGGCACCATGCTGGGCCATGAAGCCTGCTCCGCCCGCCAGTCTTTCCGTCGCCGCCGTGCAGCTCTCGTCCCAAGACAATCTCGACAGCAACCTTGCCGAGGTGCGTGTGCAGGTGGCGTCGGCCCGCGCGCGCGGGGCCAGCTTGGTGGTGCTGCCCGAGAACTTCGCCTTCATGGGGGGCGGCGAAGACAAGAAACGCGCACTCGCCGAGACCATTGGTGACGGGCCCATCTCGCGCACGCTCAGCGCCTTGGCCAAGGAGCATCAGCTCACCATCATCGGTGGCGGCATGCCCGAGCGCAGCGACGACGCTGACCGGCCCTTCAATACGCTCGTTGCCTATGGCCCGTCGGGCGACGAGCTTGCGCGGTACCGCAAGGTGCACCTGTTCGATGTGGACCTGGCCGATGGGACCAAGCTACGGGAGAGCGATGCCACCACGGCCGGCGACGAGCCCTGCGTGGTCGACGTCGCCGGTGTGCCCGTGGGGCTCAGCATCTGTTACGACCTGCGCTTTCCGGAGCTCTACCGCCGCCTGGTAGACAAGGGCGCCCGTGTGATCGTCGTGCCGGCGGCGTTCACGCTCACCACGGGCAAAGACCACTGGCACGTGCTCCTGCGCGCGCGCGCCATCGAAAACCAGGTCTTCGTGGTGGCTGCGGCGCAGTGGGGCAAGCACCCGCAGGGCCGGGCCACCTACGGCAAGAGTCTGGTCTGCGATCCCTGGGGCGATGTTCTATCGCAAGCGCCCGAGGGCATTGGGCTGGCCATGGCCACCCTGGACTTCGCGCGGCAGGACGCCGTTCGCGCGCAGCTGCCCTGCTTGGGCCATCGACGCCTGGGCTAGAGGGGGCTTGGGCTCGAGGGGGCATTCGCGGGGAGTGCCCACTGGCCTCTGGCACACGGTTGCGCGTCGGACCTCAGGGTCCGTGTTGCCGAGACGGGGGCTCATCGTCGTCGTCGCCCCGGGCCTGCCGCGCGGCGGCCCCAAAGATGCCCCGCGCCATGGTCGACAGCTCGGCCTCTTTGCGGGTCTCGTAGACCTTCGCGCGGGCCGCGAGCACATGCGGGTCTGCCGGGGCTGCGCCGAAGGCCCAATCGATGAGGTGGCTCGCGAGGCGCAGGTTGCCCTCGGCGAGGCGCGATAGCGCGCGGTCTGCGAGCACGTCGGGGCCGCCCGCCAGCTCGGCAATTTCCTTGGCCTGCTCTTCGAAGCGCGAGGGCTTGAGCTCGCTCGGCAGGCCCGAGTACCAGCCGCCATAACAGCGGTAGATGTTGCGCACGATGAACTCGGGCTCATCGTAGATGGGCTGCAAGTACGGCCGTTCGGCCAGGGCCGCCGGCGGCTTCACCGTGTGGATGATCTCGTCGAGGGTGGCTCCCTCGTTCATGAGCTTGAGCGTGCCGTCGTGAAGATGGAGCAAGTAGTCCGAAGACTCGGACAGGGCTTGCTGCACCCTGTCGTGGCCCACGATGGGCAGGCCGTGGCCGGGTAACAGCACCCTTGGCCGCAGCGCCGCCATGGCCTTGAGGGCCACAGCCCAATCGAAGGCGTAGCGTTGCACCTTTTGCGGGTTGCCCGCGTTGGGGGCGGCCCAGAGGAACAAGTCGCCGGTGACGAGGACCTCGGCGTCGGGCAGGTACACCCAGGTGTGGTCGTCCGTTTCGCCCCGGGCGTGGTGCAGCTCGAAGCGCGTATCGCCGACGGTGAGCGGCAGGTTCCGGTGATAGGTGACCGTGGGGGCATCGAACTCGCTGGGCCAGTCCACGTACATGGAGAACTGCCGGCGGTTGATGATGGAGTTGTAGCCCGTGGTCTTGGCGTAGCGCTGCATGCGCGGCAGCACGGCTTCGTGGCCCACGATGGCCGGGCGCTGCCAATGGCGATTGTCGGCTTCTTCGAGGAATGGCGGCAGGCCGTACGCGTGATCGATATGCCCGTGCGTGTACACCGCCGTGTGCAGCCGCTCTTGGCTGAAACCCCGGATGGCGCCGAAGGCCATGGACTGCAGAATGGGCAGGTGAGACCCAGTGTCCAGAAGCACCAGACCCGCGTCCGTGCGCACCGCCGTGATGTTGGAGAAATGCTTGTAGAACGCAATGTCGCGAGTGATCTCGCAAACCTGATTCAAGGGCGCAAAAGGGTGGTGCTCCTTGTCGGTGATGCGGTCGGTGCCGTTCCAGATGCGGTCGGTGCGGGTAAGTAGGTCCATCATCGGAGGTGCTCGCGGGCGATGTCCGCCCAGGAGCCCTCGGGCTCCAGTTCTAGGTACAGGCGCCAATGGGTGCGCGCGCGATCCGGCTCGCTGATGGCTTCGAGGGCCATGGCCAGGTTGAAGTGGGCATCGGCGAAACGCGGATCGGCCTGGAGCGCCCGCTGGAAATACGCGATGGCCCGGCCGGGCAAGCCGCGCTCGAGCATGACGTAGCCCAGGTTGTAGTGCCCCTCGGGCTGCCGACCATCGATCTCGAGGGCCTTGCGGTAGAACTCCTCGGCCCCGCGCTCGTCGCCGCGGCGGAACAAGATGTTGCCGAGGTTGGTGTAGGCGATGGCCAGCTGGGGATCCAACTCGATGGCCCGGCGGTACAGGCGCTCGGCTTGTTCGAAGGAGTCCGGGTCTTCGTCGAGGGTGCTTGCGCGGGTGTACAAGTCGTAGGCGGCCTTGGTGCGGGCGGCCTCGGTCTGTGGGCGCAACATCTTGACGACGTCGTCGCGCAACGCGCCGGTCTGGAAGTCCATGACCATCTGCCCCGTCAGGGGCTCGAAGGCTCCGTCTTCGGCGCGGACCACCACCCGGCGCCCGTCGCTTACGATGCGAAGCTCTTGCAGGGGCCTTGCGACCCGCGGGAGGGTCTTCTTGAGCGCCGACACGGCTTCGCGGACGTCGCGCAAGCGCACCTGTTTGCCAAGCAGCTCTTTGGTGGCCCGAAGGGCAATCAGATCTTCGAAGGTGTAGGCCGCGCGGCCTGCTTTGGTGCCCGACGGGGACACGATGTTGCTGCGCGACAGGGTGCGCAGACGCGCCACGGTGACACCGAGCAGCCGCGCGGCTTCCCGGGCGCTGAAGAGTGCCGTGACCGCCAGCGCCGCAGTCTCGGCGGCGGCCAGCTTGTCTGCGGCGGCGCTCTCGGTGGCCTTGTCGGTCTCGGCCACGCGGCCGCCACCGGGGCCGAACACAACGTGAATGACGTTGGCTTTGCCTTCGGGCGTCTTGCGGGTCTTGTCTTTGCGGCGAGGCATGGGCGTCAGGAGCAGGGAGCCGGATTCCGAGGAGTCGGGCCGAACAAGGATCAAAGACGCTTGGCGTCCCACGTCAATCCTGAGTCGGCATGCTGACTGCCGAATCTTGATTTCGCTTGCAAAAACGGGGGCAACTTTGTGGCCTGGTCTTCTGGGCCAGGAAAGGCGCGCGGGCCCCGTCAGCTGTCGAGCGGAATGTGCACTTGCTCGACGGTGAGGCTCCCGGGACGAGACTCGATCCAGGTGGCATGGGCAATGCGGGGCTTGAGCACCGGGCCGCCGGAGCCGCCAAGGCCGTCGGGCGCGTCGCCCACGCTCCCCACATTGACGATGCGAACATCGGCCACGGTGCGGTCGAAGGGAACGTGGCTCATGCCGCACACCACCAGGCTCGCGGGATCGTCGCCCACCAGGGCCAACAGCTCCTCGTCGGTCATGTCGTGGCTCATGGCGACTTGGTGGTCGTGCGGGGACCCGTGCACCAGAACCATCTCGGTACCGTCTTCGAGCGGTAGGCGCACAAACGGCGGCAGGCGACGGATGCGCTCGAGGATCACGTCGCCAAGGGCTTCGCGCACGGCGACGAAACGGTCGCGCAGCTGTCGCTCGCGGTCGGTCTCGGGCTTGAGTGCCTTGGGGTCGAGAGCGGACAAGGCGCGGTCGGTGACACCCTGCACCAAGATGGCGCCAGCGGCGTTGAGTCGTCGCCACGTTTCGAGCGGCTCGGGGCCGGGGAACACCAGATCACCGGCCACCAAGAGCTTCGAGAAAGAGCGGCGCTCGGCTGTGGCCATCACTGCGCGCAGTGCGTCGAGGTTCCCCTGGATGTCGGAGATGCAGAGG